>JAJZVF010000069.1:5721-14176 GCA_021845825.1 Pseudomonadota bacterium | reverse complement strand
GCGGTGATCGGCCTGCGCCCGCGGACCGCCCATGCCGCTCTGCCCCACCTCTCCGAGTCCGATCCGCTTGCCAAGTCGCTCGGCTACCGTGCCAACCACAACCAGGTCGATCGCGCGAAATTCCCGACTTACAAGCCGGGTGAGCACTGCGGTCAGTGCCGCTTCTTCCTCGGCAAGCCCGGGCAGAGTGCCGGATTCGCCGGCTGTCAGATCTTCGCCGGCTATGCCGTAGACGCCAACGGCTGGTGCGCTTCGTTCAACGCGAGAAGCTGAATTGAGCCCGGGGGCCGCATGGAGCCCCCGCGGTCGGCGAGCGATCCGCCCGGGCATGGGGCGCGGGCCCATCACGCCACGTCGTAGCGCTTGACCTTGTAAATGATGAGGGACACGACCCATCCCAACACGAACAACGAGATGATGCCGTAGCCGAGCATGCCGAAGTTGTCATTGACGGCACCGATGAACCGCCAGAATGCGCCGGCGGGCTTGAAGTAGCCGGCGATGAGCCCCAGGGTCTCGATGCTGCCGACGAGCACCGCGACCAGCACCGAGAGCGAGGTGATCGTCAGGTTGTAATAGAGCTTGCGGATCGGCTTGGTGAATGCCCAGCCATAGGCGCCCAGCATCAGCATGCCGTCGGCGGTGTCAATGAGCGCCATGCCGACGGAGAACAGCGCCGGGAACACCATGATCGCCCACGGAGAGAGGCCTTTCGAGGCACCCGCCGCCGACACTCCGAGCAGTCCTACCTGAGTGGCGGTGTCGAACCCCAGGCCAAAGAGCAGGCCGATTCCGTACATCTGCCAGCTGTGCTCGATGAGGCGAAACAGTCCGCGAAAAAGGCGCGCCATCAGGCCGCCTCCGGGGAAGAGCGCCTGGCCGTCCTGCTTAAGCGTGCCGTCGCGGGCCTCCCGGAAGCTGCGCCAGGTGCCGGCAAGGATGGCGATGTTCGCCGCGGCGATGGCGAACAGGAAGAAGGCGGAGACGCCGGTGCCGATCAGGCCGCCAATGACCTTCAGGTCCCCGAGGTGCCCCTGCAGCACCGATGCCGCCACCGCCACCCCCAAAGTGAGCACGGCGACCACCGTCGAGTGGCCGAGCGAGAAGAACAGCCCCACCGTGACCGGGCGTTTGCCCTCCTGCATGAGCTTGCGGGTAACGTTATCGATGGCCGCGATGTGGTCGGCGTCCACCGCGTGGCGAAGACCGAAGACGTAGGCGAGCAGCCCGGTGCCGAGCAACAGAGGATGATGGCGGAACGCCACGAATGCCCATAGCCAGGCCAGGGCATTGCAGGCAATCAACGCCAGGATCACGAATATGATCCGCCCACGCAGGCTGGCGGATGAGCTTGAGGATGAGCCTAATGCGAGCCGCGACATCGAGTCTCCTTCCGCACCCACGTGCGGGGCATACGCCGCGGTGGAAAGAGTCCCGGACATCGCACCCGGGCCGCCCGCCGCAGCCGATTACACAACGACACGATGGGCAGGTCTCCTGGCTCGCGGGTCGGTGTCTTGCCTCCGGCCTTCCCGGTTTCCCAGTGGCCATCTCTGAAGGACGCAAAACTCGCCGCTCACAGTTGCGGGGGCAGCCACGGATCAGGCGCGCTCGCCCTACCGTGTTCCCATTTCACCGGCGGACCGACATCCGCCGAAACCCATCGGGCCGTAGGATGGCAAATCCTCCCTTGCCTGTCGAGCCGAACGGCACCGCATCGCCCGTTGCAAGCCGCCGAAGCCTTGCCGCGGCCGTCACGCCCCCCCGCGCTGTGAGCTCTCCGCGCGTACGGCAGCGCAGGCTCACCTTGCTCAGGCCTCTGCCGGGCCGCTGTGGTTTCGTGCTCGCAGGCTGTGGGAAAGCCATCCCGTTGCTGACGCCCGGACAATGCCTGGCGGATCAAGCCCGCGCTGCATGAGCGTGCCGTTGGGTAAATAATCCGGATCAAGCTGCGGCAAGTGCGGCCTTGCCCGGTGACGAAGTGAAGCGCAGCATCTTAAGCAGTGGCTGCTGCGAGCGCGGCTGCCGCGGAGTTCGTTTCCGTCAAACACCTTGGGGTAAGACCATGCGTATCAAAGTACTGTGCCAGGTGGCAAGCGCAGCGATGGCGGCGGTCCTGCTCGGCGCGTTGCCGGCCTTTGCGGCGGCGCCGGTGAGCATCGAAGCCGTCTGGATGCCCCGACATGTCACTTTCGTCTATCAGGGCTTCACGACCCATTATTCCTGCGGCGGCCTGCGCGACAAGATCCGGCAGATGCTGGCGAAGCTCGGCGCCCGCGACCTCAAGGTCCGCGAGCAGGGGTGTATCCGGGCGGGCGGCGTCGAGCCCTTCCCCGGCGTGCGGGTAACCATGCAAGTGCTCGTTCCGGCCTCCTCGAAGCACGGCAAGGCGATGGGGCCCGCGGTCCGCGCGCACTGGCAAAAGGTCGTGCTCATGCCGAGCGATGCGAGCATCGAGGAAGAAGGCAACTGCGAGCTGATCGAGCAGTTCAAGGAGACGTTCCTGCCGCTGTTCAGCACCCGCGACATCCGCTATCAATCGAACTGCATACCGCATCAGCTCACCCTCGGCACCCACCTGAGCGCCGAGGTCCTGATGCCCGAGGCCGAACCCGCCCACGGCCGCTGAGCCCTCCAGCCTGCGACACATGCACCGGCGCATCCGAAAGCCGTCGCTCGCCCTCGGGATGCCGGCCATCACGGGCGTCAGTGGGGCGCCCTGCTCCCCCGGCAACTCTCGCACACGCCCGTGAGCTCGACGATGTGCTGATCGAGCGCAAACCCCAGCCGCTGTCCGAGTCTCTCGGTGGCGGCCGCCACGCGCTCATCTTCCGCCTCCACCACCTGTCCGCAGCGGCGACAGATGAGAAACTGCACCCAGTGCGGGCCATCGGGGTGCTCGCACAGCACGAAGGAGCGCGTACTCTCCAGCCGATGCACGATGCCGAGTGCCATCAGGAAATCGAGCGTCCGATAGACACTCGCCGCGGTCGACCTGCCGTCTTCGGACCGCAGCAGGTCAAGGAGCTCGTACGCCGAGAGCGGCCGTCGCGCCGACAGCAGCTTGGCGAGCACCGCACGCCGCGGCCGGGTCAGGCGCTGTCCGCGCTCGCGGCACAGATCCTCCAGTCGATGCAGCGTCCGCTCCAGGGCGGACGCCGGCCTCACGTTGTGCGCCTTTGGCACGCGGCCGCCCTTTAGCGCCCCTCGCCGGTGACACCCGTCACTCGCCCCGCCGCATAGGACAGCCCGGCCAGAGTCCCGACGAAAAAGCCCACTGGCCAATCCGATAAATAGGAGAGCGCGATCGAGCCCCACACCGTGGCGAGCGAAAGTCCGATCGTGAGCGCGAGCGCCGTCCCCGGCCGGTCGGAAAACATGCGCGCCGCCGAGGCCGGACCCACCATCAGGCTGAATACCATCAGCGCCCCGACCACCGGCAGGGCCGTGGCGGTAGCGAGCGCCAGCACGGCGAGAAAGGCGAGTTCCAGCCACCGGCTGGCCGCGCCCGCGGCCTCGGCAAGCTCGGGCGAGAGGGAATCGAGCAGCAGGGGGCGAAACAGCAGCGCAGTCATCGCGATCGCGATCGAGCTCAGCACGGCGACCGGGACGATGGCACGCGAGCTCACACCGAGCACCTCTCCGAACAGCAGGGCATATAGACCCTGGGAATACTCGCGCGTCATGCTGAGAAAGAGCGTGCCGAGCGCGAGCGCCACGGCCAGCCACAGCGCCGTGGCCACCTCCCGGCGATCCCAGCGCTGCAGCTGACTGATGCCGAGCACCCCGAGTCCGGAGAACACCACGATGCCGGCAAGTTCGCTCACCCCGAGCAGGCTCGCCGCGGCCGCCCCCGGAAAAGCACCGAGCGGCAGCACATGCGCGGCGAAGGCTGCGCGGCGCACCACGACGAAAAAACCGACCACCCCGGCGACGACGGCCACCAAGGTGGCGACGATCCATGTGTTGGTCATGAAATCCGAGAACATGTTCATTCCCCGCGCCACGCGGCGTGTTACGCCGGCCGCTCGAGGCTGCGCGGCGTGAGCCACCGCCCCACCAGACCGGCCAGCAGATAGGCGATGAAGATCAGCATGACGATGAAAAAGCTCACCGGCCAGCCGTGGCCCGGCGTCCAGTAGAAGCTGTCGTAGGCGAGGAGAATGCCGCCCCAGGTGGCTGCCCACCCGATGAGCACCGCCCAGGCGAGTGCCCGGCCCGGCCGGTCGGCAAGGCGCAGCGCCGCCGCCGCCGGCCCGATGAGCAGCGCCGTCGAGAGGATGGCCCCGACCGTCATCGCCGCCAGCGACACCGCGAGCGCCAGCGCGAGCGCATGCACCAGGCCAGTGCGCCTCACCCCCGCGCCCTGCGCCTGCGCGAGGTCCGCCGACAGCGAGCTGAGCAGCAGCGGCCGATAGATCGCCCCAATCGCCACGAGCGCGGCCCCGGCGACGGCCAGCGCCAGGGGCACGATGGAGGCCGGGATCGTGAACATCGATCCGAACAGGACGGCGATCGCTGCACCGCTCGTGCTGCCCCGGAGCGTGTCGAGGTACAGGAGCAGCGCCGTAAGTCCCAACCCCACCCCCAACATCACCCCGGTCACGAGATCCCGCTCGCGCGCATCGCGCACATCGGCCCACTCCATCCCGCCGGCCGCCAGGGCCGCGACACCGAGAAAACCGAGCAAGGGATTGATGCCGAGCAGGAAGGCCGCCGAACCCCCGGCGCTGCTCACATCCGCCAGGGCATGCCCGGCAAAGGACTGCCCGCGCAGGACGGTGAAGACGCCGACCACGGCCGAGACGATGGCGGCCCCCGCCCCGACAATGAGCGCCGTGTGCACCGGTCCGTTGGCGAGGAACCCGGGCGGGAAAATGAACTCAAGCAAAGACATGAGCCCTCAAGGGATCTCAGCGGTATGCACCGGATCGCGTGCGAGGGCGGCGCGGATTTCCTCCGGTTCGTGCGCGGCAATCACCACGACCCGCCCGTGGACCCGCACTACATCCACATGGTAACCGTAGAGCCGGCTCAACACTTCGGTCCGGATCACATCGTTCGCCTTGCCGGAGACAGCGCAGCAGTTGGCGAGATACACGATGCGGTCAATCACCGGCAGCAACGGATTCATGTCGTGGGCCGAGAGCAGCACCGCCGTCCGGTACTGCAGCGACAGCTGGCGCAGGAGCGTGACGACCTCCGCGGTGCTGCGCACATCGAGATTGGCGAGCGGCTCATCGAGCAGCAGCAGCCGCGGATGGCGCACCAGCGCATGCGCGATGAGCACTCTCTGCTGCTGCCCGCCGGAGAGTTGACCGACCCGCCGGTCGGCAAGGTCCATCGCCCCGACCGCCTCGAGCATCTCCTGCACCCGGGCATCCCGCACCCTTGAGCGCAGAGGCCATCCCCAGCGAGCGCCATCGAGCCCGAGCGCCACCACGTCCCGGGAGCGCAGCGGCAGATATGGATCGATCGAGATCTTCTGCGGGACGTAGCCGATGCGAGCGGCGCTTGCGCCCGCATCGATCCTCACCTCGCCCGCCTCCGGCCGCAGGAGGCCGAGAATGGCTTTCAATAGCGTCGTCTTGCCCGAACCGTTCGCGCCGATCAGCGCGCAAAACTCCCCCGGCGCCAGCTCGAATTGCACGTCCTTCAGGACCGGACGGCCCGAAAAGGACACACGCAGGCCATGGACGGAAAGTACCGCAGCATCCGTCATGGGTGCGCTGCGCCCCGCCCCAGGGTCTCGGTCGATACGCCGCGCGAGACCGCCCGCACAAGTGCCGCGAGCTCCGCTTGCATCCAGGACTGGTAGTCGTACCCGGCCGGCAGGGTCTCATAGACGCCGACCACGGGAATGCCGCTGCGGCGGGCGAGCTCCAGGAACGAGTCGGTGAGCGCACTGGTGACCTGGCGGTTGTACACCAGCACCTTCACGCGATGCTCTCTGAGCAGCGCATTTTCCGCCGCCACGTCCTGGGGCGCCGGATCGACCCCATTCATGATGGCGATCTGCAGCGAGTGCGGAGTCAGGATGCTACAGCCGGCAGCCGTGAGCAGCTCGTCCGCGACGGGCTCGGTCACCGCGACGGGCGTGCGCGGGTAGCGGCGCTTGAACGCGGCGAGCGCTTCTGTCCACGGCACGAGCGAGGCGTCGAACTTGCGCACATTGGCCTGGAAATAGGCGGCCTGCGCGGGCTGCAGGCTCGACAGTGCCGCCGCCACCGCCGCGGCCACCGCGGGCATGGTCCCGGGGTCGTACCACACATGCGGATTGGCGATTGCCGGCAAGCCGAGCAGGCGTTGCACATCGATGACCTTGCGCCGGGCGCTCGGCTCGGCGGCGATCATCCTTGCGGCCCAGGGGTCATATCCCAGGCCGTTCTCGACGACGAGCGAGGCAGAGGCGATGGCGCGCGCGACCGCAGGACTGGCCTCGAACTGATGCGGGTCGGTGTTCGGGTTGGTCTCGATCGCCCGTACCTCGACGTAAGGACCGGCGATCTGCGAGATGACATCGGCGTACTGGCTTTCGATGCCGATCGCTATCGGGCGCCCCCCTTGCACGGGGCTCGCGCAGCCCGCGACCAGGGTGGTGAGCGAGAGCGCAACAGCGGGAATGAGCGAGCGCCGCAACATGTCCTTATGATACTTTGTATCAAGTACAACGTCCACGATCGAGATCTGCTCTCGATCGCGCGCCGCCCGCCGGCCGCCCGTCGCGGACTGCCCGGCACCGGCGGCAGGTCAATTATCGATCGCCCCCTGATTGATCCACCGGGCGATCAAGGTCACCTCACGCTTGGGCAGCCTGCGGGCGAAGGGCGCCGCGGCGGCGCACTTGCCCGTGGGGATGTTCATCTGCTCGCACAGCTTCGGCATGTTGATGCTCGGATGGGCGTTATGCTCGAGCAGCCACACAAGGTTGCTCTGCCGCGCATGCCCTGGGTCGATCATCCGCCCATACTTCGTGCCTTTCATGAGCCCCGCGTAGCTTGCGACGCTGAAACCGCTCACCTCGTAGCCCACCCCGCCCTGATCGTGGCATGTGCCGCAGTTGCTCTGCAGGATCGGTTGCACGTCCTTCTGGTAACTCACCGTCCGCGGCGGCGCGCACCCCGAGAGAACGAAGCCGGTCGCGATCGAGGCGATGAGTGTGGCTTTCTTTGCGAGCATATGGCCGCCCTCCTCTTAAGATGGACGCCGTGGCCGGCGCCCGTGGCGCTCTTGCAGCCCGCGACCAACTCGCTCAGGGACCGGGGCGGCTGCACACCTATGATAGGGCCGCGTATTTTTCCCGCTGTCCGGGAATTTACGCACGCCGTGAGGCGGTTATCGTTTAATCCGTGCCCGGGGCGCGGAAACTACCTATCGGCCGCCCCGGGGCACATCTGCGCGGTGAGCGCGAGGGCCTCGGCAGCGGCCGGCCGCGCAACGCATCCGGCCGCTGCCGCCTGCCGCTCCCGGAGCCTTCCACGAAGTCGATGCCGATCTCCTGCCCCCGCTCCGGGCCCACGGCGTTCTGCACGCGCCCCTCGATCGCCTGATCCTCCATCACACTTGCGCCACACACACGCTCGCCCCGGCCATGGCGCACCTGATACGCCTGGAGGGCGAATCGCACTGGGGCATGACAATTGTGCCCTCAGGGAGCGGTCATTGCGCCCAAGCTGTCCGCATGGCGCGGGGCAGCAGGCGGCGCTACCATGACCGCCGCCCTGCGGTCCGGCCGCGGGGCAGAGGCAGGAGAACGCCATGAGCACCGCCCTCATCACCGGGGCCAACCGCGGCCTCGGCCTGGAATTCGCCCGCCAGTACGCCGCCGAGGGCTGGCGAGTGCTGGCCGCCTGTCGCGATCCGTCCCAGGCGCAGGAGCTCGAAGAGCTCGCGAAAACGGCCGCAGGCCGGCTCACCACGCTCGCGCTCGATGTGGCGGGCGCGGACAGCGTCGCGCACGCGGCACAGCAGCTGCAGGATGAGCCCATCGATGTGCTCATCAACTGTGCGGGTGTCATGGGCGCCGAGCACCAGACGCTCGGGCGCATCGATTACGAGGACTGGCTGCAGGTCCTCGAAGTCAATACCCTGGGGCCGCTGCGGGTAATCGAGGCGTTTGCCGGACATATCGAGCGCGGCACGCGCAAGCTGATCGTCACCCTCACAAGCGGCATGGGCTCGATTGCGGACAACAACTCAGGCGGCTGGATCGCCTACCGCAGCTCCAAGGCCGCACTCAACATGGCGGTGAAATGCGCGGCCATCAACCTCGCGCCGCGTCACATCGCCTGCGTCCTGATCACCCCGGGCTGGGTGCGCACCGACATGGGGGGGCCGCACGCGACCCTGACACCCGAGCAAAGCGTCGCGGCCATGCGGCGCGTATTCGGCTCTATCCGCCAGGCCGACACCGGCAGATTCTTCAACTACGACGGGCGCACCTATCCCTGGTAAT
>JAJZVF010000069.1:0-5621 GCA_021845825.1 Pseudomonadota bacterium | reverse complement strand
CGCTGCGCCCCTTGCGCCTGTCATCCGGTAGACCGTGCCAACAGCACCCGGCCGTCCCACCCGCGCTGAGGTCTTGGCAAAGACCGCTCGGCCAGCCGATGGACGCTTGCCGCGAGCGCCTTCCCGAGCGTATCGCGGGGCCCGTCAAAGTGGGGCAACTCCTCGGTGATCGTGCCGATGGGCCCCAGGGGGCGTGCGCGCTCCTCGGCCACTGTGCCGATGAACACCGGCATCTTCGCCGGTGCGAGCCCGCTCAACCGCAGGTCCGAGGGCCATAACCGCAAGACCAGCCGCTCTCGCGCGGCCGGTCGGCCAAGCAGGTGCACCATCACGAGCACCGCGGGGTCGCCGTTCTGAAGATGCGGGAGGACCGGCAAAGCGGCGATCGGCGCGTGCGGGTCCAGCCAATCGACCGAGGAGCGCAGCGTCCAGGGAACCGGCCTGGTCCAGCCCTTGGAAACGAGCTCGGCCCTGAGACTCTTCAGACCCCCCGCCCACTGAAAGGTCAAAGGCTCCTTGACGCCGCCGGCGAGATCGATCCTGCGGACCGGAAGCTCGGTCCACCCATGCCGCCACCACGCACGCCACGGCACTACGTGTTGTCGCACCTGGACCGTATAACGGGCCATGTCCGTCGAGTGTCGGTGCGTGACGTGCACTGCGCCCACCACGATGAACGTCAGACCGGCGGTCGTCCACAATCCCGCCGCCCCGACCGGTGGCGGGTTGTGCCGCAGATACCCGATGGCCAACAGGCTCGCCCAGGCGAGCCCGAAGGCCATGCCCGCGAGCACGTCCGAGAGCCAATGCGCGCCCAAATACACCCGTGAGAAGGCGATCGTCCCGATCAGCACAGCCGCCGCGCTCGTCACCAGCAGCCTCCAGCGCGCGCCGATCTCCCAGACCGACACGATCGCCAGAAACCCGTACAGCGCGGCGCTCGCGACCGAGTGGCCGCTCGGGAAGGAAAAGATGTCCCAACCCTTCGGCAACGTTCCTGGCTGGGGAATGTGCAGCGCCACGTTGAAGACGACGGTAAAGAGGCTCGCCGCTACCACGGCCGCCACCGCGTGCGCCGCGGCCCGCCAGTTGCGCCGCCAGGCGAACCACAGCACGGCCGCACAGGCCGTGGCCGTCACCACCGTCGCATCCCCGAGTTCGGAGATCGCGACCATGATCTGATCCACCCAATGGGTTCGCAGCGACTGCATGAAATGAAACACCGCCTCGTTGGTCCGCACCAGTGCGGTACCCGCCAGCACGTCCTGCAGCACGCCGAAGAACAGCCACAGGCTCGCCACGAGCAGCGCCCCGAGCAGAACCAGGCCCGGCAACTCCCTGCGCTGCGGGTCTAGGATCGAGAGCAACGGGCGGCTGTACCAGACATCGCGCCGGCGCGCCCACAGCCACAACCGCTCCTGCGCCCGGGCCGCCTGCGCGGGCAACCGTCGCACCGCGGCGCGGGCCCCCCAGATGAGCAGGCCGAGCAACACCAGCAGCAGCGCCACGAGCAGTGCGAGTCGACCGGCAACCGCTCCGAGCAGCACGAAGGAGGCGCCGATCGCCGCCCCCGCCAGAATGTGCGCCGGCGCCCACACGAGCGCCGAGAGCACGTTCAAGAGCAGGAAGCGCACGACGCCCATCTGCAGGATGCCCGCGAGCACCGGCACAACGGCCCGCACGCCCGGGGTGAAGCGGGCCACAAACACACTCTTGCCGCCGTGACTGCGCAGAAACGTCTCGCCGCGGGCGATCAGCGCCGGATTGCGCTTCAGCGGCCAGCGGTTGACGATGCTCTGCCGGTAGTGCGAGCCGAGCCAGAAGGAGAGCCCGTCGCCGAGCACGGCGCCCGCGAACGACGCGACGATCAACGGCCAGAGCCCGAGCGCACCGGTCGGCACCAGAGCGCTTACGCCGAGGATGACGGCATCCCCCGGCACGACGGCGCCGATCACCGGCAGCGCCTCCAACAGCGAGACCAGCAGGATCAGCCCATAGGCGGCGTCATGGTGCGCGCTCGCGAAGGCGATGACCGATTCGAGGATCTTGGCGAGCACACGTGTCCCTTCAGTCCGAGAGTCCAGCGAACGTGTGCCCTGCCGGAGACAGCCTCGGCACGCGCGGCGCCAAACGAGCGGTCGGACTCTCGCACCCGCAAGCCTCCGCCGCGACGGGCGTCAGGGTATTGAGAGCCTCACAGGTCGCCGATTGTTCCTCATCCATCGACGGGGGCGAATCCCAGGCAGCAGGTACACGGGTGGGCCGCTATCGTACCGCACCCGGATGGCACCGGCGCGCGCCCTCGGCCGCTTTGCGCATCGGCCGCATGCGCGGCCTTAAAGGGCAGGACCGCCCGGCTCAAAGATGAGCGTGATGTGTGCGGCCGGTCGCCGGATCAAGGCGCGTGAGCGGCAAGCCCGCTTCCTTCCATGCCTGGATGCCACCGGCCAGATGAGAGGCCTCCTCGGCGCCGGCATCGAGCACGCGACGCCCCGCCTGCCCGGAGCGCCGTCCGGTGCCGCAATGAAAGATGATGCGCTTTGCGCCATCGAGCGGCAGGCAGGCCGGATCGAACCCGGAGAGCGGAAAGAGCAGCGCGCCGGGGATGCGCTCCGCCTCGAACTCACCGGGCTCGCGCACATCGATCAGCACCGCCTGGCCCGCACGCAGCAATGCATGAACCTGGACCGCCTCGAGCGCGTGCAGCACGCCCGGGCTCGATCGACGATGGTGGGTGGAAGGACTCATGTTCCGCTCTCGGTCGGGCGACAGGCCTCTCGCGTCGCGATTCTCGACCGGCCCCCTCCCCGTGCAGGCGCCGGCTCATACGAGGCCCTAATATAAGCATTCACTAATATAAGGTCAAGGCGGCCGTGCACCCTCGCCGCTGCACCGGTGGCTCCCCGCAGCGGAGGTCGTCCGCCCGTTCGACGGCGCCCCAGAGTACGCCCCTCCCGCTCTCTGCGGTTCGATGTTGCCCTCGCCGCCGCCGGCGCGCGCAGGCCGCTCGCGAGTGCCAGGGCCGCGCAGGTCCCCGCGCGCCCCTGGCATCCCCGGCGCCCCGCCTGCGCTCAGTCCATCGATCTTCGAAAGCGCAGCACCGCCAGGGCGAGCAGGGCGGCGGCGATCAGAAACAGCGCGAGCAGCTGCGGCCAGAGGACCGCAAGTCCCACCCCCTTCAGGAACGTGGCGCGGATGATGATGAGATCATAGCGGACCGGATCGAGGTAGGTGAGCCACTGCAGCACCTTCGGCATGCTCGCGATCGGGAAGGCGAAGCCCGACAGGGTGAACAGCGGATTGACGAAGAAGAAATTGGTGGCGAAGGCTTGCTGCTGGGTCTTGCAGACCGTGGAGATGGCCAAGCCTATCGCCAGGGTGCTGAGCAAATACAGGGACGTCCCGAGGAGCAGGACGAGCGGATTGCCGCGGAACGGCACTTGAAACCACAGACTTCCTAACAGCGTAATCGCCGTGGCGAGCGCGAGCCCCACCCCGAAGAACGGAATCATCTTCCCGGCCATGAGCTCGAAGGGGCGGATCGGTGTCACCATGATCTGCTCGAGCGTGCCGACCTCGCGCTCGCGCACGATCGCGAACGCGGTCAGATTGACGACCACGACCAGGGTGAGCGTGGCGATGACTCCCGGGACGAAGAACCAGCGGCTGTTGAGGCTCTCGTTGTACCATGGACGATCCTGCAGCGTGATGTGTACCTGCTGCGCAACGGCGGCCGGCTGCGTTCTGTAGAGAAAGTCGGTCGCGTACCGGCGCGAGAAGCTCGTGATGATCTGCTCGGCGTAGCCGAGGGCGATCAGGGCAGAGTTCGAGTTCGTGCCATCGAGCAGGATCTGCACCGGGGCGGCCCGGCCTTTGAGCAGCGCCTGTGCGAAGCCTGCATGAATGATGATGGCGATCGCCGCCTGGCTGCTGTCGATCGAGGCTTCCGCCTGACGCTGCGTGCTCGCCACGCGCACCACATGGAAGCGGCCGCTGTCGACGAAGTCCGCGATCAGCGCCCGGCTTTGCTGGCTGTGGGAAAGATCGAGAACGGTCGTCGATACGCCGAAGATCTCGAAGGTTGCCGCGTAACCGAAGATCAGCACCTGGATGAGCGGGGGCACGAAGAGCCTGAAGCGGGCCCAACGGTCACGCCTGAGCTCGATGAGCTCTTTGATGACGATCTGCAGGATCCGGCCCAGCACGGCAGTCACGCAATTCGCTTGCGAAACGCGCGCGAGGCGATCCAGACAACCAGGACATCGTAAAGGACCAGCGCCGAGATCGGTCCCAAAAGCGCACCCATCCCGCTGCCTTTGAGGAACACCGCCTTGAGGATGGTCACGAAGTAGCGCGCGTAGATGACGTACGTGATCGCGCGGATGGCCGCGGGCATCTGATCGATCGGAAACGCATATCCGGAGAGCAGCGAGATCGGCATGATGGTGACGAACATCGCGATCTGGCTCGCCCCGAGCTGATTGCGGATCAGAACCGAGAGGAGATAGCCGATATTGAGCACGACCACCAGGAAAAGGGCGGTCGTGAGCAGGAGCGTCGTGAAGGCGCCGCGAAACGGCACGTGGAACACGAGCAAGGCGAATCCGAGGCAGATGCCGGCGTCAATGAGCCCGATGACGAAGTACGGCAGGAGCTTGCCGATCATCATCTCGAGCGCCGTTACGGGCGTGGACAGCAGAAGCTCCATGGTTCCCCGCTCCCACTCGCGCGCCACCGTGAGCGAGGTGAGCAGCGCCCCGACGAGCGCGAGGACCAGTGCGATGATGCCCGGAATGATGAAGTTGCGGCTCTCGAGACCCTCGTTGAACCAGACGCGGGGCTGCACGGCGATCGGCGGCGGCGGCGGCGCCTCGCCCCGCAGCGCAGCGCGCTTGAGCCGGATGTCGCTCGAGAAGCCCTCGACCACTGCATTCGCGTACGCGGTCGCGATCGTTGCCGTGTTGTCATTTGTCGCATCGACGATCGCCTGGACGGAGGCATGGTGGAATTCGCTGATCTGCCGGGAGAAATCCGCCGGGATCACGATGGCGATCTCGCAGCGGCCGCTGTCCATGGCACCCCTGATCTGCCTCTGGTTGTGCAGGCTCGCGACGAGGTCGAAGTATCTCGAGGCCTCAAAGCGCTTGAGCAGGGCCTGGCTGAGCTGACTGCCTTCCTCGTCATATGTGCAGGTGGGCACATGCGCGATATCGAGATTGACCCCGTAGCCGAGCAGCAGCATCTGCATCGCGGGCATCAGCAAGGCGAGCATAAGGCTGCGCGGGTCGCGCCAGACTTGCAGCAGCTCCTTCAGCGCAATCGCGCTGACGCGGCGCATCTTCATGTCCCTGCTCCTGCGCTCCCCGGCTCATGATTGGCGCTGACGAGACGCACGAAAACGTCCTCGAGCGTCGCATCGATCGGGCTCACGCGCGCCGCCGCGATTCCCTCGGTGCGCAGCAGCTCGGAAATCGCTGCGGTGGCGCTCGCGGCATTGTCCACCAGGACGTGCAGGCTGTTGCCGAAAATGGCGACATCCCGTACCCCCGGCAGCCTCGCAAGCGCCGTCATCGCCCGATCGGGCGTCGGGCAATCGATGCGCAGCAGCTCCCCGCCGAGCG
>JAJZVF010000068.1 GCA_021845825.1 Pseudomonadota bacterium | reverse complement strand
GCATCGGGCGTGCGCAGCAGCGCCTCGGCGAGGCTCATCAGCGCCTTGCCTTCGGCGCTGTCGAGCGCGAACTGCCCGAGCAGAGATTCGACGAGCGAGCCGGCGCGGGCGTGTGCGCGCGCCGCGACGACCCAGCGCATGGCTTGAGCGCGGGCGGCTTGCAGCGGCTCCTCGATGGCCGACAACTCCTCGCGCAGCGCCGCGACCGCCGGCCCCTCCGGCCGCAGCGTCGCCTCGCGCATGTGCTCGCGCAAAGTCTCGAGCGCGTCCTGGTCCTTTGCAAGCGTCCGGTGGGCGGATATGGCGGTCATGCGGCAAACGAAGAGAATAAGATGATTATTCTTATATTATCTGTAATAGCAGAGAATATTTTTATATTTTGTCGCCAATAGAAGTAAAATAAACTGGATATGAGGCAGAAAAACGCAATATCCGGATTCGGCTCGCTCGACCGCATCGACCGCCGGCTCCTGGTGCGGCTCCAGCAGGACGGCCGCGTGCCGGTCTCGCAGCTGGCGCGCGAGGTCAATCTCACGGTCACCCCGACTCTCGAGCGCATCCGCCGGCTCGAGGCGGCCGGGCTCATCAATGGGTATTTCGCGCACCTGAATGCGCGGCGGCTCGGGCTGGGCCTGCTGGTGTACGTGGAGGTCACGCTCGATCGCACCACGCCGGAGGCCTTCGAGCGCTTCAAGGAGATGGTGGCCGCGCACGATGAGATCATGGAATGCCACATGGTCGCCGGCGGATTCGACTACCTGCTCAAGGTGCGCGTGAAGGACATGGAGCGCTACCGCACGCTGCTCGGGGAAACCATCGCGGCCATCCGCGGCGTGCAGCAGACGCACAGCTACTTCGTCATGGAGGAAGTGAAGTCGACGCACCGCATCGGTATCCCCGAGGCGGTGCCGGCCGGCGAGGCCGCCGCGCCGCAGAGGCGCTGAGCACGGCCTCGACCGATTACCTCTCAGGAGGCGATCGGGAGGTTCACCTGCATTGGCTCGCCTTCCACCAGGGCGATGGCGCGGCGCCGGGCGACCTCGGCGTCGATGCGGCCCGCGGCCATGTCGGCCACCAGCCGCGCATGCTCTCGGTGCCGCAGTCCGATGATCGCCATGCCGAGGTGATGGGCTACATTGGCCAGAGCGGCCCGAATCTCCGGGGCGAACTGCTCTCCGTCGCGCGGCCGGCACACGAGCGCGCCGAGGACGGACTCCGCAACGGTCATCGGTAGCGCCAGTCCTTCGGGGCCGACCTGGTTGGCCTGTGCCTCGAGCGCCACGGGCTGGCGCTGCGCGCGCAGTGCGACGAATATCGGATCGTCGGCGTCGACTACGGCCGGCCAGGACGGCTCGCTCGCCGCCCGCCGGCGATAGCCGTTGCCGGCGCGTTCGTAGATCGCGACCCCGGCGCACTGCGGCTTGATCCGCTCGATGGCCAGTTCCAGAAGATGCGCCTCCTGCTCCACGAACGGACATTCGCGCGCGAGGCGCTCGAGCGCGAGCAGCGCGAGGCGCTGGCTGCGGAAGAAAGCCTGCTCGATCCAGTTCTCCAGGCGCTTGTGCAGCGGGCTCAGCACGATCGCCAGCACGAGCGCGGCGAGCGCCTGAAGCGCCCAGCCCACCCGGTCGCTGACCGCAAACTGATGCAGCGCGAGCTCGAGGATGGAGAATGTGCCGAACACGAGCGCGGTGAGCAGGCCTAACACCAATGCACGGTCGACGACGAAGCCCACGTCGATCAGGCGCGTGCGCAGCACGGCGTACAGGAAGCCCAGTGTCGCCAACGCCTGCAGCACAATCACCACCTGACTCAGCACGATTTGCCAGGATACGGGTGCGGCAAACTCCAGGAGATTGCTGAGAAAGATGAATGCGGTGCTCCACAGGACCCAGCGGATCCGCAGCCGATCCTCATACGCCGCATGGCGATACCCGACGAGCAGCACGAGCAGCGGCATCAGGAAGCTCAGCGGCAGCAGGAGTTGCGGATAACCGTGTGCCAGCAACGATACGCCGGCGTGGATCAGCGCCGTATACCGCGCCTGTCTCAAGACCAGTATGATGAAAAGGCAGATCCCGAAACTCACGCGGGCCGCGGTGCGCAGCCGCGCGGTCAAGCTGGCGCCGGCCAGGGCGTCGGCGAATACGTACAGCGCCGTAATCATCACGACCTCGGCCAGCGCCCTGATCTCGTGGCGCCAGAATACCCAGCGCAGCCCGACCGGCAGCTGCAGCGGGCCGGCGATCAACAGCGCGCTCAGGAACAGCGCCGAAAGTCCCCAGGCCGCCCAATCCCGCCCGCGCCACAGCGTCAGCATTGCGATCGTGAACATCACCGCCTGAAAGCCGAGAAATTCGGCCAGCTCCAGCGTCGTAGCGCTCTCGGGGACGGCCCGGACCGCTACGGTGAGCCGTCTGCCGTCGCGGATGATCGGCAGCGTAATCGCACTGTCCGGCGCGATATTGTGACTGCTTAAGACAGCTGCGCGAGCGGCCGGCCGCAGGCGGCGAATCGGTAGGAGATCGCCGGCGTGCAGACCGGGCGGAAGCGAGAAGTGCGGCAGCGGCTCGATGCGGTAAAGCCCGTTGTGCAGGGGCAGCAGCCGCAGCGGAAAACCCGAGGTCGGTCCGAACGCGAGCCGCGCGGCACTCACTACGCAGCCGAGCGCGAGCAGGGTGAGGAAAAACCGTACACCAAGACCGCGTGACATGAGAGTCTCTCTTTGCGACCGCCGCGCGGCGAGTTTAAGACAAACTCCGTGGTGGCTGAAGCTGCGGCTGAGGCTCCTTCAGCGCTCGAGTACCGTGCCGCAGCGCTTGCAGGTGCGCGCGGCGAGATCAGCGTAGAAGCGCTCGAACACCGGCGGCAGCCCGGCCTCGATGTCGGTGAGCTCGATGAAGGTCTCGTGCAACAGGTGCGCGCAGCGCGGGCAGTACCACTGGAACCCGTCGCGCTCCCCGGGACGGCGCTGCCGCTCGATCACGAGGCCGACCGTCCCGGCTGGGCGCTGCGGGGAGTGCGGCAGGAGCGCCGGCAGCAGCAGCATCTCGCCCTGGCGGACGGGCACCTCGACGCAGCGGCCCTCCTGCAGGGTCTTCAGCAGGATGTCGCCCTCGAGCTGATAGAACAGCTCCTGGCCCGGATCGACGTGAAAGTCCTGACGGGTGTTGGGGCCTCCGACCACCATGATGATGAAGTCGCCATCGGCGAACACCCTGCGGTTGCAGACCGGGGGCTGCAACAGGTGCCGGTTGCGGTCGATCCATTGTTGAAAATTGACGCTGCACAAGGGTTCCAAGGCGGACCTCCTAGCGTTCGATGGGGCGGTAGCCGCGCGAAGGGACCGAGACGGCGGCGCCGCGGTCCAGATCGAATGCCGTCAACGCCCCGCCCCATACACAGCCGGTGTCCAGCGCCACGACATCCCGGCGCACGAGCAGACCGAGCGCCGACCAATGGCCGCAGATCACGCGCGCATCGCCGGTGAGCCGCTTGACATCGAACCAGGGCCGCCACGGGGAGTCTTGCGAGGGTGGCTTGCCCTTCATCTCGAGGTTGATACGGCCCTCATGGGTGCAGACGCGCATGCGGGTGAGCACGTTGATCACGAAGCGCAGGCGATCCATCCCGGAAAGGTCGGCGCTCCATTGATCCGGCTGGTTGCCGTACATGTTGTCGAGAACCCTCTGCGGCTCTTGCGCCAGGGCGGATTGGACTTCATTCGCCAGCGCCAGTGTCGCCTGCACCGTCCATTGCGGCACGACCCCGGCATGGACCATGAGGTCACCGCCCTCGAAGTGGGCGAGCGGCCGGCTCGCGAGCCATTCGAGGAGCTTGTGCCGGTCGCTCGCCGAGAGGATCGCCTCCAGGGTGTCGGCGGGGCGCGCGCGCCGCCCACCCATCGCCACGGCCAGCAGGTGCAGATCATGGTTCCCGAGCACGACGACGGCATTGTCCCCCAGAGCTCGGACGAACCTGAGCACGTCGAGAGACTTCGGACCCCGGTTCACCAGATCGCCGACGAACCACAGGCGGTCCCGGTCGGCGCAGAATCCGAGGCGATCGAGCAGAGCGCGCAGCTCGTCGTAGCAGCCCTGGACATCGCCGACGGCATGGCGGCTCACTGCAGGATCCCGGGCATTGCCAGGCGGAACAGCGGAATCGGCGCATCGAACCGCCGCCCCTCGCCGTCGATCATCTGGTAGCTGCCCTGCATCGTGCCCACAGGGGTCTCGAGCACCGCGCCGCTCGAGTAGCGGAAGCCCTGGCCGGGCTCCAGGCGCGGCTGCTCGCCGACGACACCCTCGCCACGCACCTCCTTCACCCCGCCGTTGGCATCAGTGATCTTCCAGTATCGGCTGAGCAGCGTGGCCGCCGATCCGCCTTCGTTGCGGATCGTGATGGTGTAGGAGAAAACGTAGCGCAGATCCTGCGGATCCGACTCTTCGCGCAGGTAGCTGGTTTCGACGTCTATGCGGATATTGTGGGCGGCTTGCATGCGCCCAATCTTAACCGGGAGGCCTGCTGACGCGCACGGCCAGGACGTCGCAGGGAGCGGCATGCAGGACGGTGTCTTCGGTGAGATTGACCAATATGGACAGTCCATGGCGCTCGCGGCTGCCGAGGACGATCAAGTCCGCCTGGCCCTCTCGGGCGATGCGCACGATCTCGGCCTTGACGCTGCCGGCCTCGACCCGGCAGGACGCCTCCGGCACGCCGAGCTCCAGAGCCAGCGCCGCGAGGCGCGAGCGGGCCCGATCGAGCAGCTCGTCCTCGATGCGCACCGAGGCCATCAGCGTCTCGGCCATGGGTTCGACCGGCAGGAACTCGATCACGTGCAGCAGCTCGATCTGTGCGCCCAATTGCGCTGCCATGGCCGCCGCGCGACGGCCGATCTGCAGGCTGTCCTCGCTGAGGTCGACCACCAGCAGAATGCGGCGATAGGCTAGGGTTGTCATATGCGCCTCACGCGTTCGCCCGGAGTGGGGACCTGGCCGTTTCAGGGCGCGCTCCGGGGGAGACGTCCCTGAGCGGGACAGGCGCCTAGCCTAACTCAAGCTGGAGCCGATGGGAGCCCTCGCTCGCTCCGCGAGCGCGTTGAAGGCCGCAGGCGGCAGCGTCTCGGGGCGCGCCGCGGGATCAATCCCACAGCATTCGATCTGCGCGGCGGTGACGAGGCCCCGCAGTGCGTTGCGCAGCGTCTTGCGGCGGTGGGCGAACGCGGCCGCCACGATGGCGGCGAAAGCGGGACTCACCGGGAAAGCCGGACTGGAACGTACGCTCACCCGGGCGACTGCCGACCACACTCTGGGCGGCGGCTGAAAAGCACCCGGTCCTACGTCGAACAGCCGCTGCACGTCCACCCAGGGAGCGAGCATGACGGTGAGCCGGCCATACGCGGCATCGCCCGGGGCGGCCGCCATGCGCTCGATCACCTCACGCTGCAGCATCACGTGCAGGTCGATGAGCGCCCGTGCGCTCCTCAGCAAGTGAAATAGCAGCGGTGTCGAGATGTTGTAGGGCAGATTGCCGACCACACGCAATCGGCCCCGCTCGCGGGCGAGCGCCGTGAAATCGAAACGCAGCGCGTCCGCCTCGTGCAGCGCAAAGCGACGCTCTCCGGCGAACGCCGCGCGCAGCAGCGCCGCCAGATCGCGGTCGATCTCGATCGCATCGAGGGAGCGGCAGGGGGATTGCAGCAGCGCTCGCGTGAGTGCGCCACGTCCCGGACCGATTTCCACCAGGCAGTCCCCGGGCCCCGGCGAGAGTGCCGCCACGATGCGCTCGATGGCCGCCGGATCGTGCAGAAAATGCTGGCCGAATCGCCTGCGAGCGCGCATTCCACTACGCTTTTCCGGCTTCGCGGACTGCCCAGGGCGGATTCCCGTCCGTCCGTTCGCCGCCTTGCGCCTCCCGCCGGTCAAGCACTTGTGGCTTGGGCTAGGGCCAGCTTCACTGCCAGCTCGATGGCGGCGACGAGGCTGCCCGGATCGGCGCGTCCGGTTCCGGCCAGATCGAGTGCGGTGCCGTGATCCACCGAAGTGCGCACGATCGGCAGGCCGAGCGTGACGTTGACCGCAGCGTCGAATCCCACATGCTTGATCACCGGCAGGCCCTGATCGTGGTACATCGTCAGTATCGCGTCGTAACCGCAGAGAATGCGTGGCACGAACACCGTGTCGGCGGGAAGGGGACCGTGCACGGTAAGGCCCTGCCGCCTCATGTGCTCGATGGCCGGGGCGATCACGCGGATTTCCTCATCGCCCAAGTGTCCTGCCTCGCCGGCATGAGGGTTCAGGCCGCAGACGGCGATGCGTGGGCGCTCGATGCCCAACCGTGTCCGCAGGTCTCGATCGAGCACGGTCAAGATTTCGCAGAGCGATGCGAACGTGATGGCGGGGCTTACCTCGCGAAGCGGCAGGTGCGTGGTGGCGAGTGCCACTCGCAGCGAGCCCGCAACGAGCATCATGACCGGCGAGCCGCCCGCGCGCTCGGCGAAGTATTCGGTATGGCCGGTAAAGGGTTGGCCGGCGTCGTTGATGATGCCTTTGTGCACCGGCGCGGTCACGATTGCGGAAAACTCATCCCTCAGAGCTCCATCGCAGGCGCGTTCGAGCAGCTCGATCACGTAGCGGGCGTTGCGCGTATCGGGCCGCCCGGCGGTGGCCGGGGCGCGCAGCGGGTGATGCTCGACGATGAGGGTGCCGGGCTCGTGGATCCGCGCTGCACCCATGTAGGGGCGCAGACTGACCGGCAAGCCGAGCTGCCGGGCGCGCTCGCCGAGCATCTCCCGGTCGCCGAGACAGACGAGCCCGCAGTCGAAGCGTTCCGCGGCGACGCGCAAACATAGCTCCGGGCCCACTCCCGCAGGCTCCCCGGAAGTCAGCGCGATGTGCGGTAACATGCGGCCGGTTCGGCTCAGCCGTTCAAGACCTTGACGTACGCCTCATCCCGCAGCCGCTGCAACCACAGCTCGGTGTCCTCGTCGGCTTTGCTGGCGCGGATCGCCTCCATGGCCTGTAGCCGTTTCATCTCCTTGGTCTCGTCGAACTTGCGGCGACCCAGCAACTGCACGATGTGCCAACCGTAGCGTGTCTGAAACGGCTGGCTGATCTGGCCGACCTTGAGCTTGGCGATCGCGGCGGCGAACCGCGGCGTGTAGGCGTCGGGACTCTGCCAGCCGAGGTTGCCGCCGTCGGAGGCCGAGCCAGGATCCTGGGAGACCGAGGCCGCTTCCACCGAGAACTTGACCTTGCCGGCAAGGATGTTCCGGCGGATCTTCTCCAGACGCTCTCGCACGGTTGCATTGTCCTGCAGCGCGTTGGGGATCAGGAGGATGTGGCGCACGTGCACCTGCTCGACGATGTCTTTGTGCCCGTTGCGCCGGACTTTGTTCAGCTTGAAGATGTGAAATCCGGAAGGCGTGCGCACCACATCGCTTACTTCCCCTTGTTTGAGGCGGGGAATCACGTTGGTCATGAACGTCGGCAGCTCGGTGCCCTTGCGCCAACCGAGATTGCCGCCCTTCAGCGCATCGGAGGCATTCGAATAAGCGACCGCCAGGCTGGCGAAGCTCTTGCCCGCCTTGGCGAGCCGGTCGACCTTGTCGGCGAGGTGCCGAGCGGCGGCAATTTGGGCGGGCGTGGCGTCCGAAGACAGCGCAATGAGGATTTGCGAGACGTCGTACTGTTCGCCGGACGAGGGTCGCTTGGCTTCCCTGGCAAGGAACTGGTCGATTTCGCGCGGCGTGACCACAATCCGCTGCAGCACGTCGCGCTGCCTCAGCAGGCCGATCATGAGCTGATCGCGCATCTGGTCGCGGTAGGAGGCGTAGTTGATGCCCTCCTGCGCCAGCGCGGTCGGCAGGTCCGCGAAGGCGATGTGATTGCGCCTGGCCACTTCCTGCAAGGCCGAATTCAGCTCGTCGTCCGAAATGGTGATGCCGTCCTGCTCGGCCTGCTGCAACTGCACCTGCTCCAGGATCAAGCTGTTGAGCACCTGTTTGCGCAGCACGCTCTCGGGCGGCGGTGTCAGCCCCTCGGCCTGCAGCTGTGCCTTGACCTCCTTCACCCTATCGTCGAGCTGGCTCTCGAGCACCACGCCGTTGTTGACGACGGCGGCGATCCGGTCGAGCAGCTCCCCCTGGGTGGAGATCTGGCGGGTCTGTGCCCGCGCCTGGCCTGGCGAAAGCAGCACGGTGAGCAGGGCCAGCGCCCCGAGCGCGCATATCGACCGGACCGGGCGGGCGCCGGGAGCGGGCCCGATGGATAAAGGAAAAAGCCGCCGCATGCGCGTGGATCCTCGAATGTCTTTAAGGGGTCGTTGCCGGGAAGTTCGGGTCCTGGCGAGTGTAGCCGGCCGCAGCCGATCCGGCTGGTGTAAATCCCGGAATCGTCTCGGAAAGGAACTTATCCGGCGCTGATCCGACACTGGCAAGTCCGGTGAGTTCCACCTGCAGGTAAACGCCGGTGTCCTGGGCGCCGGTGGTCTGCCCGGCCAGGGTGGGCCGGAATGCCACGTACCGGCGCGCACCGAGGCGCACGCTCCAGCAGCAGGAACGGTACTCGAACCCGACGAATCTCTCCAGCGCCTCATGGTCCTGCAGAGAGTAGACCCCGCGGGCGAAGACGAGCCAGGAGCGCCCGATGGGCCAAGCCGCCGAGAGTGCCGCCTGCCGGACCCCGCAATTGCTCGCGAGCGGGCTGACCGTCGAGGCACAGCAGCCGCTTGCGAGTGTCGATGTCGTGGCGCAGGAGAAAGTCCCCGGGGCGGCCTGCTCGATGCCTGCACGCTCGTAGCGATAGCTCAGATCGATCACCCGGTCACCCGCGGGCCGGTACTGGATGCCGATGTCGGCGCGCTGGGTCCGGGAGGTTTGTGGACTCCACTGCACGTCGGCATGGGCACTGAAGTGACGCAAGCCGCCGAGGGCGAGCTGCGCCACGATGTCCGAACGGCGGTCCGTGGCCATGAGTTCCCCGGGCAGCGTCACGCGCGGGGTAGTGAAATAGAATGCCTCGCCGATGGTCGCCGCCATATATTGACGGCCGTCGCGCGCATTGAGCAGGCGGGTCGTGAGTGCGGCACTCACCTGGTTGGCGTCCCCCACGCGGTCGGCGCCCACATAGCGGTTCGTGCGAAAGAGCTCGACGGGCTCGAGGTCCGGCAGGCCGGTATCGAAGATCGGCAGCCGGCTCTGGTTGCGGTATGGCACGTAGAGGTACATCAGGCGCGGCTCGAGCATGATCAGACCCTGGCCGTGCGCCCCGGCCGTGCGCTCCAGCTTCAGTCCCGTGTCCACGCTGGCGATGGGCAGCGTGCGCGCCGGCGCCTGCGGCTCGCCTGCGGCAGTGTGCGACAGCTCGTATTGGGTGGCGCGCCAGGCGATGGACGGGCGAATGTAGTAGCCCGGCCCGCCGAGATTCAGCGAGACGACTGGCTTGAAGTCGAGCCGCCACCCCTCGGCGCCGCTCGAGTGGTCGGAGCGGCGGAAATCGACTAGCGAGGACTTGAATCCGTAGCGCACCAGGTCCCCGGGTCCCCAGCCGTAATCGGCATCGACGTTGAGGTCCGGGACGCGCGAGTACGGCCGGTCGTTCAACGGCAGCGTGTTGTCGATCGTCTGGAACTGCTGGGCCATGCCGCGGATGTTCCAGTGCACGCTGCGATACGAGAGGGTGGCCCGCCGGTCGAGGAAAGCGGTGCTGGCGCCTTCCGGTCCGCTGCTGAAATCCTCGAAATACTGGCTGTCGCTGACATTCTCTCCATTGAGCGTCAGGCGCACCCCCGCCGGCAGCCGCGTGACGCTGCGCAGCCTCACGCGGCTGCGGCTGCCGTGGTAGGCCGCATCATTCGGCAGATAGTCCCAATCGAGCGCGCTGTAACCGCGCCGGCTGAGGAAGCGGAACTCGCCGCCCGCGTCGATGCCGCGCTTCTGGTACTCGGTGGGCTCGAGGGTGAAGTCGGCATTCGGCGCGATGTTCCAGTAGTATGGTGTCGAGACCTGGAAGCCGCCGCGCGAAGTGTTGCCGAAGGTCGGGAACAGAAAGCCGCTCTTGCGTACGTTGCCGAGGGGGAAGGACACCCAGGGGAGGTACAGGATCGGCACGCCGTGCAGATCGATGCGGGCGTTTTCGCCCGTGCCGACCCGGCTGCGCGTGTCGAGGGTGATCTTGCCGGCGCGCAGCACCCACGCCGGCGGGCTCTGCCGGCAGGTGGTGAAGGTCACCCCGTGCAGTCGAAGCACGCCCTGGGGCGTCAGCCGCATCAGCCGGGCGGTGCCGCGGGCCGAGCGTTGCAGCAGGGAGAAGTGCGCGTTTGCGAATCGCGCACCCGCGAGCGGCGAGTAGCTGCCGCCTTTGCCGGTGATGTGCACCATCGGATCGGAGTAGTCGATGCCGCCGCGGGTGCGGATGGAGCCGCTGCGGCTGTTGTACAGAATCTCCTTAGCCCGGATCTGGCGTTGACCCTGGCGCAGCACGACATGGCCCTGGAGCAGCACTTGTCCGTTGTGCGAGAGGGTGGCCCGGTCGCTGGCGATATGAACGATGCCGCCGGCGGCGGGCTTGCCGGTCGGGCGTGGGGGCGCAGGGACCGCCGGGGGCGTCGGGCCCGAACCAGGCGAGGCGCACGCTGCGGCCGCCGGCGCCCAGTGCGCAACGATGCCGCCGAACGACAGCAAGGCGGTCCAGAGTGCGAGGTTCCAACGCGGCATGAGGGACGGCATTATAATGGCCGAATTGGAATCCCGTAGGCCGAAAACACCGCAAATGAATGACCCGGACACGCGGCTCGCGCTGCTTGAAGGTTGGCTGTCGCGAGATCTCGGCCTGCAAGTCAGCACGATCGAGCCGGCCTCGAGTGATGCAAGTTTCCGGCGTTACTTCCGGGTGACGTGCGAGGAGCGCACATACATCGTCATGGATGCGCCGCCTGGAAAGGAGGACGTACGGCCCTACCTGCACGTGAGCGGATTGCTCGAGCCGCTGGGAATCCATGTGCCGCACGTGCACGAGGCGGACGCCGCTCGCGGTCTGCTGCTGCTCGAGGATCTGGGCCGTACACACTACCTGGCACGGCTCGCCGGTGGAGGCGACGTGCAGACTCTCTATGAAGAGGCTCTGGAGGCGCTCGCGCGGATTCAGCTGCGCGGGACGGAAGCGGCCAGAGAGCTGCCTCCCTACGACCGCGCACTGCTGCTGCGCGAGATGGCTCTGATGCCCGAGTGGTTTCTCGCCCGGCATCTGGGGATCGAGCTGCCGCCTCGCGAGCGGCGCACGCTGGAGGTGGCGTTCGAGTTCCTCATCGCCGAGGCGCTCTCGCAGCCGCAGGTGCTCGTTCACCGCGATTACCACTCGCGCAACCTCATGGTGGTCGCCGAGCGCAACCCCGGCGTGCTCGATTTCCAGGACGCGGTACGCGGGCCCGTGGGTTACGACGTGGTCTCGCTGCTGAAGGACTGTTATATCTCGTGGCCGCGTGAGCGGGTGACCGGCTGGGTGAGCGGCTACCGCGAGCGACTCAAGGCCGCAGGCGGACCCGCCGGTGCCGATGCGGCGCAGTTCCTGCGTTGGTTCGACCTGATC
This sequence comes from Pseudomonadota bacterium, assembly GCA_021845825.1. GTDB lineage: Bacteria > Pseudomonadota > Gammaproteobacteria > Steroidobacterales > Steroidobacteraceae > 13-2-20CM-66-19. Next base: position 2,672 of record JAJZVF010000068.1, on the reverse strand, counting down.
GGGGTGCAGCGCCACCTGAAGGTGCTCGGCATATTCGCGCGCCTGTGGTACCGCGACGGCAAGAGCGGGTATCTGCGCGACCTGCCGCTCACCCTGCAGTACGTGCGCGACACCTGCCGGCGCTACGCGGAACTCGCGGAGCTTTCGGAACTGCTCGAGCGGCGGGTGGCCGCCGAGCTGGCGCACGCCAATGAGCGCTCCGCCGAGCACGCACTGCGGCCGTCGTGAGCGGCTTGCCGCGACCGCCGCGCGCGATGTTGATGGCGGCCGGCCGCGGCGAGCGGTTGCGGCCGATCACCGCTACCGTGCCCAAGCCGTTGGTCGAAGTGGCGGGCAAGCCGCTGATCGCGTACCACCTGGAGGCTCTCGCCCGCGCCGGCATCCGCCACGTAGTCATCAATCTCTCCTGGCTGGGCGAGCGGATTCGCACGGCGGTGGGCGACGGCGAGCGCTACGGATTGCATATCGCCTACAGCGACGAAGGCTCCGAGCCGCTCGAAACCGGCGGCGGCATCCTGCGGGCGCTGCCGCTGCTCGGGCCGCGGCCTTTCCTGGTCGTCAACGCCGATATCTGGACGGACATGGATTTCGCCCGATGCATGCGCCTCGACGGCGATGCGGACGCGTGCATCGTGCTTGCGCCCAATCCAATGCATCATCCGCAAGGCGATTTCGGCGTCGATGCCGATGGCCTGGTGGTGGAGCGCGAGGGCGAGCGGTTCACCTACACGGGTATCGGTGTCTATCGCCCGGAATTCTTCGCCGGCTGCCGCCCGGGGAAGTTTCCCCTGCTGCCGCTGCTGAAACGGGCCATCGCGGCGCGACGCCTGCGCGGCGAAGTGTTCCGGGGCGAGTGGCACGATGCCGGCTCGCCCGAGCGTCTCGCCTGGCTCGATGCGTACGTGCGCGCCGCACGGGACATGGGCAAAGTCCGCTAGCGCCTGCATGCACGCGCTCTGTCCCCGTGCGGCGGGCGGTGCGCACCGATTAGGGACTTGGCGCTCACGATCGTACAATATGGCCATGTCCGATCTCAAAGACGTCCCCGTCGTTGCGCAGCCCGCTGCCGCGCGCAGCGGCCAAAAATACATTACGCCGCAGGGATTTACGGCCATTCGGGACGGCATAAAGGCCACCGCCGGGCCCGCTCCGGTGTTGCGCAAGCCCGCGTGGCTGCGGGCCCGCGCGCCCTCGGGCGCGGGTTTCGAGTCGGTGCAGGGCATCGTGAGGGAGCACCGCCTCGCCACGGTGTGCGAGGAGGCCAAGTGCCCGAATATCGGCGAATGCTGGAATGCCGGCACCGCCACTATCATGCTCATGGGCGCGGTGTGCACGCGTGCCTGCCGCTTCTGCTCGGTGGACACCGGCAATCCGCGCGGCTGGCTCGACCCGGACGAGCCCGAGAATGCCGCCCGGACCGTGCAGTTGATGAAGCTGAAGTATGTCGTGTTGACTTCGGTCGATCGCGATGACCTTGCCGACGGCGGCGCCGCCCACTACGCCGCCTGCATCCGCGCCATCAAGCGCCGCAATCCCGGCACGGCGGTCGAAGCGCTGACGCCGGACTTCCAGGGGGTGCGCGCGGACGTGCAGACCGTGGTCGATTCGGGCCCGGATGTGTTTGCACAGAATATCGAGACCGTGCGGCGCCTGACGCATCCGGTGCGCGATCCGCGCGCGGGCTACGACCGGACGCTCGAGGTGCTCGCGCACGGCAAGGACCGGCGGCCCGGGGTGCTTACCAAGAGCAGTCTGATGCTCGGCCTGGGCGAGGCGGACGAGGAGATCGACGAGACGCTGCGGGACCTGCGCGCAGCCCGCGTCGACATCGTCACTCTCGGCCAGTACCTGCGTCCCACCGTCAACCACCTGCCGGTACGGCGCTTCGTCACTCCCGCGCAGTTCGATCGCTACCGCGAGCGCGCCCTGGAGTTGGGATTCCTCGAATGTGTGTCAGGACCCCTGGTACGCTCGAGCTACCGCGCCGAGCAGGCGCTCAACGGCAACAACGCCGGGATCGAGAATTCCCGGCTCGCGGCTGCGGAGTAGGCGGTGTCTGCGGCCGTTCCCTGCGCCCTCGGCACTGCCGACCCGCACGCCGGGTGCTCGCACGGCGAGGGCGCGCGTCCCCCGTCGGGCCCCGCGCCGGCGCCGGTGGTGCGCCGCTTGGGCTTAAGGGAGTACGAGCCGACCTGGCGGGCGATGCAGCGCTTCACCGACGAGCGCGGGGGGCAGACGCCCGATGAAGTTTGGCTTCTCGAACACCCGCCGGTGTTTACCCTGGGGATGAATGCCAGCAGGACGCACGTGCTCTCGCCGGGTGACATCCCGGTCGTGCGGATCGATCGGGGCGGTCAGGTCACCTACCACGGTCCGGGGCAGCTGGTGGTGTACGCCCTGGTGGATCTCAGGCGAGCCGGTCTGGGCGTGCGCGACCTCGTGACGGCGCTCGAGGGCAGCGTGATCGACTACGCGGCAACTTTCGGCATCGCGGCGGAATGCCGCCGCGGCGCTCCCGGAGTGTATGTGGCGCAGCGGAAGCTGGCGAGCGTCGGCATCCGCGTGCGCCGAGGCGCCAGCTACCACGGCATCGCAATGAATGTTGTCAACGATCTCGAGCCTTTCAACCGGATCAATCCCTGCGGCTATCCGGGCCTGTCGATGGTCAGACT
>JAJZVF010000067.1 GCA_021845825.1 Pseudomonadota bacterium | reverse complement strand
GTCGCCAATACCGAGCGCACTGAAGAGGAACCAAAGAAAAACATCGCGCGCGACGTCTGTGCGGCCCGCCTGCGCAAGGTAATTGAGGGGTACTCACCCGATGTCGGGGCCTCCGTGGGAGGGCTAGCCCGCATCATTCATGAACGGGGCGAAGTTACCGCTGAGCGGGGTGGATAGCGACCGGGACGCGGTGATGTTCCGGCCGCCATGTTGAGAGAAGGCTTCACTCGGCTGCTTTATGTGCATAACTGTCTCTTTATGACAACAGACGTAGCTGGCGAGCAAAGGGTTCCCTCGCCAGAGGACTGGCAGGGGCAGATGGTGAAGTCACCGCGGGCATGTTGGCTACGCAGGGACAGCGCCTACGGAGCGAGCGATGCGCAGCCAGTCCTTGCGGTAGGCGAACGCATCAGGCAGATGCAACACGATACGCCGCACGGACCGTTCGACCCAGACACCGAGCTTGATCAGCCGCTCACGCAAGGTGCTGACCTGAGCGCGAGCGCACCGGCCGCCGTGGGCGCTCAGACGCAGCTCCTGCATCAACACGTAGGCGGCGGCAGTAAGCAGCACGCGAAGCTGGTTGGCGAGGAAGCTCGTGCAGCTCGTACGGTCGATCTCCAATCCGTGGTGAAGCTCTTTGATGCGGTTCTCGACCTCGCCCCGATCGCAGTAGACCTTCTTATACAAGTGCCGCGGGGAAGCCTTCAGGTTCGTGACGACAAAACGGGCGTTGTCCTTGGGAGCTCGTCCCTCGAGACGCACGACTTCCGCCTTGATGAGCACACGGCGCTTATGCTCCTTCCAGCTCTTGGCAGCGTAGCGGGTCTGCCCGAAGATGTTGGCGGTCTTGCCCCGCCGTCTGGAAAGCCGCCGTGCCTTGCCCATCAGCCGCCGGGCGCGACGCTTCAGAACCTTGTTTTCAGCCATTCCGATGATGTAGTCGACATTCACTTCCTCGAGGAAGGAAAGCAGCGCAGGTGCTGCGAACCCGCCGTCAAGGCGCACCAAGATGCGCGCCTTGGGGAAAGCGGCCCGCACTCGCTCGATCATCCGGTCCAGAATGCCGATCGCTCCCTGCCGGGCAGGGGCGTTGCCCGCTCTGAGCACATAGCAGAACAGGTACTGCTCGGGCTCCTCGTTGAAGCTCACAAAGCCGGCCATCGGCAGATAACACCAGGTGTCGTAATGGCCGTTGAAGAAGGTGAGCTGCTGTCCGCCGTGCGTCGGGTCATCCGTCGGATCAAGGTCGATGGTGATGCGCCGTACTCGCCGCCCCAGTCGCTGGCGGTGCCGTTCGATCACACACTCGGCCAGTGCCTCGCCCATCCGATACAGGTCCGCCCGGCGCGGCGCATTCTCAAAGCGCGACAGTGTCGGCTGCGAGGCCAGCGCCGCTCCCTTCACCGGATCCCGCCCAAGCATCAGCTTCTGCATCGGGTCCTCGGCCAACCGCGCGGCGTCATTGCAGTCGGCATAGCCGCAGGCGATCCCGTACAGCCGCTGCCGAACCAAATCGCAGATGGAATGCTCGACCTTTCCCGGTTGCCGCGCATCGGCGAGGCATGCAGCCAGTCGCTCCGAAAGTCCCAGCCGCTCATCGCACGCCTTCAGCAGAATCGCCCCGCCATCGGAGCTGCCGTGGCGCTGGTCGAACTTCACCACCACCGGGCGGCGCAACAGGTCGGGGAACAGAGCACTCTGTCCCGTGATATGCTCGATCACGCAAAAGCCTCTCGAGTGATAAAGGGTCTTGTAGCAAAGCCTTTTTACCACGACAGGGGCTTTTGTCTTTCAGAATTCACGAATTTTCCAGGCTAGATGTGGAGCATCTCAATACTTTTCAATCGGTGTTACGCGCAGAGTTAAAGCGGGCCTTTCCGGATGGGTGAGAGGTGGGTGGCGGCGGTTGTGGGCCGAGGCAGGGCTTCGAGGCGCGACTGAATCGTTATGAATGGACGCTACGCTTTAATTTTGAACCTGTAGGTCTCGGTCTGATCGGGAAAGCGCCCACTGCGAACATCATCCGCAAAGGCTTGCGCGGCACGACTCACCGTTTCACGCAGATTGGCATAGCGTCGAACAAATTTTGGAGTCCAATCGAAGAGTCCCAACATGTCGTCAATTACCAAGACCTGCCCATCACAGTTAGGCGATGCGCCGATACCAATAATGGGAATGTGGATCTCACGAGTGATCTCATCTGCCAGGTCACTCGAGACTCCCTCTGCTACGATGGCGAAGGCTCCTGCTTGCTCGGTGGCCCTGGCTTCCTCCAGGACTTTCTCGCGCTCGCTGTCGATGCGGCCTTTGGCTTTGAAGCCTCCCTCGATATGAACCGACTGCGGCCGCAAACCCACGTGACCCATTACTGGAATCCCACGATCAGTAAGGTATTGAATGTTCTCTGCGATCTGCTTACTGGATTCCAGCTTAACCGCTTGGCAGCCGGTCTCTTGCATCAGCCGCACGGCCGAGCGATGTGCATCGACGGGACTTCCCTCATAGGTTCCAAACGGCATGTCGACGACCACCAGTGCTCGGGATGAGCCACGCATCACTGCCTGGCCGTGCATTGCCATCATTTCCAGAGTCACGCCGATCGTGCTGGGCAAGCCGTGCAGCACCATGCCCACTGTGTCGCCGACCAATAGAATATCAACATGGGGGTCTAGGAGTTCTGCGATGGGCGTCGTATAAGCAGTCAACACTACGATCTTTTGAGATCCCTTGCGCGCGATGATTTCAGGGACGGTCAAGCGCGTAATCGGCTTGCTGACGGACATTTCGAGATCTCCGTTGTCGTGGGCGGACAGTGTAGCGGGCGGTGTGGGAGCGTGTCACTACATTGCGGGGGTCACTTTGGTTCTGGCGGATGAGCCTGGGTCCCTATGAGACGGGCTCAGTGGGTACTAGAACTAGAACAGGCCGGATGGTCCGTCCTGGTAGACCCCAATAAGTACGCGCTCATGATATGCCGAGTACCTGTGCATAGGTAGTTCGCCGCAAAATCACTCAAAACTCAGATGGACACTGGCGAAGCCGACACCAAATCTTAGCGTTATTCGGACAAGGCTGCCCGCGCATGGCGCAGGACCAATAAGAAGATCGCGCACGATGAACCTGAGCGCCGATTGGCAGTATGGCGAGGCTTATCAATATATGGCGTTCCTAGATGGTCCGCTGCTGGCATGGGAGTATTTGCGTCGTAATGCACGATACGGTGCGGACTGGGATCAGCGCACGCACCTGAGCGCGGAGGCCGCCTGCCGCGTTTGGGGGTTACTCCAGCCTCATCAACCCTGGGCTCGACGGGCGCCGGGCAAGACCAATCTGGCAACCTGATCCCCCTGCGACGATCCGCGTGATCCGCATGCCGACGCTGGGCACCGGCGGCATCAAACTCCGCGAGCTCATCGCTGAGGTGGAAGCGGAAGGCGTCCGCGATCCGGGGGGTGTCTATTGCATGACGAAGGTGGCCTCGCGTACCTGGCGGTTGCATGTCGCGGAGGGGCTGCACGCCGAAGATGATGTTGCGTTCGTCGTCTCGACCGATGCGCTGGCGTCACGCCGAATCCTCGCCGCGCGCGACCTTCTAGCCGCTGTCTCGGGCCGAGTCAGCGCTCGGTCGGGAGCCGCCAACGTCCTCACTCGGTCTGCCATCGTCCATCGAGCCATCCTGCAGGCCCTCGACGGCGCCGCGGCCGGCGCCTCCCATCGAGACATTGCCGCAGCGATCTTCGGCAAGCGAGAGGTTCTAGATCGGTGGTCATCGGACGGGGAGTTGCGCGCCCGCATTCGCTATTTCCTGCGACGTGGTCGCCTGCTCGTTGAGAGCGATTATCAAAAGCTCGCCTATCTCTAAATGTTACGGTTGGGCAGGGAGATTCCGCGGACGTGTCAGATTCTCCCTCCCCAGAGCGCTCGATCTTGCGGAGACTGCCTCGCGTGCCCGGTAGTTGGCTACCGGCCCTGGAACCGCCCCGGAGAACGCCTGCATGCCCTCGAATTCGCAGCCCACATCGCCAGTGCGGGCCAGCTCCCGATGCTCCGATACGACTGCGGATGCGGGGGCACGCTCTCGACCAGACCGCCAGCTATTCCTCAACAACGAGGAAGCCGCGCGGTTCTTGAATCTCTCGCCGCGGACCCTGGAAAAGCACCGGGTGATCGGCGACGGACCACGGTTCCGCAAACTCGGTCGGCGCATCGTCTACGCGGTCGGGGACCTTGAGGCTTGGGCGGATGCGCGAGCGTGCGAGAGCACGTCTGATCCGCAGTATGCGCCGAAGCGCTGATCGGGGAGTGGTTCACCAGGCCGCGAGGCTGGACGACGAGGAGCTCGATTCCATGATCATTGCATTCGCGAGCCAGCGGGGTGGTGTGGGTAAGACGACCCTCGCTCTGCATGTGGCGGGTGAGCTCGCTCGCCGAGGTAAGCGGGTCGCCCTCATCGACGCCGACCCTCAAGAGTCCGCTCTGGGGTGGGCGCTGGCGCGCGCCTGGAGTGAGCGCCCCCGACGATTCGCCATCATCGGCCTAGCGTATGAGACCTTGTATCGTGAAGTTCCGGACATCGCCCGCGCTAATGATCATGTGATCATCGATGGACCACCGCGGACTGCGAGGCTGACGCATGCGGTGCTCGTTGCCGCGGATCGCGTTGTCATTCCGGTACAGCCCGGCCCATTCGATATCTGGACGCGCCACGAGATCGTTGACCTCGTGAAGCAGGTCCAGGTCTTCAAGCCCCGGCTCACCGCGGCGTTCGTAACCAACCGGGTCATCCCCGGCACGATCATCGCCCGGGCGATGGCGAAGCCGTTGTTCCGGAGCGAGATCGGCCGGCTCCCTGTAGAGGTGCGTCAGCGGGTGCTGTTCGCGGAGTGCTTGAGCCGTGGGCTCTTGGCCGGCGAGCTCGAGCCGCAGGGCCGCGCGGCGGGGGACATCCGCCGGCTGGTGAGTGCCATTGGGAGGCTGCGGCCGTGAATAGACGAGGCGGATGCTCGATCGTCCGTTCTCTACCGAAGCGATGACCGAGACGCTGGGAGGGTCCATGAGAGCATCGATGGAGAACGTTCGGCTCCCCCTCGGGGAAATCTATCCCGATCCGGATCGGCCACTGCGTCGGGTAAGTGGTGAGTCCCTCGACGAGCTGGCACAGAGCATGGCGACGATCGGATTGATTCACCCCATCATCGTGTGCCGTGAGGGTCTGCGCTGGCTACTGGTCTGCGGTGAGCGACGGCTCGAGGCCGCACGGCGGCTTGGGTGGGAGCGGATTCTCGCGCGGGCGATACCCTACGCGCCGCCAGCGGTCCGCTCGGTCATCCGGGCCGCGGAGAACATTCACCATCGGACCTTCTCTCTCATCGAAATGACCGATGTGGTGCTCTCGCTGAAAGAGGCCGGGACGCCGGCCGAGGTCGCAGCCCAAGCGCTCGGACGTGAGATGGTTTGGATCGACGCGTTGCTGGCCATGGCGCGAGACCCCATCGCCCGAGTGCTGCTCGATACGGATCGGATCGCGAGCGTGGAAGCCTGGGAGCAGTTCATGCGATTGCCGTCGGCCGCGCGCCGGCGGCTGCTCCAGTCCCACGAGTCGATTACCCGTGAACGGTGCGAACGCGCGGCACGAGGCTCCCGGGGGACACCTTCGCGGTCGGCGGTGAAGCGACGTGCGGGGGTGTCGGAGCCCCGAGCGTGAAGTACCGAGAGTTGTATGCCTCGCTCTCGCAGCTCGAGCTGCGAAACGTCGCGGCCCGAGCTCGCCTGTCTGTCGCCGATGTGCGGCAGGAGGCGTTGCTCTGGTGTTGGCAAGTCGCCAGCGGTCACAGTGACTACGACGGGCGTCAGGGCACGGTGAGACGGTACGTCATGGCGAAACTGTGGGGACTCGCCGCCCGCGAGAGCGAGCTGCCAATGGCCCCGTGGATGGAGGCGAGCATCGAGACCGATGACGCTCTACACCGCATACGTGCCGCCGAGGCGCGGCAAGCGACCTCATCCATACTCGACGATCTCATCGACCGGGAGGCGCGCGCGGAGGCCGAGCGATGCCTGGAAAAGGCGGAGTGCAATGATCGGCGCCGATATGTCGGTCTCTCGACGGCTGGTGTCCTGATGGAGCAGGGGATTTCCAGCGTAAGGATTGCCGTTCTCATCGGGGTCAGCCCGCAGGCGGTGCGGCAGCGTGTGGCGCGGGAGCAAGCTCGAATCGGGCGCCACCAGAGCCACATTGACGGGATTTGAGGTCGGCGAAGCTCGGCAGTCTCACTACTGATTGACGGCCCACACCACGGGCCGGTGCATGAGTCGGGTCCAGGCATGCGAGCTCGCGCGCTCGATGGCGAGCCCGGCGGCGCCAGTGGGCAGCCAGGAGATCGCGGGAGTGTCGGCCCACCATCCGTTGGAGAGCGCCAGCACCACGTCCGGATGCTGAAACATTGCTTCCAACCACGTCCAAGGCTGTACCTGCTCCACGCACAGCGCGGCCCACACGCGACGGTGCTCGACCACGAAGACCGGCTCCCACCACGCGGGCCGCAGCGTGTGCCGGGACCCAGGAAGCCAGTTACCGCCGAGGATCAGTCCGGCCGAGCGCGTCAGCGGCCGGACCCGGGCGTTGCCGGAAGTCACTGCGACGAGCACGTCTGACGAGTCCGTATCAGCGCCCAGAATCCAGGTCTGCCCTGAGGGGACCGCGAGGGCAAATTGCTGGCGCGTCCCTGGGCGCCAGTCGTCCAGGATCGCCTCGGGGAACACCACGACCCGAGCATTCTTCCCGTGCACGGTGCCTGCACGGATCGCCCGCTGGTTATTCGCAATGGCGCCGAAGATATTGCCGCGGGCGGGTTCGATGTGCGTGGAAACACCCACCCAGCCGTAGAGCGGTGTGGGTTCCTCGTAGATCAGATTGCTGGCAACGGCAATGAGTCCTAGGGCGGCCAGCACTGCGCCGCGCAGTCGATGGACTCGGTCCCCGCTATACATCGCAGCGACGCTGATGCAGACGAGACCGAGCCCGATCCAACTGGTGCCAGGAAAGAGGACGCCGGCGCAATTGAGTGGCGAGAGCCATCCGATGACCCCGAGCGGGGGCAGTGCCGTCAAGGCGAGTGCGCCGAGGGCGGCCCATCGTCCGGCTGCGAGCGTCCAGGGTGTCGCGAGTAGGAGGGAGGCCCCGAGCCAGGCGACCACGCCGAGCGGCGCGTGATCGGCGCCCCAGTAGCCGACGACCGCGACCACGATCGGCGTGGAACCGGACGCGTAATAGCCGAACGCCGCCATGAACCGCCCCAACGGCCGCTGCTGTCCGGCGATCAGGGCAACGAGGCCGAAGGATGCGCAAGGCCCCAGAAGCCCATCGCCTACGAGCCAGCAGGCGCCCAAGGCGGCGCCCGCGGGCAGCATCCAGAGCAGGCCCAGTGCCGGCCAGCGCGCCATCAGCGGCGGTGTCGAGCGCGAGCCGGAGCCTTGATGACGCGCGGCAGGTGCTCAGATGGTGCCGTCTGCTGCACGATCCTCGGTGCGAGCGCGACCCGCTCGTGCAGCGTGCCGTAATGCCAGCCGAGCCCGCCGGCAAGGCCGATGGCGAAGGCGGCGAGCCAGACCCAGATCAATGTGAAGGACTCGCGCAGCGTCCTCGTCAAGACGTTGCTATCGATCCGGTGCTGCACGATGAGCGGAGGCATTCGCTCGGCCACTGCGGTCGCGAGCGCGCTGGGGTCGAGCTTCGCTGGAATTTCCTGCGCAATGGCCTCGATGGTATCGACCCCCGTTTGTGAGTGCTCAGTGACCGCCGGGCTCGGCGCGGAGGGCGCCGCCTGGGCCTGGCTAGGTCGGGGAAGCCGTGCCCACATCCAGGCCCAGGGGGCGATTAATGGCGCGTTGCTCGGATCGTCGACCGCGAACCCCGCGCGGGTGAGCATCCAGAGGTTGAGGCGGATGTCTTGCAACTCATCGGCCGTCGGCTCCCGGCCCAGCGCATCGAGGAAGAGCTGCTCGGCATTGAGCGCCACGGCTCAACCCAGGCTCGTCTGCGTGCTATCGAGCGCCGATGCGAGTTGGACTGTCTCGATCTTCGAGAGGGCGCCGACCGCGCGCCGCAGCCACGTGTTGAACGCCAGGCGGTATCCGAGCGGCAAGGGTTGGTTGTCGATTCCCGAACGGGCGACCTCGTGGAACGGTCGCCTGCCCATCATGACGAGAAGCTGATCGTTGATCTCCGGAAGCTCCGTCTCGATCCAGCCGCCGGCCTCGATGAGCTTTTTGCGTGCTGGACTCGTATCCCACAGCACGAACTTGTCCGGGCCGCCGAAGAAGAGATTGCGCACCGCAAGGCCCGTGCGGTACTGCGAAGGCAGGTGATGCAGGCGATGTTCCAGCGCCGTGATGCTCTCCCGTGTCCGGGACAGCACCCATACGGGAACGGTATGCGCCTCGCGCAGCACGTCGGCGACGAGAGCGATGCGCCCGTCGAAGGCGCTGCCGATCTGTGCTGGCATGTTCACGACGACTCGGCAGTCCAAATCGCGGATCTTTTCCAGCCGGCCGGCAAAGTCGATCCAGCCGGCTTCCGTGGCCAGGTCGATGAGGGCGGTGCTCAGAATGCCATCGCCGGCTTTGAGTCCCTCTCGGCCACAGACATCGGGATTGGAGTGATCGGCGTCGAAGACGATGAGACGTGGCCGGCGGTCGGCCGGCTGCTCGAGGTAGAAGTGGACCAGCGCGCGCGTGGCGAGACTCTTGCCCACTCCGCCTTTGTCGCCATCAACCAGGATGGTTTTGAACATGGATGGCCCTCGTTGCTCCGTCGGATGGACCGATCAGCGCTCGCCGATGAATTGCCGAGACTGATCGGGCGGTCCTTCGAGCGCCTTGCGCAGCCGATAGTCCTCATCGGATTCGTCCGGTCGCCGATCAGGGGCGGACGGTGTCGAAGCGGCTGGTCCGGACGGGGCCTCACTGGATGCTTTCGGCGGCGGTGCCGACGCGGGGCGTGCCGAGGGAGTTGCCGGACTCGCGCCGATCTGCTTGCGCTGCCTGTCTCGCAGTTGCGCGATGGCATGGCGAAACTCGGCCGTCGGGATGGAAGAGAAGGCCAGCGCCAGGTCGGTCAGGATTTCCTCCGTGCCCACCCCTGCGTTGAGTAATCCGAGGATCAGAGCCTCCTGCTGCCGCACGTAGCGCTGCGCATAGGCGCGCGGGGTCTGGGCGGTGTGCGTCCCGTCGAGGGCTTTGAGTCGCGCCAACAGCCGGTCCGTCGCTGCACGACGCTCGGTCTGCAATCTCGACGGATCGAGAAGCGGCGAGAGGGCGCCGTCGGAGTCGCCAACGGGGCTTCCACCGCGAGAGTGCGCTTTATCCAAGGTTTTCCTCCTCAGTGTCGTCCAATCCTCCGGCGGACAACGTGCGACAAGCGCAGCGCGGAGTGCGCTCCGGAAGCGAGCGGGAGGGCGCTTGCAGGGGTGTCGGGGCGCAGCCCTGACCAAGAGGGTTTGTGACGATTCCGGACTCGCTCCGGAATCGTTCAACAAACCCCTACCTTGTACGGTTTGTGGGTCGCCTTCTGCGCCGGAGGCGGTCTGGACGCGCGGGGGTTGCCTGCCCGGGGATTAGGACCATGAGCGGCGGACAGGCCAACAAGACTCGGCTCATTGGGCTGCGGCTCTCGGTCGCTGATGCCGAGGCCCTGCAACGTCAAGCTCGCGATTGCGCGCTGTCGATGTCCGAGCTCATCCGCCGTCGTATCGCAGGGCAGCCGGTGGTGAGTCGCACCGACCGGGAGACCGCAGGCCGCATCGATCAGCTCGGGCGGATGCTCAAGCATCTTTATCCCAAGGGCCAGGGCTGGGCAAGTCCGGAGGAGCGTAAGCGGTGGTGGAGCCTGGTGACCGAGCTCGAGCGCACGGCGACGGTACTGCGTGGGTCAGGATCGAGTGCGCTCTGACATGCTGGCAAAGGTCATCACGCTCACGCACGGCTGGGCCGGCAACGGCTTCGGCCCGGTGCTGCGCTACCTGTTGCGCGTGGAACGACGAGGGGACTCACCGCCCCGGCCCACGCCTGAGTCGGGTCACCTCCATCTCACGCAGGAGCCGTTCTGGTCGGCCGCCGAGGATACGCGGGAGTACGCGCGCGATGTGGCCGAGGTGTTCGACGAGCAAGCGCGTCAGTGCCGTGGTCGAGGACGCTTTCGCGGCAATCCGGTCTATCACGTGGCCATCAACTGGAGGGAGGGCGAGCACCCGACGCTCCGCCAGGCGGAGCGAGCGAGTCGGCATGTCATGCAGGCGCTCGGCTTCGGCGAGTGTCAGGCCGTCTGGGCGATCCACCGGGACACGGATAACGATCACGTGCACCTGGTCATCAACCGCGTGCATCCGATCAAGCTCACCGCGATCGAGGTCCCGCGGCGGGACTACTTTCTGTTGGATCGGTGCATGCGGGAGTTGGAACTCGAATTAGGCTTCGCGCGGGCACACGGCCCTTACGTTACGGTTGACACCGCACACGGGCCGCGGATCGTGCGCATGAGTCGCTCGGAACGAGAGGCCCGGGGCCTCCTGCGGGATGGGGACGGGCCCCGGCTCAGCCCGCGCGCGCAGCGCGCCGAGCACAATCTGACTGCCGCGTCGTTCCAGAGGTGACTGACGGGCGCGCCGAGCGCCGCCTTGCACCGGGCGATCACGGCGCGCGGGGCTACATGGCAGGACTCCCACGACGTGCTCGCCGAATTCGGCTGCGTCATCCAGCCGAAGGGCAGCGGCCTGGTGGTGACCACGATGCTGTCGAACCGTCGGGTTCTCGCGGCCAAGGCGTCCCTCCTGGGCCGTTGGGCTTCCAAGGCGTCGCTGGAACGAACACTCGGCCCCTATGTACCCGCCTCGGGGTCGCCTCGACGTGCTGAGGAGCGACGAAGCTACGAGCAATTTGTCGAGCGCGAGCACCTTGCGCAGGGTCAGCCGCGCGGATCGCGCAATGATGCGGAGCGGTTGGCGCGCCGGGCTGAACGGGCGGAGGCTCGCCGGCAGCTCGCCGAGCGGTTCATGCGGGAGCAGGCGCAGCTTCGAGCCAGGCGCCGGGTGGAGCGAGAGGCGCTGCGCCGACGACACGAGGCGGAGCGACGCACGCTGGCTGCCACGCACCGCGCGCAGCGTCGGCGGCTGCGCGAGCTGTCGCGGCCACGCCGCGACGGGCATCTTGCGCTCGCCCTTTGGGCCTTCACGGCGGCCCGAGAGCGCGAGGCACTACAGCACCGCCAGGCTGCCGAACGGCGGGCTCTGACCGACAGCCTCCCCCGTGGGGAGGTGTGGCGCCGCTGGATCGAGAGGCAGGCCGCCGCGGGCGACGAAGCCGCGCGAGCAGCCTTGCGGGGCATCCAGTATCGAGAGCGACGCAAGCAGCGCCAGGAGGGCATCATGGGGGATGAGGTCTCGCCGCAGCGGCCGTTCACCGTCGGTAGCCTGCGGGCGGAAGTCGATGCGGTGCGGCACATCATCGTTTATCGCCGAGCCGATGGCAGCGAGGTCTTCCGCGACGTGGGAGTGCAGATCGTCATGCGCGACAAGGGCGATGAAAGCCTCGAAGCCGCCCTGCGTGTCGCCGCGCAGAAGTACGGCGGTCGGGTTCGATTGACCGGGAGTGAGCCATTCCGGACACGCGCCGCCCAAATGGCAACTCGACTTGGCATCGGTGTCGATGATGCCGAGTTGCAAGGCATCGTCCGCGAGGAACGGCGGCGCGTCGCGGAGCATTGGACTGAGCCGCCCGCGGCTGGCCCGTATCCGCCGGACAAGCAACATCGCCCTCGGCCCGATCGGTCAAGGGGTCCAGAGCGTTGACGGTACGGGGGGTTGCCGGGTCAGGGATTGCGGGTGTGCGCGAGAGCCGCCCGTGAACGTCCAGAAATCCGGAGCGCGGGTCGTTTCCGCGGCGGCCGTGGCCCGCGAGCGGCAGCTCGAAGCGCTACGCCGAGCGATGGGGCCGGAATTGCTCGATCCGCTCGCCGATCCTCAAATCGTCGAGATCATGCTCAATCCCGATCGCTCCCTGTGGATCGACCGGCTCGGAGCCGGCATGGAGCGGGTCGGTGACATCGACCCGGTGCGCGCGCTCACGATCATCAGCACGGTCGCCGCGTTGATCGACACGGTCATCACCTCGGACCGACCGATCCTCGAGTGCGAGTTGCCGCTCGATGGGAGTCGTTTCGAGGCGCTCATTCCGCCGCTGGTCGAGCGGCCGGTCTTCGCGTTGCGCAAGAAGGCCCTGCTGATCTTCACGCTCGAGCACTACGTCGAGCGCGGGATCATGAGCGGTGATCAGAAGGAAGCCATCGAGCAGGCCGTATCGCAGCGGCAGAATATTCTGGTGTGCGGCGGAACGAGCACGGGGAAGACGACGCTTGCCAATGCCATTCTCGATTGCGTAGCGCGTCTTGATCCGGAGCATCGCATCGTCGTCATCGAGGACACCCGGGAGCTACAGGTGAGCGCCCGAAACGTGGTGTTCCTGCGGACCTCCGACACGACCGATATGACGCGGTTGCTACGGGCAACGCTCCGATTGCGCCCCGATCGGATCGTCGTCGGTGAGGTGCGGGATGGGAGTGCGCTGACGCTGCTCAAAGCCTGGAATACTGGACATCCGGGAGGGGTGGGGACCGTTCACGCCGATGACGTCGGCGGCGCCTTGATTCGGATCGGGCAGTTGATCCAGGAGGCGGGGGTGCCTCCAAATCCGGAGCTCACCGCCGAGGCGGTCAACGTCGTTGTATCGATTCGGCGCACGGAAAGCGGGCGGCGGGTGCAGGAGGTTGCCACGGTGCACGGGTGGTCGGCGGCCGGCGGCTTCCGTGTGACGCGCCAGGCGTAGGTGCATTCCGGTCGACCCCCACACACTACGCACTTTTCGAACGCAATTGCCGTGGGTAGCATGGCGACATGGCGTTCCATCTGGGTGCAAAAAGTGCGCGCATGCCGAGGCTGATAGCGAATTTCCAAGCTGATTGGATAGCCCAACTCAGGTCCTATCTGATAAACGTGCAGGGATGGCCGGCCGTCGAAGTTGCAAGCCTGGACGATCGGGACGTGCGGTTCCGCTATTTCGACGCACAGCGCCGCCGTATTGCGGCCACACCGCGGGTGCTCAAGATCGCGGACGATTTTTCATGTCCGCCCGGGCATCAGGCCGGCTGGAAGGCTCTTCAGGAGGAGGTACGCAGGGGTGACGATGTCAACCGTCGCCTCAGCAAACGACACGCCTCACTGCTCAACCCGGACGGTCTGCTCGCTGAATGGGGCGTACACCATTTTCACCTTGGCGTTGCGCTGGACCTGAATGATTCTGCCTACTTGGGGAGAACCGGACCGCTTCTGTATGCCCTGGTCAGGGATCGCACTTTCTTCGCGATCAACGTCTATACACATCAGAGCTTCGAAGACATCGGCATACTGGAGAGTATTCACAGGAACTGGCCGGAGACGATTAGTCGGTATCGGGCACGCGGGGTCACCGGAGGCGTATGGAGCAAAGAGCAAAGGCGGGCGCTGAGGAGCAAGAACGGAAACGTTCTCGTCGCAACCTCGGATGGCACCGTCTATATGCCAATCAGCGGCGGCGTAATGGCCTCTGGAGTCAATGCAGAAGCGGTACGGCTCGCGGATTATTGGCAAATAAGGATTCAACAGATACAAGCGGACTTCGAACGGAAGATTGATGAATTGCTGCCTGCCCTCAGACAGCAGGGTTTTTCCGCAGAGGACGAGATTGAAGCGGAGCTCAAGCTCTCGGACGCGGGTATGGGGGTTTTCTTTCCAAAGTATGGCGTCCTTGCAAATCTGACGTTAGTCGATGACGGAAAGAGTTCCTGCGCTTGATGTGGATAAGGACGCGACCGCCTCGGAAGCACTGGGAAAGGGCTCTTCAAAGAAGACGTGCCGCTGTCCGCAAGCTCTCCGTAATGTTCTGCTGATCATCGATCCCTTCCGATCATTGACTGCCGCCCCAGGTGTTTCCATGCCGGGGATTGAGCGCTGATGGCATCGCGGCGTATCCCGCGCTGCGGTGCTCAGCGACATTCCTGGAGACTTCCCTATGCGTATACCCCGTGTCTTTCGGCTTCGGCGGTACCACCGTTCGCTAGCCTGCACTATGCATGAAGGAGGGGATTTTCATGGTCATGGGTGCGAGTTTGGCGATGTCGGGGCGTGATGTCGATGCGCGGCGGTGATTCTGCCGGGGGTCTGTGCGTTGGCGATGGATTGTC
>JAJZVF010000066.1 GCA_021845825.1 Pseudomonadota bacterium | reverse complement strand
GTGCCGCCGGCGGGGTGAAAGACGATGTGGCCCGCGAGCGCGAGCTCGGCCGCGAGCAAAGAGCCGCCGACGGTCGCCGCGGCGCTGGCAAACAGGCCCGGAAACAATGGATTCTCGCGCGTGCCTATCCCAAAGCGCTCTCGCACTTCTACACCGGCGACCCCGTTGGACTCCGCCGTGCGCAATGCCGCGATGTACTCGGCGCTGTGGAACTGCTCAAGCTGCGCAACGGAGGCCTCGGGACTCTCGCGCAGCTGCCCGTCAGCGAGCCAGCCGAGCCCCTCGCACAGCGCGAGCACGGTCGCTACGCGCGGAATCGACAGCGGATGTCCCCCGCCGAAGCCGTCGGTGCCCCGCGCCACCCGGCCTATGAACACCGCCGAACGGCCTGATCGCATAGGCGGTACTCGCTCCCCCGTCGGATGCGTCGCCGCGCGCGGCGCCCGCTCGTATACCAAGGATCCGCGCGGCAGCCTATCAGCGATTGCTTATTTTAGCAACCTCTGATAGCTTAAATTCGACCAACACGGGGGTGCGAATATCATGACCACGGCCGCCGAAAACGTCATCCCGATCCCACGCGCCGCCGCCAAGCGCATGTCGATCATCGTCACCAAGGGCTCGCTCGACTGGGCGTATCCGCCGTTCATCCTGGCGACCACCGCCGCCGCGATGGGCCTGGAGGTCACGATGTTCTTCACCTTCTACGGACTGCCGCTGCTGCTGAAGCAGCTCGATCTCAACATCTCGCCGCTCGGCAACGCCGCGATGAAGATGCCGCTCGCCGGCCTGCACATGACCATGCCCAACTTCGCCTGCATGATTCCGGGCGTCGATGCCGCCGCTTCGCGCATGATGAAGAATCTGATCAAGAAAAAAGGCGTTGCCTCCATCGCCGACCTGCGCGGGCTCGCCATCGAGGCCGGCGTACGGATGATCGCCTGTCAGATGACGCTGGATCTGTTCGAATACAAGCTCGAGGACATGATCGAGGGGCCGGAGCTCGGCGGCGCCGCTACCTACATAGAGGTCGCGAGCCAATCGGACATCAATCTGTTCATCTGAGCGAGCGAAGCATCGCGGGAGAATTGCACCATGGCTGATCAGACTCTGGACGCCAAGGGCCTCAACTGTCCGCTGCCGATCCTGCGCGCCAAGAAGGCGCTGCAGACCATCGCCGTCGGCGGCACGCTCGAAGTGCTCGCCACGGATCCCGGCTCGGTCAAGGATTTTCAGGCGTTCTGCAACACCACGGGAAACGAGCTGGTCGAGTCGGGCACCGAAGGCAAGGTTTACCGGTTCGTCCTGCGCCGCAGGAGCTGAAGCCGGCAAAGGCCAATGACCTTGCCGCGGTAACACTGCGCTCGCCATGCGCAACATGTTTTTTAGCGGAGCAGGCGGTGTGGGCGAGTTACACGGCTCGCACGCGCGGTGACCACGGCCCACCCGGCAGCGTAACGCTGCGGACTGCAGCAGCGCTTGCCGTGCTGCACGGCGAGGCCGCGCGCATGATGCGGCGGCCGAGGTACTACAAATGCGCCCGCCTGGGTGCCGGCGCGAACGGGGTATACGTGTCATAACGGGGGGTATGTGTCATGAGCAATCCTGTGCGGGCGGCCGGTGTCGCAGCGCTGCTGCTTGTTGCCGGCGCGGTCCATGCAACCAACGGGTATTTCACGGCCGGGGTCGGCGTGAAGAACGACGGCGAGGCCGGTGCCGGCAGCGCCGATCCGCTCGAGACGATGATCATCGCCACCAATCCGGCGGGGCTTGCCTTCGTCCCCGAGGACTTGGAGGTGGGGCTGGAGCTCTTCAACCCCGATCGCAGCTACAGCACCTCCTCCAGTCGGGCAAATGGCCAGGGCGGCGCCTTCACCATCGGCCCAAACAGCCTGGTGAGCGCCGATAAGCTCTTTCCGATTCCCTACGTCGCGTTCAAGCGGCAGCTCGACGCCCGCAACAGCCTGGGGGTGGCATTCTATGGTCGCGGCGGCATGTCTACCAGTTGGTCCGGCGGCACGGCGACCTTCGCCGCGGGGCCGGGCGCGCCGGTGAGGACTCTGCGCGGGACTTTCGGAGCCGGCGACGCCGGCGTCAATCTCATGCAGGCGTTCCTCAACGTCGCGTTCGCACACGTTACCGCGGACCGGCACCTTGCCGTCGGCGTGTCGTTGATCTTCGCGGCACAGCGGTTCACCGCCGAGGGTCTCGCGCCCTTCGCCGGCTACACCGAGACCTTTGCGGCGAGCGGCGGCACCGTCATGCCGCGCGCACTGACCAACACCGGCTCGGACATGTCCTACGGCGGCGGCGCCTCGGTCGGCATCGAATGGCGGCCCCTGCCCCGCTGGGCTTTCGCTGCGGCCTACACCTCCAAGATGTACATGTCGCGGTTCACCCGCTACAGCGATCTGTTCGCCGGACACGGCTCGTTCGACATACCCGCAGACGCCACGGTCGGACTCACGTTCAAGCCGCGGGACTCTCTCGCGCTCAGTTTCGACACCCAGAGAATCTGGTACGGCTCCATCGCCTCGATCGCCAATCCCGTGCAGAACATCTTCGGCTGCCCGACGGCCGGGGCCGGCGGCACGGATCTGGCGGAATGCCTAGGCGGCGCCAATGGCGCCGGGTTCGGCTGGCGAAACATGACCATCTACAAATTCGGCGTGAACTGGCGGGTCGATCCCGCCTGGACCGCACGCTTCGGCGTCAGTCACGGCGCACAGCCGATCCCCGCCTCCCAGATGACGTTCAACATCCTTGCCCCCGGCGTCATCGACAATCACTTCGCCGTCGGCTTCACCCATCACGGCGCGCGCGGGGACTTCAGTGCCGCCTTGACATACGCCGCCAGGCAGTCCATCAGCGGACCGAATACCTTCGACCCGACCCAGACCATCACCCTGAGCATGCATCAGTTCATTGTCGACTTCGGCTACGCGTGGAAGAGTTGACGATACCAAGTGGAGCCGTTTCCGCATGTGTATAGCGCCGCCGCCACCGGCGCGCAGACGGGCGAGGTAAGCGTGCGCGCGCCCGGGCTGCCGAGACTGACGAGCGCGCCGGCGCCGCAGTTCGGCGGCCCCGGCACGCTGTGGTCGCCCGAAGCGCTGCTCGCCGCGGCGATCGCCGATTGCTTCATCCTCACCTTCCGCGCCGTGAGCGGTGCGGCGCTGTTCGGCTGGCGCCGGCTCGACTGCAGCGTCGATGGCACCCTCGATCGCGTCGAACGGCAGACGCGGTTCACCGGCTTCACGGTGCACGCGACGCTCACGATCGCCCCCGGAGCGGACCGCGCCAAGGCGCGGCGATTGCTTTCGCAGGCAGAGCGCGCCTGCCTGATCATCAATTCCCTCAAGGGCGGTCACACCCTGGATGCGCGCGTGCTCATCGCGGGCGCCGACGAGGATCTCACGGGGCGCGCCAGCGGCTGACGCCACCGTCTGCAGCGATCACGGCGCGCGGCCCGCCTGCGGCGCCGCGCCGGTAAGATGAGCGATCAACGCCTTCTGCGCCGGCATCGCGTGGCGGTCGCGATGGCGCACCAGCGCGTATTCCCGCTGCGGCAGCTCGATCGGAACCTCGGTGAGCCTGCCGGCGGCGATAGCCGCAGCGACGACGTGGCGCGAGATGATCGTCGCGCCCACGCCGGCTTCCACCGCTTCGCGCACCGCCTCGTTGCTCGGCAGCACGAGGAAGATACGCAGGTCATCGATCGACAGCCCCTCCCGGCCCGCCAGATCCTCCAGGCCTCGGCGGGTACCGGAGCCGCTTTCGCGGATCACCCAGTTAAGGGCAGCCAGATCGATTCTGCCCGAGGAATCGACCGGGGGCGGCCCGCGACCGCCGGCGACCACCAGCACCATCTGATCGTAGTCGAGGTGTGTACGCGTCAGCACCGGATGCTGCGTCGGTCCTTCGACCAGACCGAGGCTCACCTCGCCCTCGGCGACGGCGTTCTCGACCTCGCGGGTGTTGCGGATCACCACATCGAGCCGTACGCGCGGATTTACGACATGGAAGGCAGCAAGCCTGCGCGGCAGCCAATAGGTCGCAATCGTCTGACTGGCGGCCAGCGCAATCGGTCCGGCCGGGCGGCCGGCCAGATCCTGCAGCACCGAACGCGCCATGGCGGCGCGGTCGAGCACCGCGCGCGCTTCGCGCAGGAATATCCGGCCCGGCTCGGTGAGCTGAATTCCGCGGCCCACCCGATCGAACAGCTTGATCTGATAGAGCTGCTCCAACGCGGCGATGGCCGCCGAGGCGGCCGACTGGCTCATGTGCAGCGCCTCGGCGGCGCGCGTGACATGCCCGCGTTCGGCGACCTCCACGAAGATGCGCAGCTGCTCGAGCGTCATGAATCATCATTTTATCATATTAGAATAAGCTATTTGATTGATTGAAACGCTTATTGCACACCGCCAGCAGGGGCGATAGATTGTGCCCGTTGTATGGTTTACGGCTTGCCGGCGCCGTCGGCGAGCCGTAACACGCTGGAGCTCGAGGTCCATGGGGGGATTGCCAGTGTTCACGCTCAATCCGTTCGCCGCGCTGCCCGCCGCCGTACCGCCTGTTGCGATGCAGGTGTATGTGGCCGTCATGATCGCATTGGTCGCCTGCGGCACGCTGATCGACATCGTCCACAAGAGAAGCGCACGGTACTTCTTCAATCACCGCCGGACCGTGCAGGCCGGTGCAACACGCCCGGTCGGGGCCGGGGAAGCGGCGGCGCTCGCCGTTGAGACCATCGTGGTCGCGGGCCTGGCGGCGGGCGAGTTCTCCAACCCCTGGCGCAGGCTGAGCCATCTGCTCACCATGTATGGTTTCCTCCTGTACGTCGTCACCACCGCCGTGCTGATTTTTGCCTATCCGGCGGGCGCGGCGCCGGCGCCGCCCATCGTAACGGAGCTATGGTACCTCGGCGCCCTGCTGATATGCGTCGGCGGCTACTGGTTCTGGCTGTTCCTGCGGGTCGATGCGGCTGCCGAAGGAAACTCGCGCCTGCGGCTGGTGCGGGCGGACCTGTTCATCGTCGCGCTGCTTGCGAGCGCCACGTGCGCCCTCATTTGGGCGCGCTGCGAGGCCGCGGCCGAGCCGCTCTGGGCGCACGTCTTCTTCGGACTGTATCTGCTCTCGAGCACCGTCCTGTTTGCCTCGGTTCCCTGGTCCAAGTTCGCGCATATGTTCTACAAGCCCGCCGCGGCCTTTCAGAAGCGCATCGAGCAGGCGAACGGCTACCGTCGCAACCTCCCCGCCCCGGCCGCCCAACCCGCGGCGCTCGGCAGCGACCGCCGCCGGCCACGCAATTACTGAGGAGCCTCATTCATGCCCACGTTTGTCTACATGACGAACTGCGACGGCTGCGGATACTGTGTCGATATCTGCCCGTCCGACATCATGCACATCGATACCACCTACCGGCGCGCATACAACCTCGAGCCAAACATGTGCTGGGAATGCTTCTCGTGCGTGAAGGCCTGCCCTCAGCAGGCCATCGACGTGCGCGGCTATGCCGATTTCGCTCCGCTCGGCCACAGCGTGCGGGTGCTGCGCGAGGCCGAGAAGGGCACGATTTCCTGGCGGATCAAGTTCCGGGACGGGCGGGAGAAGAATTTCGTCTCCCCCATCAGAACCACGCCCTGGGGATCGATCAAGGGTCCGGCGGAGTATGCGCCGCCCGCCGCGGCGGCGATGGCTTCGCAAGATCTCGCGCATGAGCCCGAGGCCCTCAAAGTGGGGGCTCTGCCCACGCTCGCGCGCAATCAGTTGAAGAAGGGGCTGCTGCAATGAGCCGCAAGACCGTATTCGTCGACTCGGACATCCTCATCGTCGGCGGCGGAATGGGCGGCTGCGGCGCCGCCTATGAGGCGAGGTACTGGGGACGGGACCTGAAGATCGTCTGCGTCGAGAAAGCCAACATCGAGCGCAGCGGCGCAGTGGCGCAGGGCCTGTACGCGATCAACTGCTACATGGGCATGCACTGGGACGAAAACCGGCCCGAGGACCACGTGCGCTACGCGCGCAACGATCTCATGGGCCTGGTAAGGGAGGATCTCGGCTACGATATCGCCCGACACGTCGATGCCACCGTGCACAAATTCGAGGAATGGGGCCTGCCCATCATGAAGGACCCCAAGACGGGCAGATACCAGCGCGAGGGCAAGTGGCAGATCATGATCCACGGCGAGAGCTACAAGCCGATCGTCGCCGAAGCCGCGCGCAAGGCCGCCAGCGCCGTCTACAACCGCATCATGGTCACTCACCTGCTGATGGACAGCAAGCACCCCAATCGGGTCGCCGGCGCCGTGGGCTTCAACGTGCGCAACGGGGTCTTTTACGTATTCCGTGCCAAGGCGGTCATCGTGGCTGCCGGCGGCGCCTCGCACATCTTCAAGCCGCGGGCCGTCGGCGAAGGCATGGGCCGGACGTGGTATGCACCGTGGAGCAGCGCCTCCGCCTACGCCCTGCCGATCCTGGCGGGCGCGAAGATGACTCAAATGGAGAACCGGATCGTCCTCACCCGCTTCAAGGACGGTTATGGTCCTGTGGGTGCCTACTTCCTGCATCTGAAGACCTATACGCAAAACGCCTACGGACAGGATTACGAGGCGTTCTGGCGCGATTCGATCGAGCGGATGGTGGGCGAATACGTCAATCACCATCCGGTGCCGACTTGCCTGCGCAATCATGCGCTGCTCGAGGAGGTCAAGGCCGGCCGCGGTCCGATCCGCATGGTGACCAAGGAAGCGTTCAAGGATCCGCACAAGGAGACCGTCGGCTGGGAAAACTTCCTCGGCATGACCGTCGGTCAGGCGGTCGTCTGGGCGTCGCAGAACATCGATCCGAAGGAAATCAACCCGGAACTCACCACCTCCGAGCCCTACGTCATGGGATCTCACGCGACCTGCTCGGGCGCCTGGGCGAGCGGCCCGGAAGACTACGCGCCGGCCGAATACCAATGGGGCTACAACCGGATGATGACCGTCGAGGGGCTGTTCGGCGCCGGCGATACCATCGGCGGCACCGCCCACAAGTTTTCCTCCGGATCCTTCACCGAGGGACGCATTGCCGCCAAGGCGGCCGTCAGATACATCAAGGAGCACGGCAAGGACGGACCCGAAGTCAACGAGGCCGAATACACCGCGCTCAGGCAGGCAGTCTACAAACCGCTGGAGAACTACCGGATCGGCCGCAACGAGATCGTGGCCGGAACGGTCTCACCGAGCTACCTGCTGCCGCTGCACGGCCTGCAGCGCCTGGAGAAGATCATGGACGAGTATGTCGGGGGCATCAGCGCTCACTACACGACCAATGAGCCGCTGCTCACGCGCGGCCTCGAGCTGCTCGCCATGCTGAAGGAGGACCTGGCTTACCTCGGCGCGCCCGATCTGCACCAGCTGCAGCGCGCCTGGGAGCTGCAGCACCGGCTGCTCGCATCCGAATGCGTTACGCAGCACACCCTCTTTCGCCAGGAGACGCGCTGGCCGGGGTATTACTACCGGGCGGACCATCCGAAACTCGACGACAAGGACTGGCACTGCTTCACGCTCTCGCGCTACGACCGCGAGTCCGGCCGGTGGGAGATGGAGAAAGCCCCGGTGTACCACATCATCGACTGATTGCGCGGCTTCCCGCGGGGGCGCAGCATGCCAGAACTCGTACCGCCGCACGGCTCGGTCTCGGTCAAACCGTTGTTGCTCCCGCAGCTGGAGCGCGCCGAAGAGCTGCGGCGCGCTGCCCGCCTGTGCAAGATTCCGCTCGACTCCCGTGCGGTCTCGGATGTGCTCATGCTCGCCATGGGGGCATATACGCCTCTTGAAGGCTTCATGGGCCATGAGGACTGGCGCGGATCGTGCGTGGATATGAAACTGGCGAGCGGGCTGTTCTGGCCGATCCCGATCACGCTGCCCGTCCAGCGCGAGCTTGCCGACCGCATCCACGTGCAGGACGAAGCGGCGCTCATCGACGCTCACAGCGGCGAGATTCTGGCCATTATGCAGGTGCGTGAGAAATACGCGATCGACAAGGCGCTCGAGGCCGAATACGTCTATCGCACCACCGATGCGCAGCACCCGGGCGTCGCGAAGGTTCTGCAGCAGGGGGAGGTCAATCTCGCCGGCCCGGTAATGGCGCTGAGCGAGGGCGAATACCCGGCTCGATACCCCGATCTGTATATCCGCCCGGCCGACTCGCGCGCCCTGTTCCTTAAGAAGGGCTGGTCGCGCGTGGCCGCCTTCCAGACGCGCAACCCCATGCACCGCAGCCACGAATACCTGGTCAAGATCGCCGTGGAGATCCTCGACGGCGTCTTCATCCATCAGGTGCTCGGCAAGCTGAAACCGGGCGACGTTCCCGCGGAGGTGCGCACGCGCGCGGTCCAGGCAATGGTCGACAACTATTTCCGCCCCGAAACGGTGATCCAGGCGGGCTACCCTATCGAGATGCGCTACGCGGGACCGCGCGAGGCGCTGTTGCACGCGCTCATCCGCCAGAATTTCGGCTGCTCGCATCTCATCGTCGGCCGTGACCACGCCGGCGTGGGCAGCTATTACGGTCCCTTCGACGCGCACCACATCTTCGATCAATTGTG
Organism: Pseudomonadota bacterium; assembly: GCA_021845825.1. Taxonomy (GTDB): domain Bacteria; phylum Pseudomonadota; class Gammaproteobacteria; order Steroidobacterales; family Steroidobacteraceae; genus 13-2-20CM-66-19. The sequence continues at coordinate 5,682 of JAJZVF010000066.1, read as the reverse complement.
GGAGGGCGCACTTGAAACCGAAGCGCTGAGACTCGATATCACTTTTTATTGCCGCAAATGCGCCGGTATGGCGACCGCCCGCACCTGTCCGCACGATGCGCAGCAGCACATTGCGATCTCCGGAACGCGCCAGCGCGAGATGCTCTCGAGCGGGCTCGACATACCGCCTGAATTCAGCCGCCCCGAGGTGGTGGCCATCCTCAGGGAGTATTACGCAGGCGCGGCGCACAGCGCTTCCCTGTCATGATCATCGCGCAAGTCTCCGACACCCATATCGCCCGCCGCGCAGCCGACGCCGATCGCCGGGCAGGGGATCTCGAGCGCACGATTGCCGACATCAATGCGCTCGATCCGCCGGCAGATGTGATCATTCACAGCGGCGACATCGTGCACAACGGAGATCGGGAGGACTACGCACGGGCGGCAGCCATTCTGCGCGAGGCGCGTGTCCCGGTCTACGTCGCCGCCGGGAACCGCGACGACAGGGAGAGCCTCCGTCAGGCCTTTTCACCCTGGGCCTGTCCGGTCGCAAGTCCCGGGTTTCTCGATTATGCCGTCGAGGATTTTCCGGTGCGGTTGATTGCGGTGGACACCGTGAGCCCGGACAGCAACAAGGGCGAGTTCAGTCCCGAGCACGCCCGGCGCCTGATCGAGCTGCTCGACGCCGACACCACCAAGCCGGTCGCGGTGTTCATGCACCATCCGCCGTTTGTGGTCACGGTCGGGCCGGATCCGCTGAATTTCGTGACCGCCGAGGCCATGGCGAGGCTGCAGCGCACCCTCGAGTACTGCGGCCGCGTCGCCGCCGTGTTCTGCGGCCATGTGCACCGCTCGACCGGCGGGCGGATCGGAGAGATTGCGGCGATGGTGACCCCCTGCACGGCGACCTCGTTGCGCAAGGGCTACTATCCCCCGCACATACACACCCTGCCCGTCTATCACCTGCACCGATTCGATCTCGCCGGCGCATTCGCCACGGAGGCGAGGATCGTTGCGGCGACAGGTACCGACGATGCGGCGAAAGGAGCGATCCATGAGAGTGGGCGAATTTCTGAAGCATTCCCAGCAACAACTGGTGACCTGCGGGCCGGATGACAGCCTGGTGGCTGCGGCGCAATTGCTGCGCAAGCACGCCATCGGCGCGATGCCGGTCTGCGAATCCGGCCCGGCCTCGCGCCTGCTCGGCATCATCTCCGAGCGCGACCTGGTCAGAGCCCTGGCAAGCGATGCACGCAACCTCTCGGGCATGCGCGTCCGCGACCTCATGACCACCGAAGTGATCGGCTGTGCGCCCGGGGAGACGATGCAGGCGGCACAGGACCGGATGCGCGCCCACAGGTTCCGCCACCTGCCGGTGCTCGAGGGCGAGCGCCTGCTCGGCATTCTGTCGATTCGCGACACGCTCGCAAGCCGCATCGAGGAGTCGCGGCGCGAGATCGACATCCTGCGCGAGTTTGCCGTCGCCGCTCGCTGCCTGCCGGTCGAGCGCGTCGATTGAGGCGCGCCGCGCAGGCCCGAGCCCGATGCGCGGCCGCGCCGGCGCGGTACAGCCCACCGGGGCAACGCCGTCGTGCGCACCGGCGGCAACCACGCCGGGCGCTTTAAGTCAAGGAACTCCATCACCCTGAACGGCGGCGTTGCCGCTCATCCGCCCGGAATGCCCGCTGGTCGGATGGACAGCGATTATTGGCACCTTCGCACGGAAACCGGCATCCCGATTCACTAAACTCCGCCGCCAACGCAGTTTGGGAGCGGCAGAACCCGTGCGAGATCCGATGTCGGCCCGAGACTCTCGCCTGAGCAGGCAGCGGGGATTCACTCTCCTCGAGCTCTTGGTCGCCGTCGCCGTGGCCGCCATACTGCTCGCGCTCGCCGTGCCCGCCTTGCGCGTGTTCATCCAGAACAACCGCGAGGATGCCGAGGCGGATTCGCTCATCTCGAGCCTCGATTACGCCCGCAGCGAGGCGGTCAAGAGAGATGCGGACGTCGAAGTGTGCGCATCGGCCGTCGACACGAGCACCCCCGCCACCCCGACCTGCAGCGGCTCTACGACCTGGAATACCGGCTGGATCGTCGAGACGATCGTCCCGGTGGCCGGGACACCGGCGGTGCTGCAGGTGAAATCCCCGCTCGCCGCCGGCAATACCCTGTCGGCGACCCTCGGGGGCACGGGCGTCACGCAGATCACCTTCCAGCCCGACGGCTTCGTCGCGGCCGCGGCCGGCGCCGGATTGTATGACACCACTTATTTCACGTTGTGCGACAGCCGCGGCGCGGCGTACGCGCGCGACATCGAGATATCCGCCGTCGGCGCGGTCGAAGCTTCTCCCACGCCCGGCCAAACGCTGAATGGCCAAGCGCTCGCCTGTCCATGAGGTCAGCCGTGACGTCAAATCCGATGAGCGCCCGCGATCCCCTGAGCAATCCCCTGCCGGCTATCGGTTGCCTCCTCGCAAAGGCGCCGGCTGCGCCGCCCGCCGGACAGCGCCCGCCTGCCCGCGCAGGCGGCTTCACCCTGGTTGAGGTGCTGGTCGCGATCCTGGTCATCAGTATCGGCATGCTCGGCGTCGCGAAGCTGGTTCTCGCCGCCGTCACCTCGAACGACAGCGCGTACTTTCGCACGCAAGCCGCCGATCTTGCCTACTCGATCCTCGATGCGATGCGGGCGAATCGCGCTTACGCGACCACGACGACCGGCTACCAGCTTTCATTCAGCCAGACTCCCGACCCCACCGTCCAGTGCGATGCCTTGGGGAGCGACTGCACGCCTGCGGAAATGGCCCAGTACGATCTGTACCGGTGGCGAGCGCAGCTCGCCGGCGCGCTGCCGCAAGGCAACGGCCAGATCCTCGTCTCCCCGGCGGCCGTTTCCGGTCAAGTCGCCACCGCCACCATCACGATTCAGTGGAACGACAGCGTCGCGCAATGGGCTTTGGTGAACCACAGCAGCGCCGCGGGTGCCCCGGCGGACACGACACCGGATACCCAGTCCTTCACGCTGGAGAGCGCACTGTGAGCGCCGCCGACGAGCCGCTGCGCGCGCGCGGCGCCCGCTCGAGCCGCGGCTTCTCGCTCATCGAGCTGATGATCGCCCTCACGCTGGGGCTGATCGTCACCGGCGCGGTCATCTCGACTTTCATCAGCGTGCATTCGGCTTCCCAGGATACGACGGCCATCGGCCAGCTCGCCGACAACGGCCGGATCGCAATCGATATCCTCCAGGAGACCGTGCGCGGTGCCGGCTACATGGCCTGCAACAGCACCATGTGGGGCGGGCAGACGGTGGTACAGGGAGGTCTGGGCGTGAATCAGTCGCCGTTGCAACAGGATTTCAGCGAGGCGCTCGCCGGCTACGAAGCACAATACAACGGACAGGACACCGGTCCGGGTTCGACCGTCACGCTCTCTGAAAATCCCCCGGGTGTCACCTCGCAGGCGGACTGGACCACCTCCGCCGGCTTGGGCGGCGGCCTCGACTCCACGGTGATCAGCGAAGGCCAGATGAAGAAGGACGCCGCGCTGCCCATTCAAGGGAGCGACGCCATCGCGGTGCACACCACCTACCCGGAAGTCGCTCCGGTGTACACGACCGCCGCATCCGGCGCGAGCTCCGTGACCGTGCAAAGCACCGCCGGCCTGAGTCAAGGCGAGGTTGCGATCGTGTCGAACTGCGCCCAATCGGTGGTGGATGAGATAGACGGTGTGAGCGGCGACACCGTTCGCTTCGACCAGTCGTTGGGCCAGAGCTTCGCGGCCGGCTCGCAGGTGGGGGTGTTCGACACCGTCGTCTTCTACATCGGCACGGGCAAGGACGGCGACGGCGCCCTCTACACCTACTCCACTGCCGGACAGCCGCAATTCGATACCCCCCCGGCCGAGCTCGTGCCCGATGTCGAGAACATGCAGATCCTCTACGGCATCGACACCGATGGCTCGATGGCCGCCACGGAGTACGTCACCGCCGACCAGGTTTCCGCCGCCGTGGCCGGCAATCCGGACTGCCAGGGGCTTGCCGGCTCCGGCCCGGTCGAGTTCAACTGCGTCATCAGCGTCAAGATCGCGTTGCTGGTGGCGAGCCCTCCGGGCGCCCTGCCGATGCCCACCCAGGCCCGTACGTACGACCTGCTCGGCACCGAGGTCACCGCGCCCATCGATACCCGCATGCGCCAAGTCTTCGAGACCACCGTGTCGCTGCGCGACACGACCAATTGAGTCCTACCGGATCCGCCATGACCGTCCAGACAACCCGATCCCGAGCCGCCGCACCACGGCAACGTGGCGCGGTGCTGTTCGTCGCGCTCATTTTCCTTCTGGTACTCACTCTGCTCGCCGTGATGCTCGCCCGCATGGAGACCACGGAGGAGCGCATGGCGGAGAACGACGCCAACCAGGATCTGGCGCTCGAGGCCGCCGGAGCGGCGCTCAGGTTCGCGCAAATGAACCTGCGCACGGGCAACCCCCAGTACTCGGACTTCGCGCAAAATGCCGGCGGGCTGTACACCCTCGATCCCACGCAGGGCAGCTGGTATTCGCTCATCAACTGGCAGGATCCCGGCACCGCGGTGCTCACCTACGGCGGTCTCACGCCCGGTACGGTGTCCGCACCCCCGGAATTCATCATCGAAAAACTGACTGGATTCGGCCTGAAATCCGGCATGACGCTCGGCAACGGCGGCTACGGGGGCAACGGCAACGCGCAGGTCTACCAGATCACGGCCGTCGCCACCGGCGCCGACCAGACCGGCAGCGCGGCGCTGCGCAGCATCTATTACATGGTGGAGTGACCCATGAGCACCCGCAAAGCAGCCCATCGCAGGGTCTACCAAGGCGGCATCGCCGGCAGGCTCGCGGCCTTCACGCTCGCCGCCGCCTGGACCGCCGGCAGCGCATTTGCGGCCGCACCGCCGCTCAACCTTGCGCAGACGCCCCTCACGGTGACCATACCCGCGCATCCGCAAGTGGTCATTGCGATCGGCAACTCGCAGTCGATGGACGGCACGCTCGCCGGGGCGATCATGACCGGCGCCGGCTCGCTCGGCGCCGCCGACTCCCTCCTCGAGAGCTCCAGCTCCCCGCTCGACTACACGGTGCCCGCCGGCTTCACGCCCCCGATCAATCCCGGCTCAGGCGGCAGCGCACCCTACACCGTGCCCTGTCCGTCGAACACGGGCGAGCTGTGCGACAACTCCGCAAGCCGCCTCAATGTGGCGAAAGCCGCCATCGAGTCGGTGCTGCAGTCGTTCCTCGCCGATACCGACTTTTCCCTCATGGACTATCAGACCTCCCAGCTCGGTGAGTACCAGACCTGGCTCTACGCCATGAGTCCCTCGAGCGGTCCGTTCGTGTTCACCAATGCCGAGACCGCGGGCGATAACTACATCGCCAACCCCTGCTTCGACTACACGAGCCTTGCGGGAGGAAACACCGTCTACCAGGACTGCGCGAACATCGCCGCGAGCGGCGAGGTGAGCATCGCCGGCGGGCTTACCCTCGCGAGCGCGCCGTACATGCAGGTGGGCGATACGAGCGACGACCCTGCCATCAACGACGTGCTCTACGCGTTTCCCGGCCAGATCGATCCGGTCTGTCTGGTATACGGCGGACCGAATCCGGCGAATCCCTGGCCGCCGAATTACGATCTCGGCGAGTACAACTCCAATCCGAGCAATATCAGCGAGACCT
>JAJZVF010000065.1 GCA_021845825.1 Pseudomonadota bacterium | reverse complement strand
GGTGACGCACGGCGATGAAGGGAGCGCGGCTCGACCGCGACATCCGCGAGTGAGGCGGTGCTTGCGCCGGGTCCGGGATGGAGTCGAGCCCACATTGCGGAATGCTCCGGTTGTCTTCGAACTGCCGCGGACAGCCCTGCCGAATCAGGCGCCGATCAGTTTATCGCGCAGTCTAACGCCTGCGCAGAGGAATGTTCTATTTTGGCACAGTGCCAGGGATCGGCTGAACGTGCGCAAATCGGGAAAAACTCCCTTGCACATCCGGCCGCTACCGTGAAAGAGTGCCTGCCTGGGGGCAAAACTCCCTCGATCACCCGGAGTTCGTTCAAGCATGTCGATCCGCGCAGGATCCTGCGGTGTCGCCCGCACGCTCGTTCCCCTGATCGTTGCGGGGCTCGCGCATACGCTCCCAGCATGCGCTCACGCTGCATCTGCCGCCGCGCCGTTACCCCCCCTCCCGTCCCTCGCCGCCCCTTTACGGCAGGTGGTGATCACCGCTCCGCTCGGCGGCAGCGAGGTGCCGCTCAACGAGGTTCCGGCCAATATCGAGCAGATCTCGGTGCGCGCGCTCAACCGCCTCGCCTCGGCAACCCTCTCCGGGTCGCTCAACCAGCTGGCCGGGAGCGTCAATCTCAACGACACCGAAGGCACGCCGTTTCAAGAGAACCTGAATTTTCGCGGCTTCACCGCCTCGCCGGTGCTCGGTACGCCCGAGGGCGTCTCGGTGTACGTGGACGGTGTACGGGTGAATGAGGCGTTCGGCGATGTGGTCAACTGGGATCTCATTCCGCAGGGGGCGATTTCCAGCCTGGAGGTGATTCCGGGCGCGAATCCCGTGTTCGGGTTCAATACCCTCGGGGGCGCCATCAGCATCACGACCAAGCGGGGGTTCGATGACCCCGGGACGCACCTGGAGATCTACGGGGGATCCTTCGGCCGGCACGTCGAGCAGGTCGACACCGGCGGGCATGACCGGCACTTCGACTATTACTTGGGCGGAACGGTCTTCGACGATCACGGCTGGGGAGATGAGAATCCGAGCCGGGTGCGTCAGCTCTACGGCGAGGTGGGCTATCGCGACAGCCGCAACGACGCTTCCCTCACCATGACCTACGCCGACAACACCTTGTACGGCAACCAGACGCTGCCGCTGCCGCTCCTGTCGGATCCGTACCAGAGCTATACCTGGCCGGACATCCAGACCAACCAGATGGTTTTTCTCAACTTCGACGAGCGGCGCCGGCTCATGGCCCGGTGGAATCTGACGGTGAAGGCCTACTTCCGCAGGGTGAGCAGCGACGTCTTCAACAGCAACATCAACGGCAACTTCGATCCGGCGCTGCCCGTCGGGTCCGGCAACGAGCCGATGGGCAACGCCATCGAGGGCATCGACCAGTACCGGCCGGGCGTAGCGGTGCAGATCGCCGGCCACAGTCTCCCGGCGGGCCACCGCAATACGCTCATCGTCGGCGCGAGTTATGATCCGGCCTGGACGAACTACCGGCAGTTCAATCAGCAGGCGGGCAGCTCGCGCGACACGCTGTCAAGCTCCCCGGCGGTGCTCGGCACGCTACTGCACGCGGTCAATAATTACTCGGGCGTGTACTTCTCCGATACCCTCGGACTTACCCGCAAGCTCTTTCTCAATCTGGCCGGACGCTACAACCACGCGAGCGTGACGCTGCAGGATCGCCTCGGCAGCGCGCTCAACGGGCACGATGTCTACAACCATTTCGATCCGTCCGTGGGGCTTACGTTCAACCCGACCCGCACGCTTACGCTGTACGCGGACTACGACCAGGGTACGCGTGTGCCGACGCCGATGGAGCTCACCTGCGCCAACCCGAGCGCACCGTGCACTCTGCCTGATGCCTTCACGTCAGATCCGCCCCTGAAGGCGGTGACCGCCAAGAACTTCGAGGTGGGTGCGCGCGGCGAGCTCGGGCGTGCGCTCTCCTTTACCGCATCGGTCTTTCGCACGAACCTCGAAGACGACATCCAGTTCGTCGCGGCCGGCAACGGCATCATCAGCTCAGGCTACTTCGTCAACGTCGGCCAGACCCGCCGGCAGGGATTCTCGCTCGGCGTGCATGGCAGGCGGGGTCCGTTCGAGCTCGGCGTCCACTATTCGTTCGTCCAGGCGACCTTCCAGTCGCCACTCATCCTCAACAGCCCGAACAATTCGACGGCGGCGCCCATCGACTGCGCGACTTGTACCGATATCCGCGTGGTCCCGGGCGACCGGATCCCCGGGATCCCAGAAAACATCGTGAAGCTGAACGCGCAGTACGCCAGCGGTCCGCTCACGCTCGGTGTCAACGTGGTCGGCCAGTCGGACATCTACGCGCAGGGCGATGAGAACAACCGGGATATCAATGGCCCGATCCCGGGCTTCTTCCTGGTCAATCTCAGCGCGGGCTACTCGCTCTCCTCGCGCTGGCGCGTGTTCGCCCGCATCGACAACGTGCTCGACCGGCGCTACTACACCTACGGCATCCTCGGCTTGAACGAACTGACCGGCCCGGGCCATACCTTCGACACCACCGGCGCGACCTGGCGGAACGAGCAGTTCCGCACCGTGGGGGTGCCGATCGGCGCGTGGTTCGGGGTGCAGTACAACGTCGACGGCGGGGCGGGATTCTGAGGGTACCGGCTGCGCGGGTGCGAGGCTCAGGGCCCGGCCGGCGGAGGGATGTAGACATCCGGCGCATCGCGGTGCGGGGCCGGCAGCTCGGGGAAGTCCGTGCTCAGCGAGAGCGCACGCCAGGCGCGCAGATCGCGCAGCAGCCCGCGCAGCTGGCGCTCGGCGATCGAGTAGCCCTGGTGCCCGAGCACCAGGTGCTCGGGGGGATTCGCCGCGAGCACCGCCTGAATCACGGCCTCGGCGGCCCGGGCCGGATCGCCGCTCTGGTGGCCGTTGCGAGCGATGGTCTCGCGCCGATGATGGCCGGCCGTCGGCTCGTAGTCGAAGATGAAGTTCGGCGATTGCTTGAGCGATCGCCCGGCCCAGTCGGTGCGAAACGGGCCGGGCTCGACGATGAGCACCCGAATGCCGAGGGGCGCGAGCTCTCTGGCCAGAGACTCCGACAGCCCGACGACCGCGAACTTGCTCGCCGCATAATAGCCGCTGCCGGGGAAGCCCACGAGGCCGGCCACCGAGGCGATGTTGACGATGGTGCCGGCGCGGCGCGAGCGCATGGCCGGCAGCACGGCGCGGGTCATCGCCGCGAGACCGAAGAAGTTCGTCTCGAACAATGCCCGGATGTCCTCTTCCTCGCCTTCCTCCACCGCCGCCAGATAGCCGTAGCCGGCGTTGTTCACCAGCACGTCGATGCGGCCGAATTCCTGTTCGGTCTCGGACACGGCGCTGCGAATCTGCCCGGCATCCGTCACGTCGAGCGTCAGCCTAAGCGCACGGTCCCGGTACTGCGCCAGCCAATCGAGGGTGATCGGATCGCGGGCGGTCGCCGCGACACGGAAACCGTGGGCGAGCGCCGTGCGGGCGAACTGCCGGCCGAATCCGCTCGAGCAGCCGGTGATCAGCCAGACGGGCGCAGCGGCGGTGGTGGTGGGCGGCATGAGCGGATGGCTCCCGGCAGTGCGAGGTGAGCGGCCCCGGGCGGATCAGGGACCGAGCCAGCGGATCCTCGGCTCCTTCCTCGGGACCGGCGCAGGCAGCGCCGCCGGCCGTCCGACGATGATTGGCGCCACCGGCAGGGAGCCTGCGGGCAGGCCAAGCGTCCGCCTGCCTGCGGTGGTGGCGAGCCAAGTCTGGGCAAGGCCGATCCAGCAGGTCCCGAGACCCTCGCCGCAGGCGGCCAGCATGAGATTCTCGGCGGCGAGCGCGCAGTTCTCCGCGGCCCAGCGACTGCGCGTCACGCTCGCGATCACGATGAGCGCCGGCGCACCGTGGAAGATGTTGAACTGCGAGTCCTCGAGGCGTGCGTGCAGCGATTCCGGAATGATGCGTCCGGGCGTGCTGCGCTGCAGATAGGTCTTGGTCTGGGCTGAGATCCGCGCGAGCAATTCCCGGTCGGTTACCACGGTAAACGACCAGGGCTGTTCGTTGATTGCGCTTGGCGCCTGGATGGCCGCCTCGATCAGCTTGCGCAGCGTCCCCTCCTCGACGGCTTCCTCGGTGTACTCACGCACCGCGCGGCGGGAATGGATGGCTTGCTCGAGTTCCACGATGCGCTCCGGCGGAGGGTCAGCACTTCTTGCCTTCGTCCTCGTCCGGCTGACGTAACAGCAGAACCGGCATCCGGGTATGGCGCAGGATGTACTCCGCGTCGCTGCCCATGACCAGGCGCCGTACGCCGCGCCGCCCGTGGGTGCCGCACACGATGAGATCCGCCGGCCACTCCTCGGCGTGCTTCAGGATGACGGCCCCGACCGGCGTGCCGATTTGCTCGAGCAGTACGGTGTTGGGAATGACGCCGGCAGCCCGGGCGCGGACCTCCGCCTCATCGAGTACGACGTTGGCGCTTTCGCGCAACCCTTCGGCGATTCCACCCACATCGGCGCCGGTGGCATCCGGCGAGACCACGAGCCATTCGTTGACGACGTGCAGCAGGCGAAGCTCGGCGTCCTGGTCCTTGGCGAGTTTGATCGCCTCATCGAGTCCGCGGTTGGAGGCGGGACTGCCGTCGACGGGAACTAGGATCTTCTTGTACATGCAAGTGCCTTCGGTTGCCGGGACCACGTGAATCTGCGCGTACGCATCGCTCGATTCCTGTTGCAAGAATCGCCGCCGCACCGCATTGGCTTCAATACGTATTTGCCTCCGAACACAGGCGGAGGATGCAGCGCGGCACGGCTCGCGTGTGCCTCTACAACTACGTATTGGCCCGCTGTCGCGGCCGCGTACAGTGACCCGCCTGTGGAGCACGAGGGCGGGAGGTAGATCGATGCGGGTGCGAATCGTGGTGGCGGATCAGGCCGAGGCGCATTTTTACGATCTCGAGCCGCCCGACCCGGCTCTTCATCCGGCCGGACAATTAGCGGAGGCTCGTGCGCGGCTGCACGACCGGGACTTGGTATCCGACCGGCCGGGCCGCGTGTTCGATCACGCGCCCGCGGCCAGCGGGCGTCGCGGCGCGGTCGCGCACCATGCGACGGGCGCAGAGGGAGAGCGGCGGCCGCACCGGCACGTGGCGACGCTCTTTGCGCGCCGCATCGCCGAGGCGCTGGCGCTTGCGCAGCGTGAGGGTCGTATCGATCGGATCGTGCTCATGGCCGAGCCGAGGTTTCTCGGCCTGATGCGCCGAGCACTACCGGCCGAGCTCGCGGCAATCGTTGCCGCAGAGATTCCGAAGGATTTGGTGCATCAGGCCGAGGCGGTGGTGAGAGCACATCTGCCGCCGGCGGCACTGAGATGAGATAAGTCCCGTGGAACTCGCCGGCGCTGGGGTGGGTGGCGGAAAAACGCCGCCATCCGGCCTCAGGCGGTGCCCGCGGCGATGCTCCGGACCGGAGAGGACATCATGCTCGATGAGTTTTTGAATCTGCCCCGGGTGGCGTATTTCTCGATGGAGATCGCCCTGCGCAACGAGATCCCAACCTACGCGGGGGGGCTCGGGGTGCTCGCCGGGGACACACTGCGCTCCGCCGCTGACCTGCGCCTGCCCCTGGTGGGGGTGACGCTGGTGAGTCGGGCCGGATACTTCCACCAGGAGATCGATCCGAACGGCCAACAGGTCGAGCGCCCGGCGATCTGGGACCCGGCCCGCTGGGCGCAACGGCTCGATGCGAAGGTGGCTGTGCGCATCGAGGACCGGCCGGTGTGGGTGAGCGTGTGGCTTTATGCCATCGAGAGCCATATGGGCGGACGCACCCCGGTCCTGCTGCTCGACACCGACCTGCCGGAGAACCGCGACGATGACCGGCAGATCACCCATTATCTTTACGGCGGCGACGAGGTATACCGGCTCAAGCAGGAGATGGTGCTCGGCTTCGGCGGCGTACGCATTCTGCGTGCACTCGGCTTTGAGATCAGCGCCTATCACATGAACGAGGGACACTCGGCGTTTCTCGGCGTGGAGCTGCTGCGCCACTTCGCCTATCCGGCCGATGACGTGCGTCCGGGCGAGGCGCCGTATGATTTGCCGAGGGTGCGGGACCTGTGTCGCTTCACGACCCATACCCCGGTCGAGGCCGGACACGACCGCTTCTCCTACGACCTGGTGAAGCGGCTGTTCGCGAGCAGCGTGTACGGCTACGACGCTCACGAGGCGCCGAAGCTCGACAAGCCGGGCACGGAGCACGGGCCGATCGATTTCTCCGTCCTCACCTCGCTCGGCGGGGCGAGCGATCTCAACATGACGCAGCTTGCTCTCGGCGTCAGCGACTTCGTCAACGGCGTGGCCAAGCGCCACGCCGAGGTTTCCTCCAAGATGTATCCGGGCTACCAGGTGCGGGCCATCACTAACGGGGTGCACCCGTACGGCTGGAGCGCGGCGAGCTTTCGCGAGCTGTACGACCGCTTCGTGCCCGGGTGGTGCCATGAGCCGGAGCTGCTCGGAAGGGTGCACGGCATTCCCGACGCCTCGCTGCTCGAGGCGCATGCCAAAGCAAAGCAGGCGCTCATCGACAAAGTGCGTGACTTGACCGGTGTGAAGCTGCAGGCGAACGTGGCAACATTAGGCTTTGCGCGGCGGATGACCGCCTACAAGCGTCCGGAGCTGCTGTTCACGGACATCCCCCGGCTTCGCGCGATCGCGCGCGAGCACCCCGTACAGATCGTGCTCGCCGGCAAGGCGCATCCGCGCGATGAGGAGGGCAAGCGGCTGATTGCGCTGCTGCACGCGCATGCCCGCGAGCTTGCCGGGACGATCCCGGTGGTGTATCTGCCGGACTATGACCTCGATCTGGCGCTGCTCATGGTCGCGGGCGCCGACATCTGGCTCAACACGCCGCTGCCGCCGCTCGAGGCTTCCGGCACCAGCGGCATGAAGGCGGCTTTGAATGGCGTGCCGAGCCTCTCACAGCTGGACGGCTGGTGGGTCGAGGGCTGCATCGAGGGGGTCACCGGCTGGGCGATCGAGGATGCCGGCTCGCTCTACGAGAAGCTTGCGCATACCGTGCTGCCGCTTTACTACGGCTACAGCGGCGATCCGCGCGGCTGGGTGCGATTGATGAAAGCGACCATCGGCACCAACGCGGCGTATTTCAACAGCCACCGTATGATGCGCAGGTATGCCACCGAGGCGTATCTGCGCTGAGTGTCGGCGGGAGCGTCGCGAAGGGGTGCCGGAGGCGCTTCAGGCGCCACGTAGCGCTTGCAACACGCCGATCAGCTGCTCGGCTTGGATGGGCTTGCCGAGCAGACGAACACGTCTGTCGCGCTCGAGCCCGCCGGCCGCGCTGGGGTCGCCCGTCACCAGGACGGCCTGCAGCTGCGGGCCGCGTAGTGCGCGCAGGGCGGCAATGGCCTGGGTACCCGTCTCGCCGCCGGAGAGGTGATAGTCGGTGATGAGCAGATCGATAGGCTGCTCGCGGGCCGCCTCGAGCGCCTCGCCGATCGTGGCGGCGGCGAGTACATCGAAGCCGTGCACTTTCAGCAGTAGCCCGGTCGCACTGCGGACCGCCGGATCGTCCTCGAGTACCATCACCCGGGGCCTCTGAGCGGCGGCGGACGCGGGCGGCGCCGCAGGTGCCGCGGGCGCCGCCGCTGAGTGGCTCTCCCGGGCGCAAAGCGCCAGTGAGAACACCGAGCCGTGTCCGACCGTCGAACGGGCCTCGATCTCCAGACCGAGCAGTCTCACGAGCCGGCGTACGATGCTGAGCCCCAGCCCGCTGCCGCGGTAGGCGGCCTGGCTGCTGCTGTCGAGCCGGTAGAACTCCTCGTAGATGTGCGGCAATTCCTGCGACGGAATCCCGGTGCCGCTGTCCTCGACGTGGATGTACAGCTGCCCGGAGCGGGTTTCGGTGCTCAAGCGCACGTGGCCGTGCGGCGTGTACTCGATCGCGTTCATGACCAGGTGGCGCAGGATCTGACCGACCAGCGCCCGGTCGCTGTGCACGATGTGGGCCGAGGGCGTGATCTCAAGCGTGAGGCCGCGGCGGGCGGCCAGAGCGGAGAACTCCTCGTGCACCGCGGCCAGCAGCTCCGCGACGGAGAAGTCCGCCGGGCTCGGGGTGATCGCGCCGGACTCGAGCCGGCTGATGTCGAGCAGGGCGCGCAGGAGCCGTGCCATCGCGTCAATCGCTTCACCCTGGCGCGCCAGGGCGGTGAGCGCATCGCCTTCCTTCACCAGCTGGCGCAGCGTGCCATTGAGCAGCGCAAGCGACTGAAGGGGCTGGCGCAGATCGTGACTCGCGGTCGCAAGAAAGCGGCTCTTGGCCTGATTGGCGCGGTTTGCCGCTTCGCGCGCTGCATCGGAGCTGCGGCGCGCGACCTCGGCGGCCTCGCGGGCGTGGATGAGCTCGGCCTGCTCGCGCTGGTGCTCGGTCACGTCGCGGATTGCCGCCACCGTGAGCACCTGCTCGCCGTGGCAGATGGGGCTCAAGCCGATCTCGAGGGGAATCTCGGACGCGTCGCGGCGGCAGCCGAGCTGCACAAGACCGCTTCCCATGAGGCGCGTGCGCCGCTGCGCGACGAAGCGCTCACGGTAGCCGGCATGCTGCGGGCGAAATCGTTCGGGCACGAGCTGCTCGATGCAGCAGCCGTCAAGACAGCCGGGCTCGTAGCCGAGCAGCGCGCAGGCCTGGCGGCTGGCGAAGAGGATCGTGCCAGCCGCATCGACGATGAGCATCGCATCCGGCGCGCAATCGAGCGCCCGCAGCAGCACTTGCGGCCCCATGCGATCAGTCCCGTGCATGGGCCTAGCTTGGCCATCCCGCAATGGCGGCAGGTATACGCGAAAGTACCTATGGCGCTCGATCGGTTCGCGGCAGTCTCATAGAGTAGGGCATGTGCAAGGCGCGCCGGAGGTGGCGTGGGAAAGCGACTATCGCAGTCGTTGAGAGTGCGGATGGCTTCGCGCCGGGATCTGTGAGAGCGTGATCTTAACGGGCATGTTCGGCTGCGGTCGCAAGGGCTGCCGATGGGGCGCAGGCGATGGGGAAACTGAGGTCGATTCTGGTGGTCACCGGCCGCTGCGAGGCCGATCCGCTGCTCATCGCGAAGGCGGTGCGGCTCGCGCGCTCGCTCGGCATGGGGCTTGAATTATTCGTTTGCGATGCCGAGCAGGCCTACGAGTTGAAGCACGCATACGATTCGCGGGGCGTCGAAAAAGTGCGGCAGGACTGCATCCAACGGGTCAAGGCGGACTATCTGCGGCACAAGGATCTGCTCGGCCTCGATGAGGTTCCCTTTTCAGTCGACGCAAGCTTCGAGAGCCCGCTTTACGAGAGCATCCTGCGCAAGGTGCGCAGGAGCCGTCCAGCGCTGGTCATCAAGGCCGCCGGCGGTGGCAGGCCGAACCATAGCGCATTCGACGCCAACGACTGGCAACTCATGCGCACCTGTCCCTCCAGGCTGGTGCTGGTCCGGGGCAGGCACTGGAGCAAAAAGATGCGGATTGCCGCCGCGATCGACGTATCGGAAGAGGAGGAGACCAAGAGCCTGGCCGATACCATCCTCAACATTGCAAAGGACCTGGCGCGCGCGACCGATGCCGATCTGGACGTTGCCTACGCGGAGCGCGCGGCGCCGGATGAGTCCGCCAGCCGGATGCGGGCGCAAAAGCTGCTCGCACTCACTCGGGAGGCGGGCATCGCGCCTGATCACGTGCACATCCTCGCCGGTCACCCCGAACGGGAGCTGTCAGCCTTCGCGGCGGCGCGCAACTATGATCTCATGGTACTCGGTGCGCTCACTCACCGCCCGTGTCCGGTGAGCCTGGTGGGTACGCTGACATCGGTTCTCGTCGAAGGCCTCGAGTGCGACTTCGTGCTGGTCAAGCCGGGCTCATACCCCTATCGAGTCCGGTCGGAGACCGCGCTCGCGGCGGCGCCGGCCTGAGCCGCGGCGCGCGCCTCGAGCGCCTCCCAGCGGGCGTACTTGGCGGCGAGCTCGGATTCGATTTGCTCGAGCCTGCGCGCATCGGCGCAGAGACGCTCGGGACCTCCGGTGTGGTACGCCGGATCGCTCATCCGTGCGGAGAGGTCAGCCTGCTCGCGCTCCAGCGCTTCGATCTCCCCGGGCAGCGCATTGAGCTCCCGCCCCTCCAGGTACCCGAGCCGAGCGCGCTTCGCGCGGCTTCGCTGGGCCGCCGGCGCGGCAGAGGGCGAAGCGGGGTCTTGGGTGGCGGCAGGCAGTTCCTGCGCATCTGCCCGGCCGCGGGTCCTGAGGACGGGCGGCGGGCGCTGCCGCAGCCAGTCGGTATAACCACCCACGTAGGCCTGCCAGAGGCCGTCTCCTTCGGCCACCAACGTCTGCGTCACGACGTTGTCGAGGAACCGCCGATCATGGCTCACGAGCAGAATCGTCCCGTGATAGTCCTGCAGGCGCTGCTCCAGGAGCTCGAGCGACTCGATGTCAAGATCGTTGGTCGGCTCATCGAGCACCAGAAGATTGGCCGGCCGGGCGAACAGACGCGCGAGGAACAGCCGGTTGCGCTCGCCTCCGGAGAGCATCTTGACGGGGGATTTCGCCCGGTGCGCAGGGAAGAGAAAATCGCCCAGATATGTCGTTACGTGCTTGCGCTCCTCGCCGATGGTGATCCAGTCCGAGCCGGGACTGATCGCATCGGCGAGTGTCGCCTCGGGGTCGAGCCGCTCGCGCATCTGGTCGAAGTAGGCGACTTTGAGGTTGGTGCCGAGGCGGATCGAGCCGCGCTCGGGCGCAAGCTCCCCGAGGATGATGCGAATCAGGGTCGACTTGCCGGCACCGTTCGGCCCGATGAGCCCGATTCGGTCGCCGCGCATGATGCGGGTCGAGAGCGCCTCGAGGAGCACACGCCCGGAGAATGCCTGGCCGACGTCGGTGAGCTCCGCGACCAGCCGTCCCGAGCGCTCGCCGGTATCGAGAGCCAGTTTGATGTTGCCGAGTCGGTTGCGACGCTCGGCGCGGGCTGCGCGCAGCCGCTCGAGCCGCTTGACTCGCCCTTCGTTGCGCGTGCGCCGCGCTTCGACGCCCTTGCGGATCCACGCCTCCTCCTGCTGCCAGAATTTCTCGAAGCGCCGGCGAGCCTGGTCTTCTGCGGCGATTTCCTCATCGCGCCGGGTCTCGTAGGCGGCGAAGTTGCCCGGATACGAGCGCAGCTGGCCGCGATCGAGCTCGACGATGCGGGTGGCGGTCGCGTCGAGGAATTCCCGGTCATGGGTGACGATCACGGCCGTGGAGGCTTTCAGCACCTGCTCCTCGAGGGCGCCGATGCCGTCGATGTCGAGGTGATTGGTGGGCTCATCGAGCAGCAGCAGCTCCGGCTCCGAGGCGAGCGCGAGGGCGAGAGCGGCGCGCTTGCACTCACCGCCCGAGCAGCCTAGCGGGCTCTCGCTGCCGGTCAGTCCGAAGCGGTGCAGGAATTGTGCGAGCCGCGATTCCATGTGCCAGCGGTCCCGGTCCGCGCCGTGCAACTGCTCGGCGGTGCAGGCGGCCGAATGGGGCAGGCTCTGGGCTCTCTTGCGCAGGCTCGCCCGCAGGTCCGCTTCCGCGGGCAGCGCCGGCTCCTGTTCGACCATCGCAACACGCAGGCCGGCGTGCCGCTCGAGCTCGCCCGCCTCGAGCGTGATCAAGCCGGCGATGATCCGCAGCACGGTCGATTTGCCCGTGCCGTTGCGGCCGATGAAGCCGAGGCGCTCGCCCGGGCGGATTATGAGCTGTGCGCCGTCAAGAAGCGGGCGGTCGCCGAAAGTGAGGTGTGCGTCGCGCAGGGTGAGCAGAGGCATCGGTTCGATGAAGAGGAAGATGGACTTGAGGGCGGCGGATCGGTATAGTCACTCGCGCAAGACTATACAGGCGCGCAGCGGTCTGCGCCTGACTCGCTCGCGGTCGAGCCTTTCCCGGCTTCACTTCGATAACCATCACACTCCCTCGCTTCGACCGCCACGGCCTTCAGCACGCTCGCCGGTATCCGGCGGGACGCCGGCCGTTCGCGCGGGCTGACCAATGAGGTATTCATGTCATTTTCCGATCTCGGGCTCTCGCCCGAGCTGCTGCGTGCCGTATCCGAGAAGGGCTACGCATCATCCACTCCGATCCAATCCCAGGCCATTCCCGCGATCCTCGCCGGGCGCGACGTAATGGCCGCCGCCCAGACGGGCACGGGCAAGACGGCGGCCTTTGTGCTGCCCATTCTGCAGCGTCTGGCCGAGACCGAGACCGGCGCTGCGCGCAAGGTCCCGCGCGCGCTGGTGTTGACGCCGACCCGCGAGCTCGCCGCCCAGGTTGCCGACAACGCCCGGGTCTACGGCCGTCATCTCAATATCCGTACGGCGGTCGTCTTCGGCGGCGTCGGCATCAATCCGCAGATCGATGAGATGCGCCGCGGTTGCGATCTGCTGATCGCCACGCCCGGGCGTCTGCTCGATCTCGCCGACCGCGGCGCACTCTCCTTGAGCCGCATCGGCCAGTTCGTGCTCGATGAGGCGGACCGGATGCTCGACATGGGCTTCATCCATGCCATCCGCCAGGTACTGAAGCTGCTGCCGCCCGAGCGGCAGAACCTGATGTTCTCGGCCACCTACTCGGAGGATATCCGCGCTCTGGCGCAGCGCTTTCTGCGCAATCCGCAGACCGTGGAAGTGGCGGGCCGCAACTCCACCGCCGAGCGCGTCGAGCAATCTCTGTATCTGGTGCCCAAGGAGCACAAGCGGCACCTGTTGGCCCATTTGATCCGTGCGGGCAACTGGCAGCAGGTGCTGGTATTTACCCGCACCAAGCATGGCGCCAACCGCCTGGCCAAGCAAATCGGTGAGGCGGGCATCGCCGCCGCCGCCATTCACGGCAACAAGAGCCAGAGTGCACGCGTGCGTGCGCTCGAGGATTTCAAGGGCTGTCGCATTACCGCGCTGGTTGCCACCGAAGTCGCAGCGCGCGGCCTCGACATCAAGGAGCTGCCGCACGTGGTGAACTTCGAGCTGCCCAACGTTCCCGAGGACTATGTCCATCGTATCGGGCGCACGGCGCGCGCCGGTGCCGCCGGCGCGGCGATTTCACTGGTCTCACCGGATGAGGCGCCTTTGCTGCGGGATATCGAGAGACTGTTGAAGCGTGCCATCCCGGTGGCGGCGCTGCCGCGGTTCCCGATCACGGCGAGCGCGGCCGGCGCTGCGCCCGAGCGCGAGGAGCGAGCCGAGCGGACTTCTTCCCGCAGCGCCGCGGCGGCCGGGAACCGGCAAGCGGACCGGGGCGTCAATCGCCGCCGTGCCGCGCCGGGGCGAGAGCGTCAGGGTGGGGAGCGAACGCCGGGGGCGGGTCGGCAATCCCCGCCGGGACAGGCGGGTCGTCACGATGGCGGCGGCAACCGCCAGGAGACCGGCTCGGTGGCGAGCCGCGGGCATGGCGGTCACATTGACCGCGCAGTGCACCATCAAGGAAGGCAATTCAGTCCGGACCGCCGCTCGCCGCAGCGCAATGTCGCCTCCGGTCGGTCCGACGGAGGCTGGCGGCGGGCGTAGAACAGGGCGGGACTGCCGCCTCTCAGGAGGCGGCAGTCGAGGGCTCCAGCTCCTGCACGAACCGTAGCCGGAAGTGGCACGGGCTTTCTGCGCAGCCTGTGCGCTTCCGCTGCGCGCTCGCGCCAGTGGGCCGCGCGCTCACTGGACGGTGATTTCCTTCGGTTTCTTCTGCTCCGACTTCGGGATGTGCACGCTAAGCACCCCCTCCTTGCTCTCGCAGCGGATCGCATCGGCCTTGATGTTGTCCGGCAAGCTGAAGGCGCGGCTGAAGCTGCCGTAGGAATTCTCCACGCGGTGGAATTTTTCGTTGCTCTCCTCCTTGTGCTGCTTGCGCTCGCCCTGGATGGTGAGCAATCCATCGGTATACGTGACCTTCACGTCTTCTTTCTTCATTCCCGGCAGATCGACGCGGACCAGATATTCCTTGTCGGTCTCGCTGATGTCGGCCGACGGCGACCACTCGAAAGTGACTCCGCCGTCTTCTTCCAGTGACAAGCGCGGGCCACGGCCGAGCCGCGGCAGCATGCGGTTGAACAGACTCTCGACGTCCGCAAAAGGATCCCATCGAATCAGGCTCATGACGATACTCCCATTTGGCTGCAGTGTCCGGGATCGGACCGCATAAGTGTGGAGATGCGCCCGGATGATGTTATTCGGTCATTTACGTATAGGACCTGCCGCCGATGGCCAAGGTAACGTCGGAGTTAGCCGGAATATACGTAA
>JAJZVF010000064.1:2374-14544 GCA_021845825.1 Pseudomonadota bacterium | reverse complement strand
GCATGACCGGCCATGGGCCCGATGCCGAGACATTCGAGCGCGCGAGCCGTGCCGACACGCAGCTGCCGCAGCACATTACCGATACGATGGCCTTCATGTTCGAGAGCCGCACCCTCATCCGGCCCACTCCGCGCGCGCTCGAGCTGCCGCAGCGCCAGGGCGACTACGCACGCTGCTGGCAAGGGCTCGCCAAGCGTTTCACACCGCAGCACGCATGAGCCGGCTGCGCTTATCACGATCGGCTGGCTCCCTCGGGTGTGTCTTCCCGCAACGCCTTGAGTCCGTTCATGCAGGGCTTCCCGGGGCCGTGCAGCTTGCGAGGGCGGAACTCATAGGGGCAAAACCGTCCTGTTTGCGCGCCCCCGGGGCAATACACTTATCGGTCGCGTTCCTTAATACGGCATTGATCTGACATGCGCACACTCGATTCAACGCACGATCCGGCGCTCAAGAGCTGGGTGGACTCGGCCAACCGGCCGGACGGGGATTTCCCCATCCAGAACCTGCCGTTCGCGGTGTTCCGGCGCACGGGCACCGGTGAGCCCTTTCGCTGCGGGGTGGCGATCGGCGAGCAGGTGCTCGACCTCGCCGCACTCGCGGCTCTGCATCCGCTCGAGGGGCGGGCGCAGCAGGCGTTGTCGGTCTGTGCGCAGCCGGCGTTGAACGGTCTCATGGCGCTCGGCCGCGAGGCTTGGGATGCGTTGCGCCAGGAGCTCTCGCGCGTGCTGCGCGCCGGCGCACAGCACGCGGATCGGGTCGCGAAGGCGCTCGTGCCGCAGCCGGGCGTGGAGTTCGCCCTGCCGGCGCGGATCGGCGACTACACCGACTTCTACACGTCCATCCATCACGCCACCGCCGTCGGCCGCCAGTTCCGCCCCGATCAGCCGCTGCTGCCGAACTACAAGTGGATGCCCATCGCCTACCACGGCCGCGCGTCCTCCATCGGGGTGTCCGGGCAACCGGTGAGACGCCCGTGCGGACAGCTCAAGCCCCAGGGCGCCGCACAGCCGAAACTCGCGCCCACGGAGCGGCTGGACTACGAGCTCGAGGTGGGAGTATTCATCGGCACGGGCAACCCGGCGGGCGAGCCCATTGCGATCGAGCAGGCGGAGGAGCATGTATTTGGTCTGTGCCTGCTCAACGACTGGTCGGCCCGCGACGTGCAAGCGTGGGAATACCAGCCGCTCGGCCCTTTTCTCGGCAAGAATTTCGCCACCACCGTATCCCCATGGGTGGTGACGCTCGAGGCGCTCGCGCCGTTCCGCTTGCCCTGGAGCCGCCCGCACGCCGATCCGCAGCCGCTGCCCTATCTCGATGGCCGCGAGCTGCGCTCGGCAGGCGCCGTCGATCTCGAGCTTACGGTGTGGCTCGAGACAGCCCGCATGCGCGCTCAGGGCACTGGGGCGGAGCAGCTCTCACGCTGCAACTTCCGCGACAGCTACTGGTCGATCGCGCAGATGGTGGCGCATCACAGCGTGAACGGCTGCAATCTGCAGCCCGGGGACCTCTTCGGCAGCGGTACCCAGTCCGGGCCACAAAGCAGCGAGGCCGGCTCGCTCCTCGAGCTGACCGCGGGCGGCCGGCAGCCCTTTGGCCTTGCCGACGGCGAGACGCGCACGTTTCTCGCCGACGGCGACCGGGTGATCCTCAAGGGCCGCTGCGCGCGCCTTGGTTTCGCACCCATCGGCTTCGGAGAGGCGGCCGGCATCGTGCTGCCGGCGAACGGAGCCGGTCGGTGTTGATCGCATGCCGAATTGCACAATTGCGACGGCCGCTTGTGCATCCTCGACCGCGCTCTGGCCGGAGTCCCGCGCGCTTGCGATAAGATCACGGACCGGAGAGAAATCGGGCTCGGCCCCGGGGGATCGATGCAAGCAGAAGGCGCGGCCCTGGCACAGCCGGCGGCGCGAGTGCGCGAATGTCTGGATCGCGGTCAGTTCGCCGAGGCGCAGCGGCAGGCCGAGGCATGGCTCGCCGCAACGCCCGAGGATCGCGACGGGCTGTACATGCTGGCGGTGGCGCAGCGGTTGCAGGGACGCCTTGCCGAGGCGCTCGCGACGCTCGAGCGCCTGGAGGTCCTGTGCCCGGAGTATTCGCGGCTGTATCAGGAAAGAGGCCACTGCCACGTCATGCAGCGCCAGGCGCAAAGCGCCATCGAGGCGTTCGAGCACGCGGTGAGACTCAATCCGGCATTGCCGGCAAGCTGGAAGACGCTCGAGGCGCTTTACCGGATGACGGGACGGGCGGCGGATGCTGCCAATGCCGGCGCGCACGTCGCCAAGCTCGCCTCGCTGCCCGTGGCCGTTGTCACTGCCCGCAGCATGTTTGCCGACGGCGAGATCGAGGCTGCGGAAAAGCTGGTGCGCCAGTACCTGCTCACTCATGGCGATCACATCGAGGGCATGCGCCTGCTGGCGCAGATCGGCATGAAGCACGATGTGCTCGACGATGCCGAGCTGCTGCTCGAGGGGGTGCTGCAGATGGAGCCGCAATATCGGGCGGCACGCTTCGACTACGTCCAGGTGCTTCTGCAGCGGCACAAGCACCGCGAGGCGCGCGAGCAGATCCGCCTGCTGCTCGAGGCGGAGCCCGATAACCGCGCCTATCTTACGGCTCAGGCGACGATCTCGACCGAGCTCGGCGAGTGCGAGCAGGCGCTCGCGCTCTATGGGGAGCTGCTGCGCGAGGCGCCGGATCACCCCGAGCTACATCTGTCGGTGGCGCACACCCTGAAGACCCTCGGCCGCCAGCAGGAGGCGGTCGAGGCGTACCAGCGCGCCGCCGCCGCGAGGCCGGGCTACGGGGACGCGTACTGGAGTCTCGCGAATCTCAAGACTTACCGCTTCACCGACGAGCAGATCGAGCGGATGCGCCAAGCCGAGGCTGCCCCCAGAGTGGCGCTGGCCGATCGGTTTCATCTGTGCTTTGCGCTCGGCAAGGCCCTGGAGGACCGTGGTGATTACGCGCAGTCCTTCGCGTATTACGAGCGCGGCAATGCGCTGAAAAAGAGCGAGTGCCGCTACCGGCCGGAATTCACCGAACGCAACACGGCGCTGCAGATCGAGGTATGTACCCGGGAGTTCTTCGCCGCGCGCGAGGGCTGGGGTTGCCCGAGCGAGGCGCCGATTTTCGTCATCGGGCTGCCGCGGTCCGGCTCGACTCTCATCGAGCAGATCCTCGCCTCACACTCCCAGGTGGAGGGCACGATGGAGCTGTCGGACATCCCGCGCTTGGTGCAGCAGCTGCGGGGCCGCGGCGGCGAAGCCGACTCGCGCTACCCGGCCGTCTTGGCGGAGCTGTCGCGCGCGGACTTCACACGCTTCGGGGAGCAGTACCTTACCGATACCCGCCTGTACCGGCGCGCGGGCAAGGCGCGCTTCATCGACAAGATGCCGAACAACTTCCGGCACATCGGCCTGATGCACCTGATGCTGCCCGGCGCGCGCATCATCGACGCGCGCCGCGGCGCCATGGCCTGCTGCTTCAGCAACTTCAAGCAGCTGTTTGCCTCAGGGCAGCAGTTCACCTACTCCTTCGAGGACATCGCGCGCTACTATCGTACCTACGTGCAGCTCATGGCCCACTGGGAGCGGGTGCTGCCGGGGGCGGTGCTGCGCGTACAGCACGAGGAGCTGGTGGCGGACTTCGAGCCGCAGGTGCGCCGCATCCTCGAGTTCTGCGGCCTGCCATTCGAGCCCGGCTGCCTGGAGTTCCACAAGACCCCGCGCCGCGTGCACACCGCGAGCTCGGAGCAGGTGCGCAGGCCGATCTATACCGAGGGGCTGGAGCAATGGCGGCATTTCGAGCCCTGGCTCGGGCCGCTCAAAGAGGCCCTTGGGGCGCTCGCCGCGCCCTGAACGGGGAACGGCCTGCGCAGTCTAAGTTTTATGCGCCGCTTGCAGGAGAACACCATGTCAAGAGGTGGATCATGCAGAGTGCGGACGATCGCCGTGCTTGCCGTCTCGGCATGCCTTGCGTGCTGGCTGCCTTCGATCGCCGCCGCCGCCGGCCCGCCGCATGCGGTGCATTTCGGCGGGCACTTCGGTGGTGGGCGCTTCGGTGGTGGGCGCTTCGCTCCCCACCCCCCGGCACGGGGCTTCGCCGGCGGGCGCTTTGCCCCTCATCCGCCCGTACGCGGGTTCGCAGGCGGGCATGGGCCGGTCCGGGCGTGGGGCGGGAGGCCCTGGCACGGCGGACCCGGCGGTGAAGGCCGCTGGCACGCGGGGTTTCGCCCGCACGGCAACTGGCACGGCGGCGGTGCCGGTCATTGGCACGCGGGGGGGTGGCGTGGCGACCGGTGGCGCGGGGGCGATTGGGACGGCCGCTGGGGCGGCGGCTGGGACGATCGCTATTGGACAGGCAGGGTGTGGCTCGGCGGAGACTGGGGCGGGGCATACTGGCCGCCGGTCGACTATGACTGGGATTATCCTTGGTTCCTGCCGGCCGTGCCCTACGGGGCGGTCACGATCTGGTTCGGCAATGTCCCGTATTACTACGTCAATCAGGTCTACTACGCGTGGAATCCGTCCTATGACGGCTACGTGGTAACGGATCCGCCGCCGGTCGCGGCGCGTGCGCCGGGTTCGGCAGGCATAGCGAGTTCGCCGGGACAGGCGGGCCAGGGCATCGGCGTGCTGAGTCTGCGGGTCATCCCGCTCAAGGGCCAGAGCAAGCAGCAGACGGCCAATGACCAGTACGCCTGCAACGAGTGGGCCGTGTCCCAGAGCGGCTTCAATCCGCTCAGCTCGGCGCAGGACGCGCACGCCTCCCTGACCTCGCGAGATGACTATCGGCGAGCGCTGACCGCTTGCCTGAATGCGCGCGGCTACAGCGTGCGAAATTCCTCGCGCTGAGGACTGTGCGCGGCGGAGGAGGCTATGAGCGGCGTTGCTCCCCTGTTCCGGGCGGGGGACATGGTTCAAAATGATTCAATGCCGCCGGCCGAACCGCTTCCCGCCCGAGACAGGCCCGCAGACCATCAGGTTGCAGGTACGGGGCCCTCCATCCTCATCTGCCGCCCCAATACGCGTCTCGGCAATACCTTGCTGATGACGCCACTCCTCGAGGAGATCGAAACCACGTTGCCCAACGCCCGAGTGGATGTGCTGTCGGGTTGTCCGGCAGCGCACGAGGTGTTTCAGGCGTTCCCCGGGGTGAAGCGGGTGCATCAGCTGCCGTTGCGGGGCGTGCGCCATCCGCTCAGGTACCTGCTCACTCTGCTGCGCGTGCGCCGGACTCGGTATGACGTCATCCTCGATCCGAGCCCGAACTCCTGGACATCCCGTTTTCTTACCCGCTGGCTCGCCGGACGGCTCAAAGTCGGTTTCATCAGCCCGCGCAAGCGTCGGGGCGTCGATGTGGGCATTCCTTTCAATGCAGCACCGCGGCACATGGGCGCCTACCCTGTGTACCTGCTGCGGCGCGCCCTGCTCGATTTCGATGTTGATGCCGCCCGCGCCGACGACGCGCGGCTCAGCATACGGCTGACCGACGCGGAGCGTACGTTCGGCAAGGAGCAGCTCGCGCGCCTGATCGCACCAGGGCACTCAGGGGCGGTGGTGGCGGTGGCCACGCACGCCACCGGCGCCAAGCGCTTTGCGCCCGAGTGGTGGCGGCGCATGATCCAGGGGCTCGAGCGGCGCCTGCCCGGAGCGCGGGTCATCGAGATCCGCCCGCCCGGCGGCGCCGCCTCGCTGGCGGAGCTGCCGGGCTACGCCTCGCGCCGCGTGCGGCAGGTCGCCGCGGTGATCGAGGCGGCGCGTTGCTTCGTGTGCGCCGATTCCGGTCTGATGCATCTCGGCGCCGCGACGGACACCGTTACCGTGGGGCTGTTCAAGGTGACCCTGCCGGCGTTGTACGCACCGCGGCGGGGCAAGAGTTGCGCCATGACCGCGCGTGACGATAACCCGGACGCGGTGGCCGAGCGCATTGCGCAGCTGCTCTCGTGAGGGCCGCGCGATGCACTCGCTCGTCATTCCGGTCACCGCATTCCAACAGAACTGCTCGCTGGTGTGGGACGATCGCGGGCAGGGGGCGGTGATCGATCCGGGCGGTGATCTGGATCGAGTGCTCGGCGAGGCCGATCGGCGCGGGCTCGTGCTCGGCAAGATCCTGCTGACGCACGCGCACCTGGACCATTGCGCGGCCACCGCGCGGCTGTCTCGAGAGCGGAGCTTGCCGGTCGAAGGGCCGCAGCGCGGCGACCGGTTCTGGATCGAAGCGCTGCCCGAGCAGGCGGCGCAGTTCGGCTTTCCGCCGGCGGAACGCTTCGAGCCCGATCGCTGGCTCGAGGACGGTGACCGCGTCACAGTCGGCGATGAGACGCTCGAGGTCTTGCACTGTCCGGGCCACACTCCCGGGCATGTCACGTTCTTCCATCGCACGCAGCGCTGCGCGTGGGTGGGCGATGTGTTGTTCGCGGGCTCGATCGGGCGGACCGACTTCCCCGGGGGCGATTATCAGACCTTGATTCATTCCATCCGAGAGCGGCTCTTTCCACTGGGAGATGACGTGCGGTTCATTCCCGGCCACGGGCCGGCCTCGACCTTCGGGGCCGAGCGACGCACCAACCCTTTCGTCGCCGATCGGTTGTTCGCCGCGCGCACCTAGCGCTCGCCGGCCGGGTCCGGGTGCGCCCAGGAGGATTTTGCCGGCTCTGGCGTCTTAAGTCATGGTGCGCGCAAACCGCACGCACCCCCGGGCGAGTCGGCCCAAGTCGGCGGGCAGTCCATGCGCAAATCGGAGGTATTCACATTGAGCGATACACCACGATCTTGGACGCAGGCCTGGCAGCGCGTAATGGATTGGCGGATGGGGATCGTTCCGGTGCCGGTAGGGGTGGTGCTCACCCTGGCGCTGTGGTACTTCGTGAGCCGCGGGGCGGTGGGCACGGACCTGCCGATGATGATCGGGGTGACGTGCCTGCTGTCATTTGCGTGTGCGGAGATCGGACAGCGGATCCCGGGATTTCGTACCGTGGGCGGCGCAGTGATCGTGGCGACGTTTCTGCCCTCGGCCCTCGTCTATTACCACCTGCTGCCGCTCGATCTGGTGAAATCGGTGACGAGCTTTACGAAGGGCTCGAACTACCTGTTTCTGTACATCGCTGCGGTGATCGTCGGCAGTGTGTTCGCGATGGACCGGACGATCTTGATCCGGGGGTTCTTGAAGATCTTCGCGCCGCTCGCGGCCGGTACGGTGGCGGCGCTGATTGTCGGGGAGGCGGTGGGTGCAGCGCTCGGGCTCGGGCTGAAGCACGCGCTGTTTTACGAGGTGCTGCCGGTGATGGCGGGCGGCGTCGGCGACGGGGCGGTGCCGTTGTCGCTCGGGTATGCGGGCGTGCTGCATCGTGGGTTCGGCGGCCAGTTTGCGCAGGTGCTGCCCTCGGTGATGATCGGCAGCCTGTTTGCCATCCTGATCGCCGGGGCGCTGAACCGGCTGGGAAAACGCAAGCCGCAATGGTCGGGTGAGGGGAAGCTGCAGCCGGGGGAACAGCTCGATGAGTTTCTGAAGAAAGCCGAGCCCCCGCCGCACGTGGACGTGATGAGCATTGCAGCCGGGACGCTGACGGCGGTGACGCTGTATCTGGTGGGTGAGCTGGCGTACCGGGCATGGAAGCTGCCGGCGCCGGTGGTGATGCTGGTGCTGGCGGTGGCGATGAAGCTCGGCTGGTCGGTGACACGCAAGATGGAGCTGGGCGCGGATGCGGTGTTTCAGCTCTTCGCCAAGGTGGGGACGTACCCGCTGCTCTTCATGGTGGGGGTGGCGTGGACGCCGTGGGAGAAGCTGCTCGCGGCGCTGGCGCCGGCTAACATGATCACGATCGCGGCGACGGTGGTGACGCTGATCGGGGTGGGGTTCTGGGTCGGGCGCAAGGTGAATCTGTACCCCATTGAGGCGGCGATCGTGAACGCCACTCACGCCGGACAGGGCGGCACGGGCGGGGTGGCGATTCTGACGGCGGCCGAGCGTATGGAGCTGATGCCCTTTGCGCAGATCGCGATCCGCATCGGAGGCGCCATAGTGGTGACGCTCACCCTGCTCGCCTTCACGAGGTGGGGGTGAGAGGTCGTCTCATGTATTGCGAGTCCGGATATGGTAGGTTGACCGCAAGCCAGGTCCAGACCTCATGAGCCCTCTTTCCGGCAAAAGCGCTCTCCAGCCCGGCAGCGAGCTGGCCGCGCGTTTCTCCGGCCCGCTGCGCAGTTACTTCCTGCGCCGGGTGCGGGATCGGCACAATGCCGAGGATTTGACGCAGGAAGTGCTGCTGCGCGTTCTGCGCGCCAGCGAGGGCGATGCCATCGAGCGCCCCGAGAGCTACGTGTTCAAGGTGGCCGCCAATCTCCTGAAGGACCTGCGGCGGCAGACGATGCGGCGCTCGGGCGTCATGGTGTCGCCGGCGGGCGATCCGCTCGAGGCGCAGGATGCCCTGGTGGAGGAGCGCTCGCCCGAGCGTGTCATGCTCGGGCAGGTCACCTTGGCGCAAGTGTTGCAGGCCCTGGGAGAGCTCAGCGAGCTGACGCGCAACGTGTTCATCCTCTTCCGGCTGGAAAACATGAAGCAGAAGGACATCGCCGCGCTGTACGGTATCGCGCAAAGCACCGTCGAAAAACACGTGATGCGCGCCGTACTGCACCTTGCGATGAGGTGCGGCCAGCCGTGAGGGACCGGGGGCAAAGCATCGATTCGGTTGCCCTGGAGGAGGCCGCGGCGCTGCGGATCCGGCTGACGGAGGCGCCCGGGCAGGATGCGCAGCTCGCCGCGTGGCTCGCGCAGGATCCGAGCCACGCCGAGGCCTGGGCGGCGGTGCAGCGTCCCTGGCTGTTCCTCGAAGAGCAGGCGACCTCCCCGAGCGTGATCCGCCTGCGCCGGCAGGCGCTGGTGCATGCGCACGATGCGTTGCGCGGCAATTGGATCCGCGCCCGGCTGACGCGCGCGCCGGTGCGGCTCGCGACGGCGGCGGCCGTCGTGCTGACGGTGGGCGCATCCCTGCTTTGGTGGCATTACCGTCCCACGGTCTACCGCACGGGCGTCGGGGAGCGGCGGATCGTGCGACTGAGCGATGGGTCGCTGATCACGATGGATGCCCGCACCGAAGTGACGGTGCGCTACACGGCCGATGCCCGGACGCTGGCCTTGCTGAGGGGCCAGGCGCGCTTCGATGACGTCCGTGATCCGCGCCGCCCCTTCGCAGTGATCGCCGACGGACACAAGGTGGTGGCGACGGGCACGTCATTCGACGTCAATGTGATGGGGCCGAGGCTGATGGTGACCCTGCTCAAAGGCCACGTCGTCATCCTGCCGCAAAGCGCTCGCGTACGTTCCGCCATGTTTTCGGCGACCGCCGGGGCGCCCAGGATGGCCGCTGTCGCCGTCACCGGCATTCCGCCCGATTGGTCCCGCATCGTGCTCGATCCCGGCGAGCAGCTGATCATGGCATCGGGCGCTCCGCCGCGCATCAGGCGGGTCGACGTGCGTCACGTCACCGCGTGGGAGAGAGGCGAGATTGTTTTCAAGAACGAGCGTCTCGCGGGCGTGGTCGACCGTATCAATCGCTACCTGCCCGAACCCATCGTGGTCGGCGATGCCCGTGCGGCGCGCTTGCGTATCAGCGGTGTGTTCCGCGAGGACGACGCCGACGGATTCGTGAGCACGGTCGTCGACTATTTGCCTCTGCGAGCGCAGCGAAGCCCCGACGGTTCGGTGGTATTGAAGTATCGCAAGCGTCCGGCGAACTGAATGCCATGAATCCGGCCAGCGCTGCGACGATACGTAGTATTTTCGCAACGGAATGGAGACGGCAGGAGGATTTCACCATGGACGGCGTCTATCTCCCCTGAAGCCCCGCTCAAAGGGGGCGAGATCGTGCTCAGCAACTCTAAGGGGGGGGAGCGAATGTCCACGTCACGTTTTTGCGCCGCTTCGGGACCATCGTCCGCTGGGACCGCACATCACGCAGCCGGCGGATCGTCCCGCAAGCCTCTCGCCACAGTCCTCGCCGCGGTGGCAGGCATCATGGCCGTTTCAGCAGCCTCAGCCCATGGGCGGCTGTTTCACTTCCAGATCGATCACCAGCCGCTGTCCGAAGCGCTGCAGAGCTATGCCGAGGTCTGCGGCAAGGACGTGATTTTCACGAAATCCGTCATGGCGGGCGCGCATGCAGCCTCGCTGGTGGGCGATTACACCGCGCAGGATGCGCTCAGCCGGCTGCTGGCGGGCACCCGGCTCGTGGTCAAGCACTCGCCCTCGGGCGCACTGATGATTCTCAAGCGCGCGCAGGCGACGGCCACCGGCGGCGGCACAGCCTCGATGACGCCGGCGCCGGCGGCAGCCGATCCGCCGGCCGATCCGCCGGCCGACCCGCCGGCCGATCCGCCGGCGGCTCAGGCGGTGCCGGCGCCCACAGGCGCCTCCGCGCCTGCCCCATCGGTGCTGTCCGAGGTCATCGTAACGGGCAGCCATATCGCCACGCGCAGCAATACTTCCGACAGTCCCCTGGTGACGATCAGTGCATCGCAGATCGCTGCCACGGGCCAGGTGTCGCTCGATGCGGCCATGGGGGAGATGCCGCAGTTTGCCGCCGCCCAGGGCCAGAGCGAAGTCGGCGACGTGCAGGGGGCGACCGGCTTCCAGGGCGGCCAGTCCTATGCCGATCTGCGCGGCCTCGGCCCGCAGCGCACCCTGGTGCTGCTCGACGGGCAGCGCCTGGTGCCGACCAACCCCAACGGCTCGGTCGACCTCAACGTCATCCCCATGGCCCTCATCAAGAACGTGGACGTGATCACCGGAGGTGCCTCGGCAGCGTACGGCTCGGACGCCATCGCCGGTGTGGTGAACTTCCGGCTGCGCCATCACTTCCACGGCATCCAGCTCTCCTACCAGCACGGGGCAAGCACCCACGGCGACGGCATGGAGAACAGCCTCAGCATCCTGATGGGCGGGAACTTCGCGCACCACAAGGGCAACGCGATCATCGACCTGGAATACAACGAGCGCGGCGCCATCACCGGCGCCCACCGGTCGTTTTTCTCCAACGACGTGAATTTCCCCCGCGGCGTGCCGCGCGGGCCGGAGGGCATCTTCAGCGCCGCCGAGCTCGGCGGCGCCATCCCGGTCGCCGCCGTCAACGCGCTGCTCGCCCAGTATCCTGGCACGAGCCCGGTCGCGGGCAACAGCGCGGGCGATTACCCCGGCTATGTCGGTATCAACACCGACGGTACGCTGTTCACCACCCGCGATCCCGGCAGTTGCGTGCAGAACTACCGCGGACCGGTGGGCAAGGTGCCGGGGCTGCACATCACGCCGAACTGCTCCACCGTGGAGTCGTACCTCGGGCCGTATTTCTTCGTCCAGGTGCCGATGCGGCGCTACAACCTGTTCGCCCGCACGACTTACAAGGTCAACCGCGAGGTCGAGGCGTACGCGCAGCTCAACTACATGCACTCGTTCGCCGAGGATACCAACGGTGCCTCCTACGTGGGTCCGGGCAAGTTCATCTACGTGCCGCAGAACAACCCGTACGTGACGGGCAATGCCGCCCTCGAGTCCCTGCTCGCCGCCCGCATCAACCCGAGCACCGGACCGCTCGAGATGGAGGACTGGCTGACCCCGCTCGGGCCGCGCATCGAGAGCTTCACCTACAACGACTACCAGCTCACCACCGGGCTGAAGGGCGGGATCGGCGGCACGGATCTGCTGTGGAACGTGTTCGGGTCCTACGGCCAGAGTCAGCTCGACAACTATCAAGCCAACAACATCAATCTGCCGGCCCTCGAGACCGTCATGTACGGCACGGCGGACTACCAGGGATCGAACGGCAGCAACTGCATCGGCTACGCCTGGGATCCGCTCGGCGCCCAACCGATGAGCGCGGGCTGTCTGCAATACGTAAGCGGCACGGCCAAGAACGTGAACGTGATCACGCAGAAGTACTTCGAGGCCGATCTCAGCGGCAATCTGTGGAAGCTGCCGGACGGCCACCTCAAGTTCGCGCTCGGCGCCGATTACCGGGGCGACAGCTTCGCCTATCAGGCCGATCCGGGCTTGAACCCGGCGTTCAACGTCATGCCCTCGACGATCGGCGGCCAGCCGGTCGGCGCGGACGTCATCTCGCCCTCCTACGACCTGATCAGCTCCACCGGCGGCTCGCAGGACGTGCGCGAGGTGTATGT
>JAJZVF010000064.1:0-2274 GCA_021845825.1 Pseudomonadota bacterium | reverse complement strand
CGACCGGCGATATCACGCTCGTCAAGGAGTTCTCCCTGAACATCGGCGAGTACATCACCGATGGGGTGGATATCGAGGGGCACTGGGGCTTTGCACTGCATGATCTTGGCCTGTCGCGGCGGGCGGGCCGGGTGTTGCTGCAGACCTTCGTCTCGTATCTCCATTCGCTCACGATCTCGGGCGTGCCGGCCGTTCCCAGCCTGAACTACGCCGGCACCATCGGCGATACCGCGACGGCCATCGCCGCAGACGGCTCGAGCATCTCTGACCTGTCGCACCCGAAGTGGAAGGCGAATACCATGCTCGGCTATGCCAACGGGCCGTTCGGTGTGGCGCTGCACTGGCGGTACATCTCCTCCATGGCCGATCTCATGGATGGGCCCAACAGCGGCGATCCGGGGGTGCCGGCGTACAGCTACTTCGACCTGAACGGACACTGGCAGGCCACCTCGAACATCGAGATCACCGCCGGTGTGACCAATCTCGCCGACAAAGGCCCGCCGCGCGTGGCGGGTGCGCCGCTGCTCACCGATGCGGCGACCTACGATGTGGTGGGCAGGACGTACTACGTGGGGGTCAAGGCCGACCTGGAGTGAGTTCCGGGGGTGCCCCGGTTCCCGGCCGCGTACCCCTCGAGCGGCCGGGACCGGGGTACGGGGCACGCGCGTGCCCCGGCGGGCGGATGCCTCGTAAGGAGCGCCCGGACCGGGCCGGGCCGGGCGGATGCGTATAGACTGCCTCGATTCGAGGCACGGCCGACCCGCCGGGCCCGGGCGAGGTGAGCGTGGCGGAGCGTTGCGGCCTGTCGGCCTGCATCATTACCTTCAACGAGCAGGATCGCATCGAGGCGTGCGTGCGCTCGGTCGGCTTCTGTGACGAGGTGCTCGTCGTGGACTCGCATTCCACCGACGAGACACGCGCGCGGGCTGCGGCGCTCGGTGCGCGGGTGATCGAGCGCGATTGGCCGGGCTATCGCTCGCAGAAGCAGTTCGCCGTGCAGGCGGCGAGCAACGATTGGGTGTTGTGTGTGGATGCCGATGAGCGTGTGAGCGCTCAGTTGCGCGCGCAGATCGAGCAGCTGCGCACAGGCGGCTTCGAGGGCTTCGCCGGCTGGTCGCTCCCGCGCATCACCGAGTACTTCGGCCGTTTTCTTCGCCACGGCAACGCTTATCCCGATCGGCTGGTGCGCCTGTTCGACCGGCGCCGTGGCCGCTGGACGGGGGAGGAGATCCACGAAAACACCCGCATCGACGGGCCGGTCGGCCGGCTGCACGGCCACCTCGAGCATTTTCCCTACCGCAGCCTCTCCGATCACCTCTTGCGCATGCAGCGCTATGCCATGCTGATGGCCGCGGCGCTGCATGCGCGCGGCAAACGCTGCGGACTCGGCAAGGTGCTGGTGAACCCCGCATGGCGGTTCCTGCGCGGGTACGTGCTGCGGTTGGGCTTTCTTGACGGTTGGCGCGGGATGGTGTTCGCGCTGGTGGAGTCCAATTACGTGCGCCGCAAGTACCTGCACCTCTACATCCGCAGCCGCGGCTTGGCGGACTGAGGGACTGCGCTTACTCTAAGGGGCAGGCGGCTGCCGCGCCGCGCGCGAGCGGCGGATGAGCCGCGGCAGAAGCGCGGCGGCGGCAAGCAGCGCCAGCGCCAGCAATGCCTTGCGCACGAGCCCTGCGCTGCCGGCGGCGGCTTCGCGTCCGGCGTAGCCGAGATAGGTATAGGCGAGCGACCCCGGCAGCATGGCGAGATACGAAGCGATGATGTAGCGCGACAGGCGGATGCGGGTGAGCCCGAGAGCGTAGTTGAGCAAATTGAAGGGAATCAGCGGCACCAGGCGCACGAACGCCACGAATCGCCAGTCTTCCCGCTCGACCCCTTGGACGATCTGCTCGGCCCGGCTGCCGACGCGCCGGCGCACCCAGTCTGCCGCCAGGTAGCGGGAGGCGAGAAACGCCCCGGTTGCTCCCAGGGTTGCTCCGGTCAGGTTGTAGAGCGTGCCGGCGAGCGGCCCGAACAGCGCTCCGCCGGCCAGGGTGAGGAGCGACCCAGGGACGAGGGCCACCGTCGCCACCGCATAAAGCGCCATGAAAGCGAGCGGCGCCCAGGGACCGGCCGCGTGCATCGTCTGCGCCAGAGCATGCGGGTCGAGCTCGCTCCGATGCAGGTAGGCCCAGACCCCGGTACCGCCGAGCAGGCCGAGCAGGCCGATTCGGGTCCACTGCGCGGATGGGCGCCTCATGCCGGAGGCCCCCATGAGCGGCGATTGATCGT
>JAJZVF010000063.1 GCA_021845825.1 Pseudomonadota bacterium | reverse complement strand
GGTGTGGTTCGGAGACGGCGCCTGGCGCGCCAGCCGCATCGTGCAGTGGTTTCCGGAGACCGTCTATCCGGTCTGCAGCGCGGACTTCGCCCGCCGCCATCCGGCACCCGACGCCGCGGCCCTGCGCAACCAGCGGCTGCTGCATGTCGCGGCAGTCGATCCGCCCCTGTGGATGTCCTGGTCGGACTGGTTCGCCGCGCAAGGCGTGCCGATGGGGCCGCGTACGCATGATCTCATATTCAACAACTACCAGCTCGTCCTGCAGGCGGCGCTGCTCGGCCAGGGAGTCGCACTCGGCTGGCGGCCGCTGATCGACGATCTCGTGCAGAGCCGGCAGCTTGTCTGTCTCAGCCGAAGTCCCGTGCGCACCGAGCGCGGCTACTACATCGTGGAGCCCCCTGGACGGGGCGAGGATCAGGTGGTCGCCGATTTTCACCGCTGGCTCATAGAGGAGCGCGGCGCCGCCGCGCAGTTCCCCGCCTGAGACTGCCCGCCGGCGGCCTGCCGGTTGCAGCGGAGGGCGTGGAGTGCGCGTGCGGATCCCGGTCCCGCTTGCCTCCGCAGGATCTAAGTATCTGTGCTGATTCCTCGCCTGCGGGCGCCGTAGTAGAAAGACCATGAACACAGCTCCATGGTCTTGCTGGAGTTGTGTGCACGGCGAGACCGCGCTGCGCTTGAACGGCTCAAGGCGCGTGTCACTGGAAATGTCGGCGTTATCACACGACTGGCGGTAAACACATGAGTCAGCTGAAGCATGGCCGGTACTGGGGAATCGGCATCCTCGCGGCCTGCACTCTGCTCGGGGCAAATACGGCCGCGTTGGGTCAGGTCAGCGTGGGCGTGGGAGTCGCGGTGCCGGGCTTCAGGCTCGGCATCGATATTCCGGCCTACCCCGATCTGGTGCCGATACCGGGCTATCCGGTCTACTACGCGCCTCGGCTCGGCGTGAATCTCTTCTTCTACGACGGGCAGTACTGGCTGTTCGCCGAAGACAACTGGTACTACAGCTCCTGGTACGATGGCCCATGGTACCTCGCTCAGCCGGCGTTCGTGCCCGATTTCATATTGCGGATTCCGATCTTTTACTATCGCCGGCCGCCGCCGTACTTCCTGCGCTGGAATCGGCAGGGGCCGCCGCACTGGGGGGAGCGCTGGGGACGCGCCTGGGAGCAGCGCCGGCCCGGCTGGGACCGCTGGAATCGGGCGGCCGTGCCGCCACGGGCGCCGTTACCGAGTTATCAGCGTCGATATCCGCGCGGCCGTTATCCGGCCCCCGGCGAGCAGCGCAATCTCGAGAATCGGTACTATCCTTTCAGGCCCGGCAATCCCAGGAGTCCATCGCCGGCGCAGCGGCCTTCCCGGCAGGGCAGGCGCTTCGCGCCTCAGCCGTATCGGCCCTTCCCTGAAGGTCGGCCAGAGAGGCCGGCGCCGGGGCGGATTGCGCCGCGTGAGATGCAGCGGCCGGGTGCGGGTGGGCCGCCGCCCGCCCGCGGCCGGGGGCCTGAGGCGAACGGCCGGCCTCGCCGGGGTGCTGCGCCTCAAGGCAACCATTCCCGGTCTGCGGGCCGGCCGCAGCGGCAAGAGCAGGGCCGTCGGCGCTCCGGTCCGCCGGCCGGATGAAGCCGCCGGGGACGGGTCTTGCGGCGGGGCCGGGGCGCTGCCTACGCCGCCGGCCTGCTCACCGTGTCGGCGCTCGAGGACGGATACAGCAGTCGGGTGAGGACGCGATCGAGATGCCGCGGCCAGCGACCGGTTTCAGGCAGAGATTCTCTTACCGTCGTGTCATCGATGAGAGCGTTGCCATACAGCAGCGCAAGAGCCGCCGCGCGCCGTCCGAAGCGCAGCGCGCGGCCGAGCGGCGTGGCCGGCTCCGATGACAGAGTCTGTGCCTCCAACGCCGCCACCGCCGGCGCCGAGAGCTGCCAGGCGGCCCCGATCCGCCAGGCGAGCACGGCCGATTGCGAATCGAGGAGGGAGGCGATGACCAGCGGCCCGGCCTGCGGCGCGGCCGCACAATGGTCCATCGCTACGCGAAACAGGACGATCTCCGCCAGGCCGCTGATGAGGGCGAGCAGCTCCGCCGCGAACGGGTCGGCCTTCTCGATCAGGGCGGCATACGGGGCTGCGGCGTGCGCCGAACGCAGGGTGTGCTCCCAGACGAGCTCCGGGAAGCGCCGGGACGCTCCGGTGTCGGACACCTGGAAGATCGGCTGCATCAACGCAGCGGCGATCAGCGAGCGCAGGCCGTCGCAGCCGAGCAGGGCGATCGCCCCTTCGATCGTCTCAATCGGATCCGGGTGGATCCGGTAGAAGGGACTGTTTGCCATTCTCAGCAAGCCGTCCACCAGCGAGGGGTCATCGGCAACGATCGCCGCCAGCTGCCGGCGCGAGGCGTTCTCGTCCCGGACGGCATGCATCAGCTTGGGGAGCAGGTTCGGGCGTCTGGGGAAGTAGCGCCTTTGCACGGTCGGATCGCCGATCGCCACCAGCGCCGCCGTCACGATGTGCTCATGCTGCGGCAGCGGCCGCACGGGCGCCGAGATCCCAAGCTGCAGCTGGCGCAGCCGCCCGAATATCTCGGCATGATCGAGCCCCTGCGTTCCCTCCGGGACCTGCGGCGCGGCCGCCACCCGCGGATCGGCGGCGGGCTCGGGCGGGTCGGCGGGCGCCTGCGCAGGTGCCGCCCGGCGCAACGCGCTGCGCAGCACGGGGCGTGCGAGCAAGGCGAGTGCGGCGAGCAGGAGCGGCGTTAACAGCCAGACTGTCATATCCCTGATTCATCTGCGAAGCGGGGTATCCGCTTCAGGCCTCCGGGGTTTCGGCAGGCAGGCCCGAAAGTGCATGTCCATGTCTCACATTTGTGACCGGCCGCACGGCTCGGGCGAGGTCTGCAGGGTCGCCGTGAGACGACACCTTGATCCGCATGAGCCGTCGGCGGCACGATCAGTCGGCGCAGACTGGATTTGCCCGGCATTGCCCGGGCCGCAGGCAGGAGTGCATGCACTGCCCATGCGGAAATCTGCGACTTGGCTTCGCGCGCTTTTTTCATCGAAAGCCGATAGTTACGGTGCGGGAGCGCAATCAATGCGCATGCGGCCGACTCATCCGGACTCGCCGGACAGCCGGGAATCGTGCACGCCATAGCCGCAGGTACGGCACCCGCGCGGACTTTCTCCATGGGAGACCTTCTGATGGTGGTGGCCACAGTCGGTGGGGTACTGATCGCGGTCATGGCATTGTTTGTGATCGCGCGCGCACGCCGCGGCTCGGCCGGCGCAACCCTGCCGATGGGGGTCGAGGATCTGTTCGAGGCGGGACCGGATGCGCTGTTGGTCGTGGATCGCAACGGAGTGATCCTGGCGGCCAATCGGCTCGTCGCGGCGCTTTTCGGCTGGCCGGCGGCTGAGCTCAGGGGCCAGCCGCTCGAGCGGCTCCTGCCGCAGAGCCTGCGCCTGGGACGCCGGGTGCTTTGCCGCGATGCGCCGGTCGGTCCCGAGCGAGGCGCGAGGGGCTCGAGCGAGCTCAATCTGTCGGCTGTGCGGCGCGACGGCAGCACTTTCCCGGTGGAGGTCATTCTCAGTCCGCTTGCCGCCGGCGTGGCGATTGCCGCGGTGCGCGATGCCACCGACCGGCAGGCCAAAGCGGCGGAAATCCTGTCTCTCAACCGGATCTACTCGACGCTGGCGGAAGCCCAGCAGCTGGTCGGCCGTTGCGCGGACGAGCTTGAGCTGTTCGAGCGGGTCTGCCATGTGGCCGTCACGGCCGGTGAGTTCACGCTCGCGTGGATCGGCAGGCCCGACCCCCATGGAGCGGTCGTCTCTCTGGCAAGCCGCGCCGCGGCCGCGGAGTTCGATGAGTACCTGCGCGGCCTCGCCGTACACATCGATGCCGCCCGGCCGGAGGGCCGGGGTCCTTTCGGGGTTGCGTGGCGAGAGGCTCGGGCGGTGTTCGTGCAGGACTTCAGGTGCGATGAGCGCGTCGCCTTCTGGCGCAGGCCCGACCGCCCGGCGCCCTGGGGCGCGAGCGCTGCCTTGCCCATCCGGTGCGGTGATCGCATCCACGCGGTGCTGTCGCTGTACGACACCCGACCCGGGGCGTTTTCCGACAAGGTGGTCGATCTGCTGTACAGGATGGTCATGCACATCGAATACGAACTCGATCGGCTCGCGCTCGTGGCCGAGAAAAAGGACAAGGAAGAGCGGATCTGCCGGCTCTTGAACTTCGATGCGCTCACCGCTCTGCCCAACCGGCGCTGCATGCTCGAGCATCTCGAGCACGCGGTTGGCGGGCCCGGGCACACTCGCACTCACGGGGGTGTGCTGCTGCTCGGCCTGGACCGGTTCCAGACCATCAATGACATTCTCGGCCATCACACCGGCGACCGGCTGTTGCAGGAGACCGCCCGGAGGCTGCGCGCCGCGGTGCCCGGCGCGGGCCTGGCGGGCCGTGTCGGCGGCGATGAGTTCCTGGTCGTGCTGGAGGATCTCGGCGCGGAGCCGCGGGCGGCGGTCGCTGCGGCCCGCGGCTCCGCCGAGCGGTTGCTCGCGGCGGTGCTCCAACCGCACCTGATCGATGACCGGATCGTCTCCTGTTCGGTGAGCATCGGAATCGCCCTGTGGGGCGGGCAAAGCGCTGTCGGTTTCCAGGAGCTGCTCAGGCGTGCGCAGGTTGCGATGCGCGCGGCGAAGAACAACGGCCGCAACACCTCGCGGCTGTTCACGCCGGGAATGCAGCTCGCCCTCGAGCGCCGCTCGCGTCTCGAGGCACGGCTCCGTCACGAGTTCAACACCGACCAGCTCGAGCTGTACTTCCAGAGGCGTGTCGGCGGCGACGGCGCGACGCACGGCGCCGAGGCGCTGCTGCGCTGGCACGATCCGCGGCGCGGCCTGGTTT
The DNA here is from genome assembly GCA_021845825.1 of Pseudomonadota bacterium. Classification (GTDB taxonomy): domain Bacteria; phylum Pseudomonadota; class Gammaproteobacteria; order Steroidobacterales; family Steroidobacteraceae; genus 13-2-20CM-66-19. The sequence continues at coordinate 9,816 of JAJZVF010000063.1, read as the reverse complement.
CGCCGATCGAGCTGGTGCCGGTGGCCGAGGAAATCGGCCTGATTCACGAGATCGGGCGGTGGGTGCTCGGCCGCGCGTGCCGGCAGCTGAAGGAGTGGTCGCAGTGCGCGCCGGCGCGGCGGCTGCGCCTGGCGGTGAACGTCAGTCCCAAGCAGCTCGCCGACGACGCGTTCGTCGATCAGGTCATCGATATCCTCGCTCGCACCGGCGCCGACCCGCACCTGCTCGAGCTGGAGGTGACCGAAGGGCTGCCGATACAGGACATCGAGGAGGTGATCCCGAAGATGCAGGCGCTGCGCGGCCTCGGTGTGCGCTTCGCGATCGATGACTTCGGCATCGGCTATTCCTCGCTGTCGTACCTGCGGCAGCTGCCGATCAGCGTGTTGAAAATCGATCGCAGCTTCGTCGCCGGCATGGCGCATCCGGGCGGCGAGACGCTCGTGCACACGATCGTGCAGATGGCGCGCAGCCTCGAGTTGACGGTGATCGCCGAGGGCGTCGAGGCGCGCTGGCAGTGGGAGATGCTGATGCTGCACGGCTGCGATCAGTATCAGGGGTATCTGTTCGGGCGACCGGTGCCGATCGAGGTGTTCGACCGGGAGCTCCTCGCAGCGCCGTCCGAGGACGGCCAGGCGCGGACCGCCGCGGCGCACCTGCTTGAGAGCGCGGCTGTGCCCCGGGCCGCGGCCACGATCCGCTTCCGCTGAGGCCCTCATGCCTGACCGTGCACCGATGGCTGGCGCTGAAGCGCGTGACATCCAGACGGCACCGACGGCAGGCGCCGACGCCTTGTTTGCCTCCTACGCGCAACTGTGTCGCTCGATACTCGGCGACATCAGCGGAGCGTGTCTGCTCGACGGCAAGCTCGCCAGCCTCGGCGAGCACGGAGCGCTGCGCTCGAGCGCCGCCGCCCGGGCGGCGCGCCGGCTCGGCTGGGACGGCGGCAATGGCGTGCCCAAGGAATCGACCACGGTACGCCAGGGGGTGCAGTACTGGCTCACCGTGCTGCCGGTAGAGTCCGGCGGCGCGCTGCTCGGTGTGCTCGGCGTTCTGCAGCCCTCGATACGCTCGGCGGCGCCGCCGGAGGGATTCGCCGGTCGGCTGTTCAAGACCCTGAAGCCGCTGCTCGAGTGCCTGCGTCGCGAGCTGCAGCGCCGCCGGCCGGACGGCGAGGAGCGCGCGCGCTCCCTGGCCGAGCGCGCCGCCGAGCTCGAGTGGCTCCTGCATGTCACCGGCGACCTGCGCGGGGCGGCCGATGAGCGGCAGGTGCTCGAGGAGCTGCTGGCCGCCGCCGCCGCCCACCTCGGCGGATCCTTCGGGGTGCTGTTCGTGCCGGACAAGCACCTGTGCATCGAGCAGGTCTGCGATGCCGAGCATGCGGCCGAGATGCGCGCGGCGTGGGAGCGAACCCGCAGCCACCTGCTGGTGTGGGCGCAGCGGCAGCACCGCCCGCTGGTCGTCGACGGCGTGCGCCGCAGCGTACCGGGCGTGCCGGCGTGCAAGATCCTCTGCGTGCCCGTCGCCCGGGAGAATGGCCGGGTGACGGGCGTGCTCGCCTTCTTCAATCCGCCCGGGGCGGCCGGCTTTCGCAAGCGGCAGATCTTCCTCGCCCAACATATCGGCCGGCAAAGCGCCGGCTTCATCGAGGCGCAGTTCGATGCAATGACCGGGCTGTACACCCGTGAGGGCCTCGAGCACATGTACGCGCGGCTGGCGGAGGATTCGGGCGGCGCCGGCGGCACTTTGTTGTACGTCGATGTCGATGGCATGCGCGATGTCAATGAGCTGCACGGGTTCGAGGTGGGCAATGAGCTGATCGTGCGGGTGGCCGATGTGCTCGCGCCGCCCGAGTTGCCCGAGCAGGCGCTCGCGGCCCGCCTCACCGGCGACAAGTTCGCGATCACGCTGCCGCAAGCCGACACGGGCGAGGCCGAGGCGGTGGCCCGGCGTATTCAGGCGGTGATCGAGCGGCTCGCGATCGGCCCGGTGGACGCGCCCATCGAGTTCTCCGTGAGCTGCGGTATCGCGGCGCTCGTGCGCATGCCGCAGGGGCTGGCCCGCGCACTCGCCACGGCGGAGGTGGCGTGCAAGACGGCGAAGAAGCGGGGCCGCGGCCGGATCGAGGTCTACAGCTGCGATGACCGCTCCATGTTGCGCAGCCATCAGGACGCGGTCATGGTCGGCCAGCTGCGTGCGGCGCTGCGGGCGGACCGGCTGCGCCTTTACGCGCAACGCATCGCGCCGCTGCGCGATCCGCAACTGCCCGGCGGGTATGAGATTCTGCTGCGGCTGCTCGACCCCGACGGGGGCATCGTGTTGCCGAGCACGCTGATCCAGGCCGCACAGCGCTACCAGCTGCTGCCGACGGTCGATCGCTGGGTGATGCGCCGGGCACTGCAGGTGCTGTCCCCCTACCGCAGCATGCTCAAGTCGCGCGGCCTGACACTGTCGATCAATCTGTCCGGACAATCGATCGGCGATGAGGAATTCTTCCGCCAGCTTGCCGAGTCGCTGCGGGCGGCGGGCCTTCCCCCCGGGAGCGTCACGTTCGAGATCACCGAGCAGGCCGCCGTGAGCAATCTGGCGCGCGCAGAGGAGTTCATCCGCCGGCTCACCGCCTGGAAGTGCTGCTTCGCGCTCGATGATTTCGGTACCGGCTCGAACTCGCTGACCTACCTCAAGGCGTTGCCGATCACGCGCCTGAAGATCGATGGCTCGTTCGTCCGCGACATCCTGACCAATTCCCGCTCGCAGGCCACGGTGCGCGGCATCATCGAGCTCGCCAGAGGCCTGTCGCTCGACACTGTGGCGGAATACGTCGAGAATGAGGCGATCGCCGAGCGGATGCGCGAGCTCGGTGTCGACTACGGTCAGGGTTATGTCTTCGGCAAGCCGCAGCCGCTCGAGACGGTGCTCGAGGAGCTCGCGCGCGAGGAGTCCCGACGGCTGCACCGGCTGTTTCTCGAGACCTAGACGCAACGGCTCGTCAACCCCGAGGCGGCCCCATCGGGGGCGCCGGCCGGGCGGGTTGCGCCCCCGGAGCGCGGCGCGCGCCGTGGACCGCAGCCGTCGCGGGCTGCCCGGCAACCCGGTGGGTGTCAGCGAGGCTTCTCGGGGGAGCGGAAGGCGCCGGTTCCGCCCGGCATGTCGAGGGTGCTCGGCCGCAGAGCGTCCTTGTAGGCCTCGGCCAAAGATTCCAGAAAGGCTCTGGGCAGCTGCTCGGCCGGTCCCACGAGGCTGCGGTAGAAGGCGGTGAACTGCTCCCAGGGTTTCGGCCCGGCGCCGTCCCGAGTGGCGCCGGCGAAGCGCGCTTCGAGCTCGGCCGGATCCAGCCGCCGGATGAACTCCAGGAAGGCGGTGCGTACGGCCTGCGCGAGCGCCTGCTCGCGAGCTTTGATCTCATCGTGACGCTCGCGCAGCCACCGCACGGCATCCAGGCTATGCTCATCATGCTGGCGGATGAGCGCGAGCAACAGCTCCTCGACGGTCAGCTGTGCGAGCGTCGGGCCGGGGCCGGGCTCAGGCGGCGCCAGGGTGATGCCGAACCGGGCACGCAGCTGACCGTGTGCGCGCTCCACGTCCTTCAGGCCCACCAGCGCCTCGCGCAGCAGCTGCCCGGTGAGGTGCAGCAGGCCTTGGGCCTGCGCCGCGATCTGCTCGGGCTTGATGCCCGCGCCCCGGCAAAAGGCCTGCAGCGCCGGATCGTGCGCAAAGACGGCTCTGTCTTCACCCTCGTGGCCCGCCGGGCGGGCGGGTCGGGTCATCCGGCGCGCTGCCGTCTCCTCGGTTGTCCCGGCGCGACGCGGGCGCGAGGCGGCAGCCGGCGCCGGGGATGCAGGCGCGGGCGAGGCATGCGCCGGCGTCGCCTCACGCAGCGCTGCGGCGCCGGGGTCGCGCGCTGCGGGCACAAGAGGCTGCCGCTCGCCTCCGGCGGTTCCGAAGGCATCGCCGGCCGGATCCACCGCGAGCAGGTCATCCAGATCGAGCACGGCACCGATATCGGTCTGGGCCGCGCCGATCGGGTGTACGGCCATGATGCGCGAGGGCATCTCCGGCGAATCGCCGCCAACGGCAGCATCGAGAGAGACGTCGATGCGATATTCCCCGATGCGCAACACGTCGCCCTCACACAACCGGTAGCGGTTCGATTCGCGCTTGGCAAGCGGCTCGGTGTCGTCGTTGACGTAGACGCCGTTGGTGCTGATGTCCTCCAGGTAGTACTGCCCATCCTGGCAATGCACGCGCGCGTGGTGGGCCGAGACGTAGCGCCGGGGATCCGGCAGCACCCAGTCATTGTCGGCGGCGCGGCCGATCGAGCCGCCTTCGACCCCGAAGGTGATGCTGTCGCGGCCGGCCGGCTGCCGGTGCTCGCTGACGACGCGCAGGCGAAGCGCCATGGTATGCGGCTCGAAGTGATGGTTTCGGGCAAGCGGTGGTATCGGTGGGGCGACCCGATTCCCGGGCGCCTGCGGCAATACCCCCTATAATGTGCCCTCCAAGCTAGCAGCGGGTCGTGTCCTCTCCATGGCAGCCAGTCACATTTTCCGTATTATGTTCGCCAATCAAGGCAAGGTCTATGAGATCTATGCCCGCAAGGTCAGTCATGGTGAGCTGTTCGGATTCATCGAGGTCGAGGATTTCGTCTTCGGCGAGCGCTCCTCGGTGGTGCTCGACCCTTCCGAGGAGCGGATCAAGGGTGAATTCGGCGGGGTCAAGCGCACATTCCTGCCCCTGCACTCGGTGCTGCGCATCGACGAGGTCAAGAAGCAGGGGGTGAGCAAGATCACCGCGCTCGAAGGTGGTGCCACGGTGGCGCAGTTTCCCATGCCGCTGTACTCGGTCCCGCCGGGTGAGAAAAAATAGCCGCCCATGAGCGGGCCCAGGATTCTCGCGTTGCCGGGCGCGCCGGCGCTGTCCGGTTTCCGCATCGACAAGCTGCTCGAGCGCCTGCGCCGCCTCGAGCCGGCGGTCCGTGCGGTCAGTGCGCAATTCGTGCATTTCGCCGCGCTGGCCCGCGCGCTCACGGCGCAGGAGCGGGAGCGGCTCGAGCGCTTGCTGAGCTACGGTCCGCGCGCCGGCGGTGTGCACGACGGCGGGCAGCCGCTGTGGGTGGTGCCGCGAGAGGGGACGATCTCGCCGTGGTCGAGCAAGGCCACCGATATCGCCCACGTCTGCGGCCTCGAGGCCGTGCACAGGATCGAGCGCGGCATCGAGTTCCGCCTGCGGGCCGCCGCGCCGCTTGGCAGGCAGACGCTCTCGAGACTCGCGCCGGCCCTCCTCGATCGCATGACCGAGATGGCGCTCTATGAGGCGGCCGAGGCCGAGCGGCTGTTCGGCCATGCCTCGCCTAGCCCGTGCAAGCGTATCGCTCTCTCGGGCGGCAGGCCGGCTCTCGAGCAGGCCAACCGCGAGATGGGGCTCGCGCTCTCGGCGGACGAGATCGATTATCTGCTGGCCAGCTTCCGCCAGATCGGCCGCGATCCCACCGATGCCGAGCTCATGATGTTCGCGCAGGCGAACTCCGAGCACTGCCGGCACAAGATCTTCAACGCCCGCTGGATCATCGACGGCGAAGCGCGCGCGGAGTCGCTGTTTGCGATGATCCGTCACACCCACGCGCGCCATCCGCAGGGCATCCTTTCGGCCTATCGCGACAACGCCGCGGTGATCGAAGGCGCGCACGCGCTACGTTACTTCCCCGATCCGCGCACCGGGGCTTACCGCGAGAGCGCCGAGCCCATCGACATCCTGATGAAGGTCGAGACGCACAACCACCCGACGGCCATCTCTCCGTTCCCGGGGGCGGCGACCGGCTCGGGCGGAGAGATCCGGGACGAGGGGGCCACGGGGCGCGGTGCGAAACCCAAAGCGGGGCTGACCGGCTTCACGGTCTCTGACTTGCACATCCCGGGATTCGAGCGGCCGTGGGAGCGCGCGGCCGAAGCTCCCGGACGCATCGCCTCTCCGCTCGCCGTCATGCTCGAAGGGCCGATCGGGGCGGCTTCCTTCAACAACGAATTCGGCCGCCCGGCGATCTGCGGCTACTTTCGCACCTTCGAGCACCGTGCCGCGGACGATCCGCCCGGTCGCGTGCGCGGCTACCACAAGCCCATCATGATCGCCGGCGGGCTCGGCAGCATCCGCCGCGGCCACGTCGAGAAATCCGCCGTGCCGGTGGGCGGCAAGCTCATCGTGCTCGGCGGCCCGGCCATGCTGATCGGTCTGGGCGGCGGGGCCGCCTCCTCGGTAGGCAGCGGTGCCTCGCACGCGGACCTCGATTTCGCGTCCGTGCAGCGCGGCAACGCCGAGATCCAGCGCCGCGCCCAGGAGGTGATCGATGGCTGCTGGGCGCTCGGGCAGGCCAATCCCATTCTGCTCATCCACGATGTGGGGGCGGGCGGGCTCTCGAACGCCGTGCCGGAGGCGGTGGCGCACAGTCACCGCGGCGCAAAGGTGGACCTGCGCGCGATCCCGAGCGCAGAGCCTGGGATGTCCCCTCTCGAGCTGTGGTGCAACGAGGCACAGGAGCGCTACGTCATCGTGGTTGCTCCGGGGGATCTGCCCGTATTCAGTGCGATTGCCGCGCGCGAGCGCTGTCCGTTCGCGGTGATCGGCGAGCTCGACGACACGGGCGTCCTCACCGTACACGATCCTCTGCTCGGCGGGGATCCGATCGACATGCCGCTCGAGGTGCTGCTCGGCAAGCCGCCGCGCATGATGCGCGAGGTGCGCAGCGTCGCCCCGGCAGTCCGGCCGCTCGACACCGCGTCGATCGAGGTGCGCGAGGCGCTTTATCGCGTGCTGCGGCTGCCGGCGGTGGCCGACAAGACCTTCCTCATCACCATCGGCGATCGGACCGTGGGCGGACTCGTCAGCCGCGATTCCCTGGTCGGGCCCTGGCAGGTGCCGGTGAGCGATGTGGCGGTGACGCTCGCGGATTATCGCGGGTACGCAGGCGAGGCCATGGCCATGGGCGAGCGTACGCCGGTGGCGCTGCTCGATGCGCCGGCCTCGGGGCGCCTGGCGGTGGCCGAGGCCATCACCAACATCCTCGCGGCCGACATCGACTCCCTCGGCCGTATCCGGCTGTCGGCCAACTGGATGGCCGCCTGCGGGGAGCCGGGGGAGGATGCGGCCCTCTACGAGACGGTGCGCGCCGTGGGGCGGGAGCTGTGCCCCGCGCTCGGCATCGCCATCCCCGTGGGCAAGGACTCCCTGTCGATGCGCACCGTCTGGCAGGACGGGCAGGGCGAGAGATCCGTGGTTGCGCCCGTGTCGCTCATCGTATCGGCGTTCGCGCCGGTGCGCGATGCGCGCAAGACCCTCACGCCGCAGCTGAGCCCGAAGGAAGGCACGGCGCTGTGGCTGATCGATCTGGCGGCCGGCGAGAGCCGGCTGGGCGGCTCGGCGCTGGCGCAGGTGTACGGGCAGCTCGGCGACCGGCCCGCCGATCTCGATGATCCGCAGCGCCTGGTGCGCCTGGCCGAAGCGCTCGCCGAGCTGCGCCGCGAGGGTCTGGTGCTCGCCTATCACGACCGCTCCGACGGCGGGCTGATCGTCACGGCCCTGGAGATGGCCTTCGCGGGCCATTGCGGCCTCGATCTCGATCTGCCCGCGGCGGGCGGGCCGGCGCTCGCCCGGCTGTTCGCGGAAGAGCCGGGGGTGGTGCTGCAGATCGCCGAGGCAAGCGCGGCAGGCGTTGCGGACATTCTCGCCCGGCATGGGCTCGCCGACCTGTCGCTGCGGATCGGCGCGCCGGCGCGGCAGATGCGGATCAGGGTCCGGGTCGGCGGGGCGCTGGTGGTGGATGAGCCCTGGAGCGCGCTGCGTGCCGCCTGGTCGGAGACCTCCTGGCAGATGCGCCGCCTGCGCGATGACCCGCAGTGCGCCGATGAGGAATACCGCGCGCAGACCGCGGTCGAGGACCGGGGCCTGACGGTTTCGCTGCCGTTCGATCCGCAGGACGATATCGCCGCCCCGTACATCGCGCGCGGCATCCGTCCGCAGGTTGCCATTTTGCGCGAGCAGGGCGTCAACAGCCACACCGAGACGGCGGCGTTCTTCGATCGCGCGGGCTTCGCACCGTACGACGTGCACATGACGGACCTCATCGCGGGCCGCCGCAGCTTGCGCGAGTTCGCGGGCCTGGCGGCTTGCGGGGGGTTTTCCTACGGCGATGTGCTCGGCGCCGGCGAGGGCTGGGCGAAGTCCATCCTGTTCAATGACCGGCTGCGCGAGCAGTTCCAGGGGTTTTTCGAGCGGCCGGACACCTTCGCGCTCGGTGTGTGCAACGGCTGTCAGATGTTTGCCGCGCTGAAGAGCATCATTCCGGGCACGGCGCACTGGCCGCGGTTCGTCCGCAACCGCAGCGAGCAGTACGAATCCCGATTCGCGCTGGTGGAGGTGCTGCGCTCTCCCTCGGTGCTGCTCGCCGGCATGGCAGGCGCGTTCCTGCCGATCGCCGTGGCGCACGGGGAAGGGCGCGCCGAGTTCGACACCGAGGCGGCCGCCGCTGCCTGCGCCGCGGGTGCACTCATCTCCTTGCGCTACGTCGACCATGACTGCAAGGTCGCCACGACCTATCCCTACAACCCCAACGGGTCGCCTTTGGGCATCGCGGCACTCTCGAGCACGGACGGCCGCGTCACCATCACCATGCCCCATCCGGAGCGATCGACGCGTTACCTGCAGAACTCGTGGCGACCGGAGGGCGCCGGTGAATACAGCGGCTGGATGCGCCTGTTCAGGAATGCGCGCCGGTTCGTGGGCTGACCTCGCTCGCCCACACGCTGCAGCTCCCCGGCGAAGAGCGCACGGCGCCGCGGATGATCGCGGCATCCGCCCGGGGGGCGCCGCGACCCGCCTCCTTCAGGCGAGCATGTTCACCAGGGCGCTGTCGCCGTGCGCCCAGCTTTGCAGCAGCTCGGCGAGGTGCAGGAGGTCGGCGCTCGGGATCTGCTGCAACACTTCGCCGGTGGAGGCGTTGGTGATCTCGGCGATGGTGATGCCCGTCTGCGGATTGACACGCAGGATCACCACGCGGTCGACTGCGGCGAGGCGGGCGTTGATCTGCGCGAGCGACCGGGCGATGGGGTCCGGCGCCGCCGGCGTTCCTTGCGGGCTCGCCGGCGCGGCGGGTTGCGCCGAGCCTCCCGGGTGGGGCGGCCGCTGCGGCGGACCGGCGTCGGCGGAGGGCGCTCCGAAACCGAGGCCTTGCGCAGCGCCGACCGCAATCGAATCGTGTTGTTCGCTCATGGCTCACCCTTGGCAGCAGGAGCAGCGCTCGGCGGGCTTGCCTTCACCCTGCGGCCGCCGCCCCCGATCCCCGGCCTTTCACTTCCGGGCCGATCGCCGCCCAAGCCTCGCGGATCTCCCCGAGCAGCCCCAGCACTTCCCCGAGAGCCGCCTGGTCGTTGCTCACGTTGGCGTGCAGCACCCGCCGCAGCATGTAGTCGTACAGGTCGCTCAGGTTCCGGGCCAGCGATCCGCCATTTTGCATGTCGAGGCTGCCGCGCAGTTCCCCGAGCAGCGTGACGGAGCTGTGCAGCAGGCCGGCCTTGCGGGCGATCTGCCCCTGCTCGATGCAGGCGCGTGCCGCCATCAGCCGGCCGATGATCGCATCGAACAGGGTGAGCACCAGGGAGTGCGGGTCGGCACCTGCCACGATGCCGTGGGCGTCGACGCTGCGATACGCGGCAAGCTTCGCCTGCGGGGAGTAAGGGCTCACGTTCTGTCGCTCTCGATGCTGATGCCCACTGTAGCGGCCCGAGACCCGGGGACTTGAGTCGCCCGGTTACTCATCCGCCGGAGGAGCTT
>JAJZVF010000062.1 GCA_021845825.1 Pseudomonadota bacterium | reverse complement strand
AGGCAAGGGCGCAAAAGCGCTAGTGCCTGCCCGAGTGCCCGAAGCCGCCCGCGCCGCGCCTGCTCTCTTCGAAGGAATCGACCACCTCCAGCGCTACCTGCACCACCGGGACGACGACGAGCTGCGCGATGCGCTCGCCGGGCTGGATGAGGAAAGGCTCCTGGGCGCGGTTCCAGCAAGACACCATCAGCTGGCCCTGGTAGTCGGAGTCGATCAGGCCCACGAGGTTGCCGAGCACCACTCCGTGCCTGTGGCCGAGACCCGAGCGCGGCAGGATCACCGCCGCGAGCCCGGGGTCCGCGAGATGAACGGCCATGCCGGTGGGGATGAGCTCGGCGCGCCCCGGCATCAGGGTGAGCGGCCCATCGAGGCAGGCGCGCAGATCCAGGCCCGCCGAGCCCGCGGTCGCATACGCCGGCAGCGGAAACTCCGTGCCGAGGCGCCGATCCAGGAGTCTGATCTTCAGCGGCCGCGCCGCAGCAGGCCGGGCGCTCAAGCCTGGACCGTGTCGAGTTGGCGCGTACCCGCAAGGGACGCCGTGTAGGATTCAGCGATCAGACGCACCAGCTCGCGCGCCAGGGCCGGCTTCGGCCCGCTGCCCAGGTCCTGTCGCGCGTTGCGCCACAGCACGACCAGATGGTTGTCCTCGCAGTCGAATCCCTTGGTGTGGCTGACCTCGTTGGCCGCGATCATGTCGAGATCTTTTTTCAGCAGCTTCGCTCGGGCATTCTGCTCGACCGACTCGGTCTCAGCGGCGAAGCCGACCACAAAAGGGCGCTTGGTCCGGGCAGCCACCGTTGCCAACACGTCGACGGTACGCTCCATGTCGAGGTGCAGGCGATCGGAGGTTTTCTTGATCTTCTGCTCGGCGGGACTGGCGGGCCGGTAATCCGCCACAGCTGCGGTTGAGATGAAAATATCCGCCTGCTCGACCTCGCATTGCACCGCTGCCAGCATGGCTTCCGCGCTCTCTACATCCACACGCCGCACACCGGCCGGCGTCGGCAAAGCGACCGGCCCACTCACCAGAACGACCTCCGCGCCGGCCTCGCGTGCGGCCTGTGCCACCGCGAAACCCATCTTCCCCGAGCTGCGATTGCTGATGAAGCGCACCGGATCGATGCGCTCGCGAGTGGGTCCAGCGGTGATCAGCACGCGCCGGCCGCGCAGCGGTCCGTCGTGAGGAAGCAGCTCGGCAACGCGATCGGCGAGGTCCTGAGGCTCGAGCATGCGTCCCTCGCCCACCTCGCCGCAGGCCTGTGCACCTTCGGCCGGCCCGAGCACATGTACGCCCCTGTGGCGAAGCAGCGCGACGTTGGCCGCCGTCGCGGCGTTACTCCACATGATGCGATTCATGGCCGGCGCGACGGCGATTGGCGCCTCGGTCGCGAGACATAGCGTTGCCAGCAGGTCATCGGCCTTTCCGCCGGCCAGGCGCGCGAGAAAATCCGCGCTCGCCGGCGCAATCAGCACCAGCTCGGCCCAGCGGGCGAGCTCAATGTGGCCCATGGCCGCCTCGGCCGCGCTATCCCAAAGGTCGAGTCTCACCGGACGGCCTGAGAGAGCCTGGAAGGTGATCGGGCCGACAAACTCGCGCGCGGCGTGCGTCATGGCCACCTGAACTTCGGCGCCGCGCTCGCGCAAGCGCCTCACCAGGTCCGCACTCTTATATGCGGCGATGCCGCCGGTGACACCGAGCAGGATATGCTTGCCTTGCATGCCGTGATTATCCGGCGCCTTTCACCCGCCACGCAAACCGGCCGGCGTGATTTGCGTATTTCTGCATGAACACCGCCGATTCCCCCCCTCCCCGGCCGCCCTGCGCCGTCCCAAGATGAACGTCCCCCACCAAGGGAGTGCTGCCGATGCAGATCGAGGTACGAGAAGCCGGCCTGCTGCCCATACGCAAATGGGCGCTCTCCGAGCGCCCACGCGAGAAGCTTTTGGGTCACGGGCCGCACGCCCTGACGGACGCGGAACTCCTGGCGCTGCTCATCGGCTCAGGGGTGCCCGGCTGCTCGGCCGTGGATCTGGCCCGGGCATTGCTCAACGATTTCGGCTCCCTGCGCGCTCTACTGGCAGCCGAGCGCTCACGCTGGCGCCGCAAGGGGATGGGGCCGGCGCGCTACGCGACCGTCCAGGCGGCGGTCGAATTGGCGCGGCGCCACTTGCACGAAGAGCTGCGTTCGGGACAGCCGCTCACGAGCCCTCAGGCGACCCACCGCTTCCTGTTGGCGCAATTGCGCGACCGCCCGTACGAGGTCTTCTGCTGCCTGTACCTGGATATCCGCCATCGACTGATCGCCTTCGAAGAGCTGTTCCGCGGGACAGTCGACTGCGCGCAGGTCCATCCCCGCGAGGTGCTGCGGCAAGTGCTGCTGCACAATGCCGCCGCGGTGATCGTGGCGCACAATCACCCCTCGGGCGGTACCGATCCAAGTCCGGCCGACGATGCGATCACCGCCCGCCTGAAAGACTGTCTCACGCTGATGGACGTGCGGCTGGTCGATCATGTCATCGTCGGCGGCAGCCACTGCTATTCGTTTGCCGAGCATGGGCTTCTTTGAGCGTGCCGGACCCTCCCGCGGGGCCCGCCGCGGCTCCCTTGCCGGACTGCGGCGCTGCTGGTATAAAGGCCGGCTCCTGCGGACAGGCCATGGCCGCCGCAGTCCGAGCACCTCGGGGATCGCATCGGAATCTGGCCAAGTATCTGATTTTTTTAAGGTTGTTGCATATGTCCCGCGTCTGCGAGATCACCGGCAAAGGGCCGGCTGTAGGAAATCGCGTCTCCCACGCGAACAACAAGAAGCGTCGCCGCTTCCTGCCCAACCTGCACACCCAGCGGTTCTGGCTGGAGGCTGAGAAGCGCTGGGTGTCATTACGCATCTCAGCGCATGGGCTGCGCACCATCGAGAAAAAAGGTATCGACCAGGTCGTGGCCACCTTGCGCGCCCAGGGCATGAAGATCTGACGGGAGCCCAGCCATGCGCGACAAGATCAAGCTGCTTTCCTCGGCCGGCACCGGCCATTTCTACGTGACCACCAAGAACAAGCGCCTGCACCCGGACAAGCTGGAGGTGCGCAAGTTCGACCCCGTGGCACGCAAGCACGTCGCCTACAAAGAAGCCAAGATCAAATAGCCGGCCGCCGGCGGGCGTATGAGCCCGCGAACCCCCGGGGAGGCTGGAGCGCTGCCGCTGATCGGGGTTTTCCGGATGTCTTCGTCGGGCACTCACGCAAGCGCGAGAGCGGCTCGCCGAGGGCGCACGGAGACACAGTTCGCGTACATGCAAGCCCTCGGCTCGATGCCGCGCAGCCGGCGGCGTGCCGAGATCCGCACCCGACCGCCCTATAGCCAGGCCTAAGCTCTCGGCTCGATGCTGCGCAGGTGGCGGTGTGCCGAGATCCACGCCCCCAGCCACCCCAAAGCCAGGCCTCCGCCGAACAGCACGCCGCACTGCCGCCCGGTCAGCCCCCTGAGCACGAAGCCGCTGCCGTACAGCTGCGCCAGCCGAGCGACAGGACCGGTGAGTCCGATCAGCACCGCCTCGAGCATCAGCCAGGCGAGCACCGCGCCACCTAGCCCATAGAGCATTCCGGTATACAGGAAGGGACGGCGCACGAAGGCGTTCGAGCCGCCGACCAGCTTGGTCACCTCGATCTCGGCACGGCGGTTGAGGATCTCGAGCCGTATGGTGTTGCCGACCACCGCCAGCACGCCGGCGCCCAACAGCACCGCCGCGGTGGATACCAGCCGTCGCAGCACCCCCAATATCGCGTTGAAGCGCAGCGCCCATTGCGCATCGAGCTGCACCATGTCCACCGCCGGCCAGGCCGCCAGATCACGGCGCAGCCGCTCGAGATCGACCGCGCTGCTGGCTGCCGGCTGCGGCACGATGTGCAGCACATTGGGCAATGGATTGCTGCGCAGCGCATCGAGCGCGGCGCCGAAGCCCGAATACTTGCGGAATTCCCGCAGCCCCTGCGCCGCCGAAATGACCCTGACGTTCTTGACGCCGGGGATCGTGCGCGCCCGCTCCGCGAGCCGTTGTGCCTGCTGCAATGACACGCCGGGCTTAAGGTACACCGACATGTCTACCGCCTGAACGAAGCCGCCGGTGGCGGCTTCGGCGTTGGTCAGGAGCAGACCCAACGCGGCCGGCAGAGTGAGCGCCAGACCGATGACCAACAACGTGAACACCGTGGCGAGCGGCGAGCGCGCCAGGCGTCCGAGGGCGCCGAGCAGGGCCTGCACGTGGCGAGTGGCAAGCGTGGCGGGACTCATGGCGCCTCCGGGTCAGCGGTGGGCCACCAGCGGCGGCAGCGGATCCGGGTCGCCGCCGCGCATCTCGCCACTGTCGAGCACGATCTCGCGGCCGCCGAACTCGCGCACGATATGTTTGTCGTGCGTTGCCACCAGCACGGTCACACCGACGTGGCTGAATCGCCTGAAAAGGCGCATCACTTCGATCGACAGCTCCGGATCGAGGTTGCCCGTCGGCTCGTCGGCGACGATCAGTGTCGGCTTGCCCGCAACGGCGCGCGCGATACCGACTCGCTGCTGCTCCCCGACGGACAGCTCCATGGGCAGCATCCGTTCCTTGCCGAGCAGGCCCACCTGGTCGAGGGCGGCGCGCACGCGCTTGCCGATCTCCGGGAAAGGAGCTCCCGCGACCACCAGCGGCAGGGCCACGTTGTCGAACACCGGCCGGTCGACGAGCAGCTTGTGATCCTGGAACACCACCCCGATCTGCCGCCGGAAGGCCGGTATGTGGCGCGCCTTGAGTGCGCCGATGTTGCGTCCGTTGACATTCACCGTGCCGCGCGTCGGCCGCTCGAGCAGCGCGATCAGCTTCAGCAGCGTGCTCTTGCCCGCACCCGAGCGACCGGTTACGAAAACCATCTCGCCGCGATCGACGAAGAAGCTCACGTTGGCGAGGGCCTCCCGTCCGTTGGGATAGCGCTTGCTCACCCGCTGCAACTGGATCATCCGCTCACTCCCGAGCCCGCACGCGCCCCTTCGACCAGCGCCGAGGCGAATTCGCGCGCCGCGAATTCGCCGAAATCCCCCGCCTGCTCGCCGATGCCGATGAAGCGGATCGGCAGCCCAAGACGGCGTGCGATCGCGACCACTATCCCGCCCTTGGCCGTGCCGTCAAGCTTGGTGATGACGATGCCGGTCACCCCGACCGCCTCGTGGAATTGAACGGCCTGCGCCAGCGCGTTCTGCCCCTGGTTGGCGTCGAGAACCAGCAGGACCTCATGCGGAGCGGTCGGGTCGACCCGCTGCACGACACGTTTGACCTTTTTCAGCTCCTCCATCAAATGCGATTGGCTGTGCAGGCGGCCGGCGGTATCCGCCAACAGGACGTCCGCCTTGCGCGCGCGCGCGGACTGCAGCGCATCGAAGACCACGGCGCCGGGATCCGCCCCGGCATGCTGGGCAATGCAGTCCGCGCCGCTGCGTTCGGCCCATATCGACAGCTGCTCGATGGCCGCGGCGCGGAAAGTATCGCCGGCGGCGAGCACGACGCTGCGGCCTTCATCGTGGAAGCGCCGGGCGAGCTTGCCGATGGTGGTGGTTTTGCCGGAGCCGTTGACGCCCACGACCAGAATGGTGAAGGGCTTTTGGCCCGGATCGATGACGAGCGGCCGCGCGCACGGGGCGAGAATCCCGGCCACCGCCTCGCGCAGCGCCGCAACCAATGCGTCGACGTCGGCGAGTTCCTTGCGGGCGACCTTCTTGTGCAGGTCGGCGAGAATGTGCGCCGTGGCATCGATTCCGACATCCGCCGTCAGCAGCCTTGTCTCGAGGTCCTCGAGGACCTGCGCGTCGATCCGGCGTCCCCGCAGAAGATCGGGCAGATCCAAGCCGAGCCGGCCGCGACTGAAGCGCTCGGCGAGCCGCTTGAAGAAACCCCGCCGCTCCCCGTTGCCGGGCAGCCCGTCTGTGGAATCGGAATCAGCCATGTGTGGCCGCTAGTGTATCTTAATCCCCGTGCGTGACCGGCGACAGACACACCAGCGCGGCGCTTCGACGCGGATGCTGCGAATCATCGGCGGCACCTGGCGCGGGCGGCGGTGGCGCTTTCCGCCCTTGGCCGGCATCCGTCCGACACCCGATCGCGTTCGCGAGACGCTGTTCAACTGGCTGTCGGCGCGAGTGCCGGGCGCGCGCTGCCTCGACCTGTTTGCGGGCAGCGGAGCTCTAGGTCTCGAGGCCCTCTCCCGCGGCGCCTCGCATGTGACCTTCGTCGAATGCGACGGCGAGGCGACGCGGGCCATCGAAGAGTGTCTCTGCCGGTGGGATCCGGCCCGCCGGCATGATTGGCGCGTCGTTGAGGCCAAGGCAGCCAGCTTTTTCCGCGGTCCCGCACAGCCTTTCGACATCGTCTTCCTCGACCCTCCATTCGACTCCGGGCTGCTTACGGCTGTCTTCACGGAATTCCAGGTCGGCGGATGGCTGGCGGCGGACGCGCGGATCTACGTCGAGTGCCCTGCCGGCAGCCTGCCGGCCGTGCCGCCCGGCTGGGCAAGCGTTCGTTCCGGAAAAGCCGGCGAGGTCGGGTATCATCTCTACTTGCGTCAGAGGGGGACCGCTGCCGAATGAACCGAAACGCCGTCTATCCGGGCACCTTCGATCCTATCACCAACGGCCACCAGGACCTGGTGCGTCGGGCGGCCAGCATCTTCGACCGCGTGACTGTGGCGATAGCCGCCAATCCCAACAAGACGCCGATGTTCGCGCTCGAGACACGGGTGGACCTGGCACGCCGGGTGTTGGGCGACTTGCCCAACGTGGATGTGCGCGGTTACTCGGGCTTGACGGTGGAATTCGCGCGCGAGCAGGGCGCCGCGGTGATCATCCGAGGTCTGCGGGCAGTCTCGGATTTTGAGTTCGAGTTCCAGCTGGCCAACATGAGCCGCCATCTGGAGCGGGACATCGAGACGGTGTTCCTCACGCCGCAGGAGCAGTTCACCTTCATTTCCTCCACTCTGGTGCGCGAGATCGCCGTGCTCGGGGGAAACGTGAGCGAGTTCGTCCACCCCATCGTCGAGTCCGAACTCAAGAAGCGCCGCAAGCGCTAGTCCGGATGATCCATGAGCGGGACGACCGTCCGGCGGGGCCTCGCTCCCGCACGGGGTCGCAGCTCGTGTCGTGAACAATGCAGACCGGTCTCTTGCGGTGGAATAAAGGCCGGCGGCATCCCGGGAGTATTCGCTTGAAGGCGGTGCTTCGACCCCGTGCGCTCGGCGAATGATCCGCGAGGAAAACCGCATCACTTCTGGCAGCTCGGGCAGTAGTACGTTGAGCGCCCCTGTTGCGTCACCTGCCGGATCACCGTGCGGCACACCCGGCACGGCTCGCCCGCACGCTCGTAGACATACAGCTTCTGCCGAAAATGTCCCGGTGAGCCATTGGGCCTCACGAAGTCGCGCAGCGTTGTGCCGCCGACCCGAATTGCCTGAGCCAGCACCACCCTCACCGCCCGCACCAGCCGTCCGACCTCGGCTCGCGACAGTGTGCGCGCCTGCCGCTTGGGCAGGATCCCGGCACGAAACAGTGCTTCGCTGGCGTAAATGTTACCCACCCCCACGACCAGGCGGCTGTTCATCAGCAGCAGCTTGACCGCTATCCGGCGCCCGCGGGTCACTCGGTAGAGATAGTCCGTGTCGAATGCGGCCTCGAAGGGCTCCGGAGCAAGGTGCTTCAGCAGTCGATGCCGGGCAGGATCCAGCGTGAAATGCAGGCTGCCGAAGCGACGGGGATCATTGAAGCGCAGAGTCTGGCCCGAATCGAGCTTCAAATCGAACTGATCGTGCGCGATCCTGGGAGTATCTGCGGATAACACACGCAACGAGCCGGACATACCGAGATGCAGCAGCAGTGTACCGGAGGTGAGCCTGATCAGAAGATACTTGGCGCGCCGCTCCGTGCCGGTAATCCGTTGGCCGGCGACGCGGGCCGGGAGCGATGCAGGCACCGGCCAGCGCAGCCGTGGCTCGTAGACCTCGAGAGCCACGATTCGCTGGCCGAGGGCGTGCGGCTCGATATCGCGGCGGGTGGTTTCGACTTCGGGGAGCTCCGGCATCTCTCTATCATGCGCTGCGCGCGGAACTTGCGGGGCTCACCTGGGCTCGGCCCGCTGCGCGGGGCGGTCCCCGCCGGAAAGATCCCGCATATTCACTGCTCCGGGCAAGCTCCGCTTTTTCCCGGCAACATGCGCCGCAGCACCGAATCCCGCAATACATAGTGATGGACAAGCGCCGCGGCGGCATGCAGACCCGCCACGATGACCACGATGTCCGCGAGGTCCCCGTGCAGGCCGCCGATGGTCCGGGTCAACGATCGGGTGCTGAAGGCCGGCCGGGGGAAGGCGAACCAGTCGAATACCTGATTGCCGTGCAGCCACACCCGCGAGAGGCCGAATGCCACCGTCGCCGCCAGTAGCGCATACAACCCGTAATGGACATTTCGGGCGAGCTGGCCCTGCCAGCCCGAATCGGCGGGCGGCAGCCGGCGCCCGACGCTCGCACGCCAGGCAATTCTGACCAGCAGAGTCGCGCCCAGCGTCATTCCGAGCAGAATGTGCACGGAAAGCGCCTCCTCCCGGGGCGTACCCTTGGGGAAAAAGTCCAGGGTCTGGCCAAGGGTCCACAAGCACACCACCAGGACAACGGTAAGCCAGTGCAGCAGGATGCTGAAACCATCGTATCGATGCTGAAGCGCTAACGTAGCGGAAGATTTCTGGGATTCGTCTGGGCTGTACATCTCGAGGTCCGGAAAGGAGCCGCCCTATCTACGGCACAAAACCAAGCGGCGCACAATAACGAAAGATTCTGAATCCACAATGAATTCTTTATGAATGCTTCTTATTGCTCTGTTAAGGCTTTCGCTTAGGCAATACGGAAGATACGGATCCTTTCCCGGGAACCATTTCGGCGCTTAGCACTCGCATATTCAGAGTGCTAAAATTAGGCACGTTGAACGTGGGAGTATTCATGACTGCAAGCACCGCATTGATCGCCCGGCCCTGCGACCTTGCACTCGCGGGTCCGGTCGGCAGCGTAGACGCCTATATCGACCGGGTGAGCCGCATACCAGTACTCGACCGCGAGGAGGAACGCACGCTGGCCGAGCGCTTTCGCAGCGAGGACGATCTCGGCGCCGCCTGCAAGCTGGTGCTCTCGCACCTGCGCTTCGTGGTGCACATCGCCCGCGGCTATCGAGGCTATGGGCTGCCTTTGGGCGATCTCATCCAGGAAGGCAACGTGGGTCTGATGAAGGCGGTAAAGCGCTTCGATCCCAAGCTCAACGTGCGCCTCGTGTCTTTTGCCGTACACTGGATCCGAGCCGAGATCCACGAATACGTGCTGCGCAACTGGCGGCTGGTCAAGATCGCCACCACCAAGGCTCAGCGCAAACTCTTCTTCAATCTGCGGAGGCTGAAGAAAAACCTCACTTGGCTGTCAGCCGAGGAGACTGCCGCGGTGGCGAAGGACCTGGGTGTCACCCCCGGCGAGGTCAACGAGATGGAGAAGCGTCTCGCCGCGCACGACTTATCGTTCGACCCGATGCCCGATGCGGATGAGGAGGAGTCCTACGGTCCTTCGGCCTACCTGTCGTCGCCCGATGCCGATCCGGCCGAACAGGTCGAGGCCACGGAGTGGGAGCATGACTCCTCTACGCGGCTGCGCGGAGCGCTCGAGCACCTGGATGCACGCAGCCGCGACATTCTGCGGCGTCGGTGGATGAGCGACGACAAAGCGACGCTGCACGAACTCGCCGGCCAGTACGGGGTGTCCGCGGAGCGGATCCGGCAGATCGAGGCCAACGCTCTTGGGAAATTGCGCGGGTTTCTTACGGCGGAGCCGGAGACGGCTCCGGCTTGAGCAAATCGGTCGGCGCGGCTGCGCGCACCGCTGTCGCCACCCGTTCGTGTACCGATTTGTCGAGCGGGTCGGGCACCAGCTCCTCCGGCTGCGCCAGATCGGCGATCGTCTGTGCCGCCGCCATGAGCATCGTATCGGTGAAGCGCGGCGCGCGCGCGGCGAGTGCGCCCTTGAAAAGCCCCGGAAAGGCCAGCAGGTTGTTGATGCCTTTACCGTCGGCGGCAAAGGCAGCTCCATGCTCCCGTGCCACGATGGGATCGATTTCCGGATCGGGATTGGACAGCGCCAGAATGACCTGCCCGGGTCGGACCCAATCCGGACGGATGAGACCTTTCACCCCCGTGGTGGCGAGCACGATGTCGGCACGCTGCATGATGGATTCCAGGCTCGCGGCCTCGCCGCCGAGGGCCCGCAGGCGCGCGAGCGCGGCTCCGTCGCGATCGGTGCCGAGGAGCTTGCACACGCCATAAGCGCGCAGCAGCCGCACGATCCCCGTACCGGCCGCGCCCAGGCCGATCTGGCCCACGGTGCTCTCCGGCAGACTCCGGCGGGCGCGCCGTGCCGCATTGATGAGCGCCGCCAGGACCACGACGGCGGTGCCGTGCTGATCGTCGTGCAGCACGGGTTTGGCAAGCCGCTCGCGCAGGCGGCTCTCGATCTCGAAGCATTCCGGCGCGGCGAAATCCTCCAGCTGAATGGCGCCGAAGGATAAATGGATGGCCGCGATGTGATCCACGACCTTCTCGGGCTGAGTCTCCTCGAGCAGGATGGGCACCGCGGACAGGCCCGCGAGGTCGGCGAACAGCGCCGCCTTGCCCTCCATCACCGGCAAGCCGGCGAGGGGGCCGATGTTGCCAAGACCCAGGACCGCCGTGCCGTTGGTGATTACGGCCACGGTGTTGTCGATGCTGGTGTAATCGTGCGCGAGCTGCGGATCCTGCTTGATGGCGAGGCACACCCGCGCGACCCCCGGTGTGTATACGTCGCGCAGCACCTGCCGGGTGTTGATCGGCAGACTCGCGACGGTGCGGATCTTACCGCCCCGGTGGCGATTGAAAACCCGGTCGGACTTGCCGAGGAAGCGCGCGTTGGGCAGCTGATCGATGCGATCGTAGAGGCTTCGATCGGCCTCCTCGTCCATTTCCAGGGTGATCTCCCAGACCGTTCGCCCCTGGCCGCGGCGCAACGCCGTCAGGTGCTCGATGGCGAGCCCGGCCTCGGCGATCACCTGCAGCACTCTCGCGAGGCTCCCGGGCTGGTGTACCGTCTCGACGATGAGAATCTCGGGTATCTTCATGGATGATGACAGCGGAACCGTTGCTGCAACTGTTCCACTATAAATCGTTCCGCTGAAAGAGTGCTTAACTTCCATGTCGTCCTGGCTCAAGGTCCTTTTGCTCGCGCTGGTCGCTCTGGTGCTGCCCTGGGACGGCATCCGTTACGCCCGGCAGATGGAATCAGCGCTGCGTGCGAGCGAACGGCAAACGCTGCACTCGGTCGCCGCGACGGTGGCCGCCTCGCTTCAGGGTCGTGCCACCCTGCTCTACCGCTACCCCGGGACACCCGCGCGCGGTCGCTATGATCTCACCGCCGTGCCGCTGCCGGCACCGCTGTCCATCGGTGGCGACGCCGGCTGGATCGCCCCAGGCGGAGACAGTCAATACGGCCCGGATGCCTGGCGCCATTACGGCAAGGCGCCACATCGCTTCGCCGTCTTCGCCGGCACGTACGGGCGCATGCTGTATGTGCTGCTCAAGGTGCAGGACCCTCATGTGGTGTTCGATGCGCCTTTTGCCAACCCGCTGCGTCAGGCTGCGATCGGCGATCGCCTCTGGCTGGGTTATGCCGGACCTCGGGGCGGGCAACATGCAGAGTTTTTCGCGCTGACTGGTCCCGGCCCCATCGTGGCCCGCCGCATCGTGACGGGAGAGTTCGGTCGCCAACAGGCGATAATCGATCCACGCATCGTCGGCCGACTGGAGCTGCATGCCGGCGGATACGACATCGAGTTCTCGATGCCGCTCTCCCTCACCGACGGCCGGTTCGGCGTACTGATCGACGACCGTGACAGGCGGGGCGCGCCCCCCATCAGCTACGGCACTCTCCGTGCCCGGACCCTGCGCGCCCGCGGCCGTCTGATCCTCGCCTCGCCGGCGCTGCCCAAGTACCTGGCGCGGTTCGTGAAACCGGGATTGAAGCTCTCGGTCACCACGCCCGAGGGCACGATGCTGGCCCAGGCCGGCGAGCTCGCCGTGCCGCAAGTGCCTGCACCCCAGCCCGGCCTCCTCGCCCGCCTTTACCATCGCCTGGTCGGGCCGCATGGAGTGAGGGTGATCGAGGCGACAGCCCAGATCTACGGGGCTGCTCACAGACCCGTGATCGCAAGGCTACGCCTCGCCCGGCTGTCGGACCGCGGAGTGCGGCTGCGCAACCGCACGCTGGAGCGGATGCTGAATGTGACGCTCGCGACCAGCGCACTTGCCTTCTTCGCAGCCGCCGGGCTTGCCGCTCACCTGGTGGGCCGAGGATGGCGGCAGCGCCGGCGTCGCCGGGGCGATTGAGCGCCTCCTGCCGTCCACCGCCTCACTTGCGCTTGCATCCTCCGTCCTTCTCCCGCACCATTCGCGCCGCGTCGCGGGGTGTGGTACCGCCCGTGATGCCCAGTGATGGCGGTCCGGACCCACGGGAGGTGTAACAGAGGACATGAAGCAACGCGCGTCGAGCAGCTCCGATCCCCGTCCCGCTCTGTGCAGCGTCAATTCGTATCTCGAGAAGAATTTCCCTGACTTCTTCGCCGAAGCCCGTTTTCAGGTCGGCGACGACGATTATTTTCTATACGCCCGCTTCGGCCAGTACCTGGCCCGCACCATCGAGCAGAACCAGGCCCCCCGCGAGAAAATCAACCGCGGCTTCACCGTGCTCAACAAGATGGCCCGCGCATCGACGCGCCATCCGCGCATCCGCCAACTGCTGGTCTGCGGTCCGCTCGAGTACATCGTCGATGCGCCCAAGGCCCGTGCGCTGGCGCGCAAACGTCTCTCGGTGCTTGCCCAGGGCTACCTCGAGAGCCTCTGCGAGTAAGTTGACATAACGACGGCAGCGGAGCGCACCGATGGACGAGTCTCTTGAGGTGCGCCGTTTCTGGTTCGGCCGTGAACCGCTCACCCTTGAGACGCTGAAGGAACGTCAGCGCCTGTGGTTCGGTGCCCAAGCCTCCCGCGACGAGCGGCGCGCCGTCGATGACCTCATCCGCACCCGGTTCGGTGGGTTGGTGGAGCGAGCCGCCGCGGGTGCGCTCGAGCCTTGGGAGGACAGCCCGCACCGGCGCTTGAGCCTCATCCTGCTGCTCGATCAGTTTCCCCGCCACGTCTTTCGCGGCACCGCGCGGGCGTTCGCCACCGACCACGCAGCGCTGTCGCTCACCCTTTCCGGTCTGCAGGCGGCGGCGGACGCGGCGCTCTCTCCGGTGGAAAGGCTGTTCTTCTACATGCCCTTGCAGCACGCCGAGCGCAGCGATGCGCAGGAGGAATCGCTCGGCGCCTACCGCCGGCTCCTCGCGGAGGTCTCCGGCCAGGCGCTGCGGCCGCTGTTCGCCGGCGCGCTCGATTCCGCCGAGCTGCATCATTCCATCGTCGCCCGCTTCGGGCGCTTTCCCCACCGCAACTTGGCACTCGGCCGCGCGAGTACGCCCGAGGAGGCGCAATACCTCGCCCGGGGCGCAAAGCGCTTCGGGCATTAAATTCCCAACCACGCCGCGCCGAGTCGGTGCACGGCAGCGCCTGTACGGCCCAGTCCGGTGCAACCGGAGCGCCGAAGAACACATTGAGTCCGATAGACCCGCGGATTCATGCGGCAAACCGTGCCGGCACGGATCTTGCTTCTCTGTCCCTGCCTTGTTTGCGAACGGTACCGCCGCGATGATGCGCCTGTCACGTGCACCGCCGATCAGGAACCTGCGGGTGTTCTGCGCAGCCGGCCGCCTGCGCAGCTTCAAGTCCGCTGCGCAGGAGTTGTATCTGACGCCATCCGCGGTCAGTCATCAGATGAAGGAGCTGGAGGAGACGCTCGGCGCACGCCTGTTCGAGCGCAAGCCGCGCGCCCTCGAGCTGACACGCGCCGGCGCGATGCTGCTCGATGAGGTTACACCTCTCCTCGAGGCGCTCGATCGGTCGCTGGCGCAGGTCGCGCGCCGTGGCGGCCGGCGTGCGCTGCGGTTGCTGCTGCCGCCGTTCTTTGCCAGCGAGCTGCTCATCCCGCGCCTCGCCGGCTTCTGTGCCGAGCACCCCGACATCGACATCCAGATCGACACGCGCGATGCGCGCCCGGCGACGCACCCGGCGAGCGCGGACATCTCGGTTCTCATCGCCGCGGCCCGGCCGCAGGGCATGCGGTGCCTACCCCTGTTCGCGCTGTCGTTGACGGCCGTGTGCGCCCCACAGCACGCGGCGGCGGTGAGCCGGCTCGGCGGCGCCGTATTCAAGGAGATGGCGCTCATTGTGCACAAGGCCAGACCGCACGCCTGGGTCGGCTGGGCCGAGGAAGTCGGCCTCGACACGCCGGAGCCGAGGAATGTGCTCGAGCTCGACAGCCTGCATGCGGTGGTGCGCGCGGCCGAGCGCGGCGTCGGCGTGGCGTTGGTGCCTACCGTGCACTGCGAGGACTGGTTCCGCTGCGGCGCCCTCGTGCGCATCTTCCCGGTCGAGTTACCGACCGCCGACACCTATTATCTCGTAACCCGACCCAAGGATGCCGACAAGCCGCATGTCCGCGCGTTGAGTGACTGGATGGCGGTGCAGTTCATCGGACCCCGGCCCGCCGCAGTCTCGCCCGCTGCCGGCTTGCGGGTCGCGGCGTGCTC
>JAJZVF010000255.1 GCA_021845825.1 Pseudomonadota bacterium | reverse complement strand
TCGTGGCGGTCTTGGGGAGATGTCGAGACCCAGGGGGCAGGCGCAGCCACGTGTGCATGCCATAGCGGCCGAGCTCGTCCTCGAACGACCCTTGCAGGACGAGCAGCTCCGCGCCGAGCGGATAGGCCCGCTCAACAGCGGGGGTATCCGCCCGCCATCGCTCCAGATACATGCGGTCGGTGTAGCCCTCCTGGGAATAGAGGCGCTTGCGGTCGCGGCCGGCCTGCGCCGTCCAAGGCATCGAGCCGGTATCGATGGCGAGGTGTCTGCGGTCGAGCCCGGGGAACTGTCTGAGCTTCACGAACAGCAGGCACCCTGCGCGTGAGAAGGGCGCATGCCGGAACCCTTGCGGGTTCAGCAGGTAGGTGCCCGCGGGCCAGTCTCCGTGCTCGTCCGAGAACACCCCGTCCAGAACGAGGATCTCTTCCCCGTCCGGATGCTCGTGCATCGGGAAGACCGAGCCCGGCTCGTAACGCACGATCGAGGTGACCTGACCGGATTCAGGGGCGCCGACATGATGCAGGCGCCGACGCCAGACGGTTCCGCTTGGACTTGCGGTCCATGGCAAGGCATTCGCATCGACGGCCACGCGAGCTGCGAGGTTGCCGTTCAGGGACTCGGTCATGATCTTGGTCACTCTCCGCTGCACTGACGCCCGTCATGGCAGATCGCAGGCGTCTGCGTGAAGTTTACTTCGGCGCTGGCGCCGAAGTGGCCTAAGAGCTCGGCTCAACCTTCGGTGCACTCCGTGCAGCGCCGCCGGTGGTGGAACACTCGGGGGATGGGTCGAGGCCGGCGATCGAGGCCGGCGATCGAGGCCGGCCAGGCCGCTACCCGCCTTTCCGCGCTACGCGCAGCCCGTGCCGAGCAAGGCCGGCTGATCCCGATCAGGGCGCCGGAATGGCGCCTGCCCGACCCGCATCGGGCTCAATCCGCAGCGGCTCGGTCGAGGCATCTGTGTTCCGTACCGTTGCCCTTCTCTATGCATACAATATATACAAAATTATGGACAAGTACGATCGATATGGATAATATATGTAGCGTGTATGGATAAGCCGTTTCGGGCGCATACGTTCCGCCGCACACGGGATGGACTGCCGCGCGCATCGTGTCGGCGGGCCGGGGCAGGTCCAGACGGTCTTGCCAGAGGCAGTCCTGACGCCATTTGGCGCGGCATCACCTGCTCCGTAGGCGCACTCAGCGCGCCGATCGCGCGCTCTTTGAGGAGAGGGTGAGGACTATGAACGGCGGAACTCGATGGTTGGCCCGGGTGCTCGCGCGTCGGGGTGCCGCGCTTTGCCCCGGCCTGTCGGCGTGGCTGTGGATGGCCGCACTGCTCGGGGCGTTGGCCTGGCTCGATCATGCGCACGGGGGAGCTTTCTTGATCCCTCCCTTCGCCGCCACGCTGACCATTCTGGTGTATCTGCCCGGCGTCACGGTCGCCCAGCCGCTCGCGGTCGTGTGCGGCTCGGTGGCGGGCGCGGCGCTCGGCACCGGGCTGAGCGCGCTCCTCGGTTTCGGTCCGGGCGTGGCGATGTTGGCGGCGCTCAGCGCCGCGATCGTGCTACCGTCGCTGCGGATCTTCCATCCGCCCGGCATTGCCCTGGCGATGTATCCGGCGCTGTTGCATCCCGGCCCGCTGTTTGCCGTTGAGGTCGTGCTGCCCTTCACGCTCGCGGCGGTGACTTCCGCCGCGCTCATGAGCCGGCTGCTGCCCGTCTTTCCGCGCTACCCGACGCCCCTGCGCCGCAAGGCCGACTGATCCGGATCGGTGGGCCGGCATGGCACCGGTCGGTTCCAGGCACGCCCGTTCCTCTGCCGCTCGGCACGGGCAGCGTTGCAGGTGCAGTCGCCTCACCTCTCTCCACTGAATACATACAAGAACGACAAAAATGATTAACAAAATACCTATATATGTGTAGCATATGTAAATTGCGTCGCATTGCCGGTGTGTGCCGGCGGGGCCAGTGCTCGACGGAACGTCCGCGCGGGCGGCCGAGAGGCGAAACGGGAGGTGGCATGCGCCGCAGCAGTCTTCGGTTTCCGGGTCGCAGGCCGGTCATCGGCACTGCGACGGTCCGCTCTCCTTCGGGCGAAGCGGATGACCTTCGATCGCCGTGGCGTGGGCCGCGGCTTGCGCTTCTGGGGGCGGCGGCGGCTGTGAGCGGCTGCACGGATGGCCGGCAGAGCTTTCTCACTCCCGACGGACCGGTTGCCGCGGCGCAGTACCGGCACTTGGCGCAGGTGGTACTGATCGTCCTGATCGTCCTGATCGTCCTGATCGTGGTGATTCCGGTGATCGTCGGCGTACCGCTCATCGCCTGGCGCTACCGGGCAGGCAACACTCGGGCGCGCTACGCGCCCGAGTGGAATTTCTCAGCCGCGCTCGAGTGGCCGATGTGGCTGGTGCCGGTCGCGGTGGTGGCCGCGTTGTCGGTGCTGCTGTGGAAGAACGCGCACCGGCTCGATCCGTACCGGCCGATCGCCGCGGCGCGCACGCCCCTGAGGGTGGATGTGGTGGGGCTCGAC
>JAJZVF010000061.1 GCA_021845825.1 Pseudomonadota bacterium | reverse complement strand
CAATGTCCGCAGCGGTGAAGTCCGCCGCTGCCGTGCGGACGCGCTTCGGCAGCAAGTACCAGTCGAGATGCCGGCGCGGAACGCTCGGGTGCTTGATCCCCCGGCCGACGATTTCGTTCCGGTACCGATCCTCGCACAGCTCGCGGAACGAGCCGGCGCTGCGCGGCACGGTGTACGGTCAAGAGATCCTGCTGCTCGCCGAATAGCAGCCACCGGATCAGCTGCGGTTCAGCTGCCCGGCTACCTACAGGGTAGCCGATATGGGGTTGGACGAAAGTGGCCATTCGTGGCCAATATCACTAGAAATGCAGGGTATTTAGGACGGTGATGGACGTCCCTGAACGCTATTCCGCGTTCTGCACCTGCTCGCGCATCTGCTCGATGATGACCTTCATGTCGACCGCGGTGCGGGTGGTCTCGAGGTCCTGGGACTTCGATGAAAGGGTGTTGGCTTCGCGGTTGAGCTCCTGCATCAGGAAATCGAGCCGCCGGCCGGCGGGCTCGTCGGCGCCGACGACGCGGCGCACTTCCGCGATGTGTGCGCTCAGGCGCTCGAGCTCCTCGTCCACATCGAGCCGCTGCAGGAGCAGCGCGATTTCCTGCTCCAGGCGGTCCTGGTCCACCGCGGAAGCAAGCTCCTTGACCCGCTCGTGCATCCGGTTGGCGAGTCGCGCCTGGATCTCGGGCAGCCGGCCCTGTACCTGCTTGACGTGCGCCTCGAGGCCGTCGCAGCGCTGCTCGAGCACTTCACGCAGCTTTTGACCCTCGCGCGCCCGGGCCGCCTTGAGCTCCTCCGTCGCTCCATCGAACAGCGCCCGGGCCGCCGCCAGCAGCTGCTCCCCACCCGGCGTGAGGTCCTTGAGCACCCCGGGCCAGCGCAGGACCTCGAGCAGATTGACCGAGCCGACCGGAATGACCCGTTCGAGGTCATCAAGCCGGGCCGTGAGCCGCTCGAGCACCTGCGGGTCGACCTCCAGGCCGCCCGCCGCCTGCGCTGCGCGGCAGGTCATGGTGCAGTCGACCTTGCCGCGGCGGATGTCGCGCGCAAGCCGCTGCCGCAGCTCGCCCTCGAGGGAGCGCAGCTCTTCGGGCAGGCGGAAGCCGGCCTCGAGAAAGCGGTGATTGACGCTGCGCAGCTCGCACACGAGCGTTCCCCAGGGGCCGGAAGCCTCGCGCCGGGCGAAGCCTGTCATGCTGGAAATCATAGGTAAACGCTACGCCGGCGGCGCCCTGGAATGCTATAAAGCGGACCCCGAAGCTTAACACTTACGCGGATCTCCTTTGCGGATCGAATATGCCGACGTCAGCCTCCTCGGCGGACGCGCGGAGAACCAGGACAGGGTCACGGTCGCCGTCGCGGAGCAGGCGGCGCTGCTGGTCGTCGCCGACGGGATGGGGGGGTATGCCGAGGGCGCGCATGCCGCCGAGGTCACCCGCCAGGTCGTGCTGGACGCATTCGGACGTACACCTCAGCCGCTTTTCGATCCCATGGGCTTTCTCCACCTGACTCTCGGGCGGGCGCACGAAGAGGTGGTGAAGTTGGGGGAATCCCTGCCGCTCGATCGGCGCCCGCGGGCGACATGCGCGCTGTGTCTCGTCCAGCAAAGCGCATCCTGGTGGGCGCATGTCGGCGACAGCCGGATCTATCATTTCCGCGGCGGCGCGCTGCTCGAGCGCAGTCGCGACCACAGCCATGTGGAAGGATTGCTGCGCGAGGGACTGATCACCGCGGAGCAGGCGCAGGTGCATCCCCAGCGCAATTACGTCGAGTGCTGTCTCGGCGGGACGCCGATCCTGCCGGACATGGCGATCACCCGGCGGCGGCCGCTGGAGCCTGGCGACGTGCTGATCGTGTGCAGCGACGGCCTGTGGGGCCCGCTGAAGGACGAGGAGCTGGGGACAGCGCTCGGCTCCGGTACGCCGCTGCACGCAGCGCTGCAGGAGCTGGCCCGCAAGGCGGTGAGCCGCAACGGAGCCGCGAGCGACAACACCTCGGCCGCCGCCTTGCGGTGGTTGGGCGAAGGGCGCGGACGCAATGGCCGATGAGAGGCACCCGCGCTGTCGTGCTGCAGGGATTGCGCGGCGCGAAGACCGGTGCACGATGCGGATCAGTGCGTGTTACGGATAGTCGGAGAGAGGCCTAGACATATGCCCAGACCAAGTGGACGCGCCGACGATCAGCCGCGGCTCGCGAGCTTTACGCGCCGCTTCGCCAAGCACGCCGAAGGCGCCGTGCTTGCCGAGTTCGGTGATACCCAAGTGTTGTGCACCGCCAGCATCGAGGAGAGCGTTCCGCCTTTCCTGCGCGGCAAGGGCCAGGGGTGGGTCACCGCCGAATACGGCATGTTGCCACGTTCCACTCACACACGCTCGCCGAGGGAAGCGGCGCGCGGCAAGCAGAGCGGCCGCACGCTGGAGATTCAGCGGCTCATCGGCCGCTCGCTGCGCGCGGTGACGGACCTCAAGGCCCTCGGCGAGCGCACCATTACCGTAGACTGCGATGTGCTGCAGGCCGACGGGGGCACGCGTACCGCCGCCATCTCCGGCGGCTATGTGGCACTCGCACAGGCGTGCCGGCTGCTCGCCAAACGGCGGCTGATCGCAGCCAGTCCCCTGCATGGCCAGGTGGCCGCCATCTCGGTTGGCATCGTCGGCGGGATCGTGGTGCTCGATCTCGATTACCGGGAGGACTCGCAAGCCGAGGTCGACATGAACGTGGTGATGAATGACGGCGGCGCGTTCATCGAGCTGCAAGGCACCGCCGAAGGACACGCGTTCCGCCGGCACGAACTCGATACCATGCTCGCACTCGCGGCCGGCGGCATCGAGAAGCTCTTCCCGTTGCAGGCGCAGGCGCTGGAGCAGTGAGCGAGCCTGCGATGGCGCTTATCATCGGCGCCCTTCGGCGCTATCGGTACGGGGTTCGTTTCGACAACCACCATCGGTTCGCCGACAGACTCCCCTGCCCCTCGTCCTTGACCGGAGCTCGCCGCGCCTACGCGGCTTGCCCTGCGCGCAGCGCATGAAAATAGTTCTGGCCAGCGGCAATACCGGCAAGCTGCGCGAGATCGGCGCACTGCTTGCTCCGTATGGGCTCACGCTCCTCCCCCAGAGTGCGTTCGGGCTGACTCCGCCCCCGGAGACCGGCACGACCTTCGTCGACAACGCGCTGCTCAAGGCCCGCTACGCCGCGCGACTCACCGGCTTGCCGGCGCTCGCGGACGACTCCGGCATCGAAGTGGATGCGCTCGGCGGACGCCCCGGCGTGTACTCCGCCCGCTTCGCGGGCGAGGGCGCCAGTGACGAGGCCAATTTCCGCAAGCTTCTCGCTGAACTCGCGGCGGTGCCGCAGGAGCGCCGAGAAGCCCGCTACCAATGCGTGATCGCCCTGGTTCGGTGCCCCGATGACCCGCAGCCGCTCATCGCTCGCGGGACGTGGGAAGGCCGGATCGCGCAAGCTCCGCGGGGCGCGGGGGGCTTCGGCTACGACCCGATCTTTCTGCCGGCCGGCTCCCGGCGCACCGCGGCCGAGCTGGATGCGGTCGAAAAGAACGCGATCAGCCATCGCGGCCAGGCCTTGCGGGCGCTGGTGTCCGGTGCGCGCGCGGTGTTCGAGCGCCCACCCGGCGAGCCACCCGGCAAATCCGCGGGTCGGGGCCGGCTGTACGTGCTGGCCGCTCCCTCCGGCGCCGGCAAGACCTCGCTGGTCCGGGCGCTGCTTCTGCGCATGCCGACGCTGGAGGTGTCCATTTCGCACACCACCCGACCTCGGCGTCCTACCGAGACCCCGGGACGGGAGTACTACTTCGTCACCGTGGCGGAATTCGAGAGGATGGCGAATGAAGGCCGATTCCTCGAGCACGCCCGGGTTTTCGACAATTACTACGGCACCGCCCGTGAGCCGGTCGAGGAAAAGCTCGCGCAGGGCAAGGACGTGGTACTCGAGATCGATTGGCAGGGTGCACGGCAGGTCCGTGCGGCCATGCCCTCCTGCCTGACCGTCTTCGTGCTGCCCCCGTCCCGGGAGTCCCTGGAGCAGCGGCTTCGTGGACGGGGCACGGATTCGGCCGAAGTGATCGCTCGCCGCCTGCGCGATGCGGTAAGCGACATGTCCCATTGGAGTGAGTTCGATTACGTTGTGGTGAACGACGATTTCGAGCGTGCTCTGGCGGACCTGGTGCGGATCGTGGGCGGCGGCGGCGAGGCGCTGAGAGCGGGCCGGCCGGAACTGGCCCCGCTTCTTGAGCGGCTGCTGGCCTGAAGAGTCCTCTTTGCCGTATACTCTAATTTCATTGCGCGCTGGCCGCGCCCCTTAACCATTGGTTTCCGGATCGCCATGGCTCGAATCACCGTCGAAGACTGCCTGCAAAACGTCGATAACCTCTTCCAGCTGGTGATTCTGGCGGCCCAGCGGGCCCGGCGCATCGCCAATGGTGCCGAGCCGACCGTCCCGCTGGAGAACGATAAGCCGACCGTTGTCGCGCTGCGCGAGATCGCCGCCGGCAACGTCACGGTCGACATGCTGCGCGAGCCCGAGCCCCCGCCGGCCGAGGCCCCCGCCGTCTCGGAGCTGGACATGCAGTCCGCCTTCCGCGCTCCGCAGTTTGGCCTGGGAGATTGATACCGGGGACCGTTCTAACCCAGTGAACATATGGATTATGCGTCTTCTCTCCTGGGGCTGCTTCCCGGCGGAAGGCGTACTCCCGGGCTGAAGGAGCTGCTGGCTACGGTCGGCAGTTATCTGCCCCCGGAGCAGGTCGAGCGCATCCGCGCGGCCGCCGAATTCGGCGCCTCGGCCCACAAGGGGCAGAAGCGCCTCTCGGGCGAGCCTTTCATCGCACACCCTGTGGCGACGGCAGCCATCCTCGCCGACCTGCATCTCGACCCCGACACGCTCGTCGCCGCGATCCTGCACGACGTCATCGAGGACACCCCGACGCCGAAGGATCAGCTCGCCGCGCGCTTCGGCGCCGATGTGGCCGAGCTCGTCGACGGGGTGACCAAGCTCGATGCCATTCAGTTCAAGAGCCGTGAGGAGGCTCAGGCGGAGTCGTTCCGCAAGATGCTGCTCGCCATGGTGCGCGACTTGCGCGTCATCCTGGTCAAGCTCGCCGACCGCACGCACAACATGCGCACCATCGATGCCATGCCGCCGCATCGGCGGCGGGCGATCGCGCGCGAGACATTGGACATCTATGCGCCCATTGCCGAGCGATTGGGTCTGTACAGCCTGAAGCTCGAGCTCGAGGAACTCGGCTTCCAGGCGCTTTATCCGCAGCGCTATCGGGTGTTGGAGCGGACGCTGCGCAAAGCGGGCGGCAACCAGAAGGAGTTCCTGAAGAAAATTGCGCGGCAGCTGTCCACCGCGCTCGAGAAGCGAGGTATCCGCGCCCGGGTCGAGATGCGCGAGAAGCACATCTACAGCATTTACAAGAAGATGCTGCGCAAGCGCGCCTCGCTCGCCGAGATCGTCGATGTCTACGGTCTGCGCATCGTCGTCGACGAGTTCGATACCTGTTACCGCGCCCTCGGGGTGGTGCACTCGGTGTTCAAGCCCATGCCCGGCCGGTTCAAGGACTACATCGCCATCCCGCGGGTAAACGGCTATCAATCGCTCCATACGACGCTCTTCGGTCCCAACGCCGTGCCGCTCGAGGTGCAGATCCGCACCGAGGACATGGACCGCGTGGCCGAATCCGGCATCGCGGCGCACTGGAAGTACAAATCCGGCGACAGCGCCGAATCGATGCAACAAGAGCGCGCGCGGGAGTGGCTGTCGGGACTGGTGGAGTTGCAGGAGGACGGCACTTCGGAGGAATTCCTGGAGAGCGTCAAGGTCGATCTTTTCCCCGACAAAGTGTATGTTTTCACTCCCAAGGGCAAGATCCTGAGGTTGCCGAGCGGCGCGACGGTGGTCGATTTCGCCTACGCGGTGCATACGGACGTCGGCAACCGCTGCGTCGCGGCAAAAGTCGACCGGCGCCTGACGCCGCTGCGCACGGTGCTGCGCAACGGCCAGACGGTGGAGATCATCACCGCCAAGGGCGCGGTACCCAATCCCGCGTGGGTGGGGTTCGTCGTCACCGCCAAGGCGCGCAGCGCGATCCGCCACTACCTGAAGGGTCTGCGGCGCACCGAGGCGATCGATCTCGGCCAGCGGCTGCTCTCGCAGGCGCTCGCCGACTTTCACCTGTCCCTCGAGAGTGTCGGTCCGCAGACCCGCGCAGCGATGGTCGGCGAGCTCGGCATGCAGAGCATCGACGAGCTGTACGAGAAGATCGGTCTCGGGGAACGTCTGGCGCCGCTCGTGGCGCGCCGCCTGCTGCCCGGGGCGGCGCCGGAGAAGGGCGCAGGAGCGCCCGCGCCGCTCGCCATCGCCGGCACCGAGGGGCTGCTGGTCACTTACGCGCGCTGCTGCTTCCCGCTGCCCAACGATCCGGTATTCGCCTTCCTCTCGGCAGGACGCGGCGTGGTGATCCACCGCGACCGCTGCGTGAACGTCGAGGACTACCGCAAGCATCCCGAGAAGTGGCTGCCCGTGAGCTGGCAAAGCGCGCCGGAGCGGCTGTTCAGCTCGGAGATCCGCGTGTACGTGGTCAACCGCACCGGTGTGCTCGCCAGGGTGGCGGCGGCCATTGCCAGCGCCGATACCAACATCCATCATGTGTCGATCGAGGAGCAGGAAGGTGATGCCTCGATCCTCACGTTCGAGCTGAAAGTGCGCGATCGCAAGCAGCTGGCGCGCGTGATGCGTGTCATTCGCCGCCTGCCGGACGTGACCCGTGTCAGTCGCGCGATCGCCGCGCATGCGCGCGACGGCCGGACCGAGGACGATTTTGAGGAACAGGATTCGCGTTCGAAAAGCCTTTGACGAGGAGCAGCATGAATCGCACGATCATCCAGACCGATAAAGCGCCGCCGGCGATCGGGACCTATTCACAGGCGGTACGCGCGGGCGACACCGTCTACCTTTCCGGCCAGATTGCGCTCGACCCGGCCACGAAGGAGCTGGTGAGCGGCGACATCGAAGCCGAGATCCGCCGCGTGTTCGAGAACCTCAAGGCGGTGGCCGAAGCCGCCGGCGCGACTCTGGCGCACGCCGTGAAAGTCAACATTTATCTGACCGACCTCGGGCACTTCGCCAAGGTCAACGAGCTCATGGCGCGCTACTTCCCGCTACCCTATCCGGCGCGGGCGGCCGTGGGTGTCGCACAGCTCCCCAGGGGCGCGCGCGTCGAGGCGGAGTGCGTACTGTACCTTGGTTGAAGCGGCACGCGAACCCGGCGCCAGCGAGCAGCGCCCGGTTACGGCGCTGCGCGGGGTCGGCGCGGCGCTCGCGCAGCGACTGCGGCGACTGGGCATCGAGCGGGTGCAGGACCTGCTGTTTGTTCTGCCGGTGCGCTACGATGACCGCACCACCTTGCGGAAAGTCGGTGAGCTTGTTCCCGGCATGCGGACGCTCGTGCAAGGGGAGATCCAGCTCACCGAGATCGTATATCGACGCCGGCGCCAGCTGCTGACACGGCTGTCCGACGGCTCCGGGTTCCTGACGCTGCGATTCTTCCACTTCTCCGCCGCCCAACAGGAGGGCCTGGCACGCGGTACGCGCCTGCGCTGCTTCGGCGAGGTGCGCCGCGGCCCGCAGGGTCTGGAGATGGTCCACCCCGAGTACCGCCGGGTCGGTGACCGCTCGGAGGCGGTGGAGGATACGTTGACACCGCTTTATCCCCTCACGGCGGGGGTGACCCAGGGCCGGCTGCGCATGCTGATCGAGCAGGCGCTGCGCGAACTCGACACCGCGGGGGTGCGCGACTGGCTGCCGCGCGAGCTCATCGACGGCCTGGCCCTGCCGCCGCTGCGGGACGCGCTGCGCTATGTGCACCGCCCGCCAAAGGACGCGCGCCTCGATGTGCTCTCGGCAGGCCGCCATCCGGCGCAGCGCCGCCTGGCCTTCGAGGAGCTGCTCGCGCACCACACCAGTCTCAGGCTGTTGAGACAGGCGGCCCGGACGGACCCGGCGCCCTCGCTCGGAGATGAAGCGGGACTCGCGGCGCGGCTGGTCGCGTCTCTGCCGTTCCAAGTGACGAGTGCGCAGGCACGCGTGCTCGCCGAGGTGGAGGCGGATCTGCGCTCTGCCGTGCCCATGGTGCGCCTGGTGCAGGGCGATGTGGGCTGCGGCAAGACCGTGGTCGCCGCCGCCGCCGCGGCCCGGGCCGCCGGCAGCGGCATGCAGGCCGCGCTCATGGCGCCCACGGAGCTGTTGGCCGAGCAGCACTGGCGCAACTTTCGCGACTGGCTGCAGCCGCTCGGGCTGCCCGTGGCGCTGCTGTCCGGCACCCAGCCGGCGCGCGCACGGCGCAGCGTGCTCGACACCGTCGCCTCGGGCGAGGTGCGGGTGGTGATCGGCACACACGCGCTGTTCCAGGAAGGCATCGAGTTCGCGAACCTGGCGCTGGTCATCGTCGATGAGCAGCATCGCTTCGGCGTGCAGCAGCGGCTGCGCCTGCAGGAAAAGGGGCGCAAGCTCGGCCGCTTCCCGCATCAGCTCATCATGACGGCGACGCCCATTCCGCGCACCCTGGCCATGACCGCCTATGCCGATCTCGATATTTCGGTGATCGATGAGCTGCCGCCCGGGCGCACGCCCGTGCAGACTGTCGTCGTGCCGCAGCAGCGGCGTGACCAGGTTGTGGCCCGTGTCGAGCAGGCGTGCCGCGCAGGCCGCCAGGTGTACTGGGTCTGCCCGCTCATCGAGGAGTCGGAGGAGCTGCCCACCCGGCTTGGGACACTGCGCGAAGCCAAGTGGGGCCACGCCCGGATGACGGAGGCGGAAAATCGCACACAGGCGGCGGAGGAGACCGCTGCCGCGCTCGCGGCGGCGCTCCCGGATGTCCGTGTCGGGTTGGTGCACGGCCGCATGCCCTCGGCGAAAAAGGATGAGGCGATGCTCGCCTTCAAGGCGGGCCGTATCCAGCTGCTGGTGGCGACCACGGTCATCGAGGTCGGCGTCGATGTGCCCAATGCCACGCTGATGGTCATCGAGAACGCCGAGCGCATGGGCCTCGCCCAGCTGCATCAGCTGCGCGGCCGGGTGGGCCGCGCAGCGCAGGCGAGCACCTGCGTGCTGCTGTACCGGGCGCCGCTGTCACAGCTCGCGCGCGAGCGCCTGGAGGTGGTGCGCGGGACCAATGACGGCTTCGAGATCGCGCGGCGGGATCTGGAATTGCGCGGCGCGGGCGAGCTGCTCGGCACGCGCCAGACCGGGCTCGCGCAGATGAGGGTTGCGGACCTGATGCGCGATGCGGATCTGCTGCCGCGTGTCCAGGAGGCCGCGCAGGTGCTGATCGAGCGGCATCCGGATATCATCGCCGCGCTGTCGGCGCGCTGGATTGCCGGCGGTGAGCAGTACGGCAGGGTGGGGTAGGGCCGATGTCAGCCACGATCGAGCCGGTCGACGCCGGCGTGAAGCCGCAGGAAGCGCCGTTCCTACAGCGCCTGGCGCGGCGGGTGCAGGAGTACGGTCGGTTGGCGCGCCTCGATCGCCCGATCGGCACCTGGCTGCTGCTGTGGCCGGCGCTGTGGGCGTTATGGATCGCGGGCGCGGGGCGGCCCGATCAGACCATATTGATCATCTTCGTGGCGGGCGTGGTCGTCATGCGCGCGGCCGGCTGCATCATCAACGACTTCGCCGACCGCAACATCGATCCGCACGTCAAGCGCTCGCGCGACCGGCCGCTGGCTGCCCGCCGTGTGTCGCCCGCCGAAGCGTTGGTGCTGTTCGCCTTGCTCATGCTGGCGGCGCTGTGGCTGGTCACGCGGTTGAATGCCTTGACGGTCGCACTGGCCGTGGTCGGTGCGGTGCTGACGGCGTCCTATCCGTTCGTGAAGCGGTTCTTCCCGCTGCCGCAGCTGTACCTGGGGCTGTCCTTCGGCGGCTGGAGCATCCCGATGGCCTTTGCCGCGCAGCGCGACGCGCTGCCGCGCATCGCCTGGGTGGTGTATATCGCAGCCGTGGTATGGGCGGTGGTTTACGACACCATGTACGCCATGGTCGACCGGGACGACGACCTCAGGATCGGCGTGCAGTCGAGCGCCATCCTGTTCGCCGACCTCGATCGCCTGCTGATCGGCGTGATGCAGGCGGTAATGCTCGGCGCGCTGGTGCTGGCGGGACACACTTTGAAGTTCGGCCGCTGGTACTATGCCGGACTTGCCGTGGCGGCGCTCCTGTTTCTCTATCAGCAATGGTTGATCCGTAAACGCGAGCCGGCCGCCTGCCTGCAGGCATTCCTCAACAACAACTACGTCGGCATGGCGATTTTCATCGGTGTGGCGCTGCAGTACGTCTACGGGCGCTGAGCGATCTGCAACTTTTCCCGGCCGGCGGGGTTTTGTCGGCGAGCGGCCCATGGCCGGGCGCGGGCGGCCCCGGGATCCGGCGGCTGATCGATTTGCTCATGAATCTCGCCGGGTCGTTCCGTTCGTTCGGCGGGAAGACGCAGCGAGGCTGGACTCGAGGGTAATGCCATGAAGCTACGCGGCTGTCTGCAGCGGCCGGCGGCGGCGCCGTCTTGCGGTGTCCGGCGCGGCCTGATGCGGCTGTTGCTCGATGAGCGCGGCGTGCGGGCCTGGGTCCGTGCCGTCTTGTTCATCGTGGTTTTTGCGATTCTCCTGGTGACCGTCTTCCTGACGGTCGAACGGGTCCTCGTCTTTTTTCCGCAGCTGCATCGGCGCATCCTCGCGGTGCATCAACACGTGAAGTCCGGGGGAGGACTGCCCGCTTGGGTTCTCATTTTTAACGAGGCGCTGCTGCTTGCTTGCTCATGGCTCACCACGTGGGTCATGACTCGGCTCGACGGCAAACCTCTCGCCGGTATCGGCCTGCCGCGGAGTCGGTGGCTGCGCGACCTGGCCGGCGGCAGCGCCGTCGGACTCGGCATGATCGGACTGCTGGTGGCGGGGCTGCTGCTTTTCGGCTACGGCCGGCTCGAGCCGCCGGCGGTGGGATGGGCGGCGGCGCTGTGGTCGGGACTGGCGTGGGCGGTGGCGGCCTTGCTGATCGGCTTCACCGAGGAGATCGCCTTCCGCGGCTACCTGTTCGCCATACTGCGCGAGCGATACGGCTTCATGATCGGCATGCTGGTGGTCACCGGGCTGTTCATGTCGGCGCATGCCCACAATGCGGACGAGAATCTCATCGGCCTGCTCACCACTGCGGTGGTGAGCGTGCTGTTCTGCCTCGCCATCGTGCGCAGCGGTGCGTTGTGGTGGGTGATCGGCTGCCACGCGGCCTGGGATTGGGCCGAAAGTTACTTCTTCGGCAGCGCCGACAGCGGCATGTACTCGTCCGGCAGATTGCTCACGATGCTGCCGCACGGCAATGCCTATCTCAGCGGCGGCACGGACGGACCGGAGGGGTCGCTGTTGTGTCTCGCGGTCCTCATCGCCGTCATCCTGGCTTTGCCTCTGTTGATACGCCCGCGGGCCGGCACCCCGGGTCCGCAGGCGGCGCCGGCCGCGGCCGGCGAGCGGTGACTGCGACGAATACCTCGAGGGCTCGAGCCCGCACCTGCCCGGTGCACGGCTCGGCGGCTGCCCGCCTCGGCAAGCCCTCCTGCCAAGGTGGGTCACGAGCGGCGAGTGTGGGAACGGAGTACAGTGCCGGGCGTGCGCATGCCGCGGCATCGA
Source organism: Pseudomonadota bacterium (assembly GCA_021845825.1). Taxonomy (GTDB): domain Bacteria; phylum Pseudomonadota; class Gammaproteobacteria; order Steroidobacterales; family Steroidobacteraceae; genus 13-2-20CM-66-19. The sequence goes on along the minus strand of JAJZVF010000061.1, from coordinate 3,114 downwards.
CGCAGCGGCCGACAGTGGGCCGGCCTTGAGCAAGCAGAAAAACCAAACCTTCGTCCGACGCTTGGGCTTCGCGCTTGGCGGGCTTGGACATGCCCTGCGGACGGAGCGGAGCCTGCGTACGCAGGCGGTGGTGTTCGCGCTCGTGATTGCGGTGCTAAGCGGGCTGCGGCCGGGGCCGCTGTGGTGGGCGGCGGTGATGCTGGCGAGCGCCGGGGTGCTGGCGGCGGAACTGTTCAACACCGCGCTCGAGGCTCTGGCCGATCACCTGCACCCCGAGCAGCATCCGCAGATTCGGATCGTCAAGGATTGCGCAGCCGCGGGGGTGCTGATCGCGGCGCTCGGCGCGGTGGCCGTCGCCATCGCCCTGGCGGTGCATTTACTGCGACGCTGAGGCGGCTTGAATGGCTAAAGACTAAGCAATAGTCGACTGGAAAGCGGCCGTTCCGTTGACAATTGCGCCGCCGGCCGCGACCATCTGCAGGGCGGAAACTCGCCCGCAGCCGCTACCGGACCCCCCATGACCACGCCGATTCCCTCCGCCCTTGGCGCCGTCCGCCACGACTGGACGCTGACCGAGGTGCAGGCGCTGTTCGCTCTGCCGCTGATGGATCTGCTGTTTCACGCGCAACGCGTACACCGCGAGCACCACGAGCCGAACACCTTGCAGATGAGCACATTGCTGTCAATCAAGACAGGTGCGTGCCCGGAGGACTGCGCCTACTGTCCGCAGAGCGTGCGCTACGACACCGGGCTCGAGCATGAAGCGCTGATGGAGGTCGCCGCGGTGCGCGAGAGCGCACTGCGCGCCCGAGAGGCCGGAGCGACGCGATTTTGCATGGGTGCGGCCTACCGCTCGCCCAAGGCCAGGGATCTCAGGGTGATCGCCCAGATGATCCGCGAGGTCCATGCGCTCGGGCTCGAGACCTGCGCCACGCTGGGGATGCTGAGCCCGGAGCAGGCGAGGGAGCTGAAGGAAGCGGGTCTCGATTACTACAACCATAACCTCGACACCTCGCCGCAGTTCTACCCCGAGATCATCTCCACCCGCACCTACCAGGACCGTCTCGACACGCTGCGGGCAGTGCGCGCAGCCGACCTGAAGGTCTGTTGCGGCGGCATCCTCGGCATGGGCGAGTCGCCGGCGGATCGCGCCGAGCTGCTGCGCATCCTCGCCAATCTGCCGGAGCACCCCGAGAGTGTGCCCATCAATCAGCTCGTGCAGGTGCCGGGCACGCCGCTCGCCGGCACCGCGCCGCTTGATCCGTTCGAGTTCGTACGCGCCGTCGCGGTGGCACGCCTGCTCATGCCGCGCGCGCACGTGCGCCTGTCCGCGGGCCGCCGGACAATGAGCGATGAGATGCAGGCGCTGTGCTTCATGGCAGGCGCCAACTCCGTCTTCTACGGCGAGAAACTGCTCACCACCGGCAACCCTGATGTCGAGCGCGACCGGCAGCTGTTCGAGCGGCTCGGTTTAAGAGCCGAAGCCTTCGACGGGCGACAGCACAGGCAAGCGCCCGGCCACGGCAACGCCTTGGGGCACGAAAGCGGCGGCTGCGGTTGCGCCCGCGTGCACGCGCATGCAGAGACAGCCTCTTGAGCCGGCGCTCGAGCGGCTCGAGCAGCGCAATCTTCGCCGCCGGCGTCACACTGTCGAGAGCTTCCCGGAGCAGGGCAGCCGCGCCGAGGTGATCCTCGAGGGGCGGCGGCTGGTCGATTTCAGCAGCAACGACTACCTTGGCCTCGCCGCCCACCCCGCCCTGGCAGCGGCCATGGCCGAGTGCGCCGCGCGCTGCGGCACAGGCAGCGGCGCCTCGCACCTGATCAGCGGCCACGGGGCTGAGCACGCCGCGCTCGAGGAGGAGCTCGCAGCCTTCACCGGCCGGGAGCGAGCGCTGCTCTTCAGCACCGGCTACATGGCGAACCTGGGCGTCATGAGTGCACTGGCCGACCGCGGCGAAGCAGCGCTGCTCGACCGCCTGAGCCACGCCTCGCTCATCGACGGCGGCCTGCTCTCGGGCTCACGCCTGCGGCGCTATCCGCATTGCGATGTCGGTGCGGTGCGCCGCATGCTCGCCGACAGCTCCCGGCGCACTGCCGTATTGGCCACCGACGGGGTCTTCAGCATGGACGGCGATATCGCGCCGCTGGGGGAGCTTGCGCAGGCCGCCCGCGGGCACGGGGCATGGCTGATCGTGGATGATGCCCACGGTATCGGGGTGATGGGGCCCAACGGCCGGGGCGTGGCAGAGTCCGCGGGCCTGACCGCCGATGACGTGCCGGTGCTGGTCGGCACTCTGGGCAAGGCATTCGGCTCCTTCGGCGCCTTTGTCGCCGGTCCCTCCGCGCTGATCGAGCTGCTGATCCAGAAGGCCCGCTCGTACATCTATACGACGGCGCTGCCGCAGCCGGTGGCCGCCGCCACGCGCGCGGCGCTGCGGATCGCGCAGACGGAGTGCTGGCGGCGAGAACGGGCTCTCGAGCTGACACGACGGTTTCGCGCCGCTGCCGCCCAGGCCGGTGTTCCGCTCGCCGATTCCGCTACGCCGATTCAACCTGTTCCTCTGGGCAGCGCGGGCGCGGTACTGCGAGCCCAGCAGGCGCTGCGCGAGGCCGGCTTCTGGGTGGTGGCGATCCGCGCGCCCACCGTGCCCGAGGGGCGCGAGCGGCTGCGGGTAACGCTCACCGCGGCGCACCGCGAGGACCAGATCGATGCGCTGGTCGAAGCATTGCGCCGGGCGTGCCCGCGATGACCGGATTGCATGTAGAGGTTCGCGGACAAGGCCCCGCCCTCGTCATGCTGCACGGCTGGGGTCTGAACGTGCGTGTCTGGGACCCGCTCGTGCAGGCGCTTGGGCGTAGATTCCGGCTCATCGCCCTGGACCTGCCCGGACACGGACTTAGCCCCTGGCAGTCCGCGCACGCCTCGGGATGCCGGCAGGTGGAGTGGATCAGCGACACCGTGACGCCCCTCCTCGGCGGCAGCCGCGCTGCGCTGCTGGGCTGGTCGTTGGGCGCGGAGTTGGCGCTGCAGTGGGCGTCGATGCAGCCGCAATGGCTCGAGCGTCTGGTGCTCGTCGCGGCGACACCGCGCTTCACCTCGGCGCCCGATTGGCC
>JAJZVF010000060.1 GCA_021845825.1 Pseudomonadota bacterium | reverse complement strand
CCCGGCCTGGCCGACTATTCCGATGAGCTCGGCGCTGCCATCCTCGAGGAAGCCGGCCGCTTCGCCGAGACAGTGGTCGAGCCGCTCAATCGCGCGGGCGATCGCCAAGGGGCCGTTTGGAGCCCCGAAGGCGTGCGCGCGGCCGCGGGCTTCAAGGAAGCCTACCGCCGATACGCCGAGGGCGGCTGGCCGCAGCTCGGCGCAGACCCGCGCTTCGGCGGGCAACGCGTGCCGCAGCCCGTGAGCAGCGCGATGCAGGAGATCGTCGCCTCAGCCAATCTTGCGTTCAAGCTCTGTCCCATGCTCACGCACGGGGCGGTGCACGCACTGCAGATCAGCGCTTCCGAGGCGCAACAGCGCCTGTTCCTGCCGAGGATGGTGAGCGGGCAGTGGACGGGCACCATGGTGCTCACGGAGCCCCAGGCGGGCTCCGACCTGGCGCAGGTGCGCACGCGCGCGCTGCCCGAGGCGGACCGGTTCCGGCTCTTCGGGCAGAAGATCTTCATCACCTGGGGCGATCATGACCTCACCGACAACATCATCCACATGGTGCTCGCGCGCATCGAAGGCGCCCCCCCCGGCACCAAGGGCATCTCGCTGTTCATCGTGCCCAAGGTGCTGGTGAACGCCGACGGCTCGCTCGGCGAGCGCAACGAAGTGCGCTGCGTGTCGATCGAGCACAAGCTCGGCCTGCACGCCAGCCCGACCTGTGTCATGGAATTCGGCCACGACAAGGGTGCGGTCGGCCATCTGGTCGGCGAACCGAACCGCGGCCTGGAGTACATGTTTGTCATGATGAACACCGCCCGCCTCGGGGTGGGTGTCCAAGGCTACGCCGTGGGCGAGCGCGCCTTCCAACAGGCGGCTGAATACGCGCGCGGCCGTCTGCAGGGCAGGCCCGCGGACCGGCAGGCGCCGGGTCCCGCGCCCATCATCGATCACCCCGACGTACGCCGCATGCTGCTCACCATGAAGTCCTGCACCGAAGCGTCGCGCGCGCTGGCGCTGTACGCAGGACTGCAGCTCGATCTGGGCGCGCATCACCCCGATCAGGCCGTGCGCGCCGCCGCGCAGGCCCGCGGCGATTTGCTGATTCCCATCGTCAAGGGCTGGTGCACCGAAACCGGCAACGAGACGGCCACAATCGGTGTGCAGGTACACGGCGGCATGGGCTACGTCGAGGAAACCGGCGCCGCACAATACATGCGCGACGTACGCATCACCACCATCTACGAAGGCACGACCGGCATCCAGTCGAACGATCTCATCGGCCGCAAGCTCGCCCGCGACCGCGGCGCCGCCCTGAGCGCCCTCGTCACCGACATGCGTCGCGAGCTTGAGGCGCTCGATACTGCAGTCGCTGAGGTACGGGATATCCGCGAGTGCGCGCTGCAGGCGGTCGGGCATCTGGAAGCGGCTTCCCGCTCGCTCCTGGCTGGGCTCAGCGCACACCCGTTGCAGGGGTTCGCGGTTTCGGTCCCGTACCTGAAGCTCTGCGGCCTCACTGTGGGCGGCTGGTTGCTCGCGAAATCCGCCGCCCTCGCGGCGGCGGGCCTCACCGGGTCCGATCGGCAGTTCTACCGGGCGAAGATCCATACCGCGCATTTCTATGCCCGCCAGGTGCTGCCGAGCGCATCCGGCCTCGCCCAGGTCGTCCAGGGCGGCGCCGCAAGCGTACTCGAAACCGATCCGCAGCTGGTTTGAGGCGACCTTCCGGCTCCTCCTCCTTGTGGGGACGCACAGCCTGCATTCACGCGCATCCCGTTTGGCCGGACGCGCCAGACCTCGAGCGTCCGCGCCTGGGACAATCCACGCCGCAGCCGCATTCCCGTCTGTCCATGCCGGGCTTGGCGAACAGACGGACGGAATTGCGCGCCGCGGCGTGTCACCGGATCGACATGATATATTGATTACGGAGATCCGATAGAAATCATATATTGACTCCGGCGAAGTTCGACTGTGCCCGACATCAAGCTCAAAGACTTGCGCTACCTGGTCGCGGTGGCCGATACCAGCCATTTCGGGCACGCGGCCGAGCGCTGCTTCGTCAGCCAACCGACACTCTCCGCGCAGTTGAAGAAGCTCGAGCAATCCCTCGGGGTGCAGCTCATCGAGCGCCAGCCGAACAACGTCGCGCTCACGGAGGCGGGCGAGCAGATTGTCACGCGCGCGCGGCGTATCCTCGAAGGGTGCGAGGACGTCACCGTTCTGGCACGCACACACCGTGATCCGCTCGCCGGGCGGCTGCGCGTGGCGCTGCTGCCCACCATCGGCCCTTACCTGTTGCCGCTGGTGGCGCAACCGCTTCACCAGGCGCTGCCGCGTCTGGAGTTGCACCTGCACGAGTACCAGACAGAGCCGATGCTGGCGAAGCTGAGAGCCGGCGAGCTCGATGTCGGCATCCTCGCGCTGCCGGTGGACCTGGATGGATTGCAGGCGCGGGAGCTGTACGCCGAGCCGTTCACAGTCGCCCTGCCCGCCGGCCACCGCCTGATCAAGCGCGAGCGAGTCCAGGTGAGCGACCTGGAGGGCGAGAGGCTGCTCCTGCTGGAAGAAGGCCACTGCCTGCGCGAGCAGGCGCTCGCGGTCTGCAGCCAGGCGGGCCTCCGCGAGAGCCAGGACTTCCGCGCGACCAGCCTGGAGACACTGCGGCAGATGGTGGCCATTGGGGCTGGCATCACGCTGCTGCCGCAGCTCGCCACACAGGGCGCCTACGCCAATGCGCGAGGCGTGACCGTGGTGCCCTTTGCCAAACCCGTGCCGATGCGCCGGATCGGCGCGGTCTGGCGCAAGACCACGGCACGTCTGGCCGCCGTCGCCGCGGTGTGCGATCTGCTTGCCAAGCGTGCCGGCTGAGACGGTCGCTCTGGCATAACGAGCCGCCGTGAGCCTTTCTCCCGTCCCGGCCCATCACCTCACCCCCTACGACCGGTTCTGCTGGAGCGATGCGGAGGTCGAGCGCATGTTGGCCTCGGGCGAGCAGCGCCGGGCGCTCGCGGCCTACTTCGGCGAAGGGGAATACCGTGCGCTCGCGCGTCTGGCGCGTCGGGCGCAGCGCGCCGGCATCAAGAGCCGCCTGCCGCATGTGCTCGTCATTCCCGGCATGCTGGGCTCGCAGCTCGGGCTGCGGCGGCGGCCGCCCCTGCCGGATGACGTGTTGTGGATGGACCCGCTCGACATCCAGAATGGCCGCCTGCCCCTATTGGATCCGGCGGCGCGCGCGCCCGTCGTGCCGCTCGGCGTGGTGCTGTTCTCGTACCTGCGGCTGACGTTATATCTGCGTGCCCGCGGCTTCGCGGTCACTCTGTACCCCTATGACTGGCGGCTCGGCATCGAGACAGCGGCGGCGGCGCTGGCGCACATCCTGCACACTCGCCACACAGGCCGGGTGGCGATCGTGGCCCACAGCATGGGCGGCCTCGTGACCCGCGCCGCGCTCGCGCTGCCGGCGGCCGGACACGTCGAGCGTGCGGTGCTGCTCGGTACGCCGAACCTCGGCGCGCTCACGCCCCTGCAGGCCCTGCGCGGCAGTTACTCCATGGTCAGGAACATGGCGCGTCTCGACTTGCACCGTTCCGCCGAGGAGCTCAGCGCGCAGGTGTTCAGCGGCTTCGTGAGCCTCTACCAGATGTTGCCCGGACCCGAGTGCGGCGTGGACCTCATGGACAAGACGCAGTGGCCGTCGTTCGGACCGTTGCCCCGTGCAGAGCTGCTCGCGCACGCGCGCGGCTTCCTGGCTGGATTGCCTGCGCCGGACGCGCGGTTCGCGGCCATCGCCGGCGTAGGCATTAAGACGGCGACGGCGCTATCCCGACGTCGCGACGAGTTCGTCTACACCGTCACTCGCGGCGGCGACGGTACCGTGCCCGCAGCGAGCGCCGCCCTTAACGGAGCGAGTTCCTATTACGCGCCGGTCGCGCATAACGATCTGACGCGCGACGCCCGCATCGCCTCGGCGCTCGTCGACCTGTTGTCGGAGGGCTCGACCCGACGCCTGCCGACGCGCTGGCACAGCCGCAGCCGCGCGCAGGCCCGCATCGGCGACCGGCAGTTGTACCGTCTGCGGGCCGACAAGCTGAACTGGCCCCACATGACGCCGGCGCAGCGCCAGGCGTTCCTGCAGAATCTCAGCGAGCCGCCGCCGCTTCGCCTGCGCGTGCCGCTACCGTCAAAGAAGAATTGAACAGCGGGATCTCCTGTGCCCCCTGTCGATGGGCCGCACCTGGCGCGCGGACCAAAGCCGCGCCGCCCGCATGGCCGGATCGCGGGAACAAGCGCGGGGACTCCGTCAAAACACGAACGGGATGAGCATCTTGGTCCGCCGCCGGTAGGGCGGATAGGCATCCGGAAACTGCCCGCTCAGCATCTTCTCCTCGGTGCGCGCGCTGAGCACGAAAAACGCCCCAACCAACACCACGACCGGCAGCCACTGCATGCCCAGCGCCAAAACGGTGCCGAGGCCGGCGAGCATGAGGCCGGAGTAAATGGGATGGCGCACACGGGCGTAGGGTCCGCTCGTCACCAGCTCGTGCTGCTCACGCAGGGACATCGGAATGCCCCAGTTGCCGCCAAGGTACAGCCGCGCCCAGATCGCGAACAGGAAGCCCGTCAGGCACAGCCCGAGGCCGACCCATTGCCAGATTGGCGCCGGCTGCACGAGAAGATGGCCATGGCGGCCCAACCACGCCCCGAGGCCCGACAAGTGTACGAGCTGCATGACGATGATGATCGCCGCGACCAGGCCCAGACGAATTCCCCACGCCTTGGCCCGCCACGAGCCGCCCCGGCTTGCCTTCTTGTTCAACAGCGCCCAGATCCACCACAGGATCATGAACCCGAGCCAAAGCTGTGCGATGAGCCGTCGAAACACCAGGCACCCTCAATCCCGGAAGTTGTTGAACTGCAGCGGCAGATCGAGCGGCACGGCGCGCAGCAGCTGGATGGCGGCCTGCAGATCGTCGCGCTGCTTGCCGGTGACGCGCACCTTTTCGCCCTGGGTGCTGCCTTGGACCTTGAGCTTGGAGTCCTTGATCAGGCGGGTGATCTTCTTGGCCGTTTCGGCGTCGATCCCTTGGCGCAACAGTACCTGTTGGCGGGCCGAGGACAAGGTGATCTCCGGGTCCTGCAACTGCAAGCACTTGAGGTCGATGCCGCGCCGGCCCAGGCGGAGCTTGAGGATCTCCAGCATCTGCTTGAGCTGAAAGTCCACCTGCGCCCGCAGGGTCACGGAAAGACCCTCGAGAGTGAAGCTCGCCCCAGTGTCCTTGAAGTCGAAGCGCTGAGCGATCTCCCGATTCGCCTGATCGACGCCATTGGCCACCTCGTGAGCGTTGAGTTCCGAGACCACATCGAACGAGGGCATGGCGGCCGATCCCGATAGGTGGAAGGGACGGGTATTGTATCCCCCGCGGTGCAGGTGTAGTCTGCGGCCATGCTTCCTCGGCAGCCCAATCACACCCTCGGCCATAAGGCTTGGTGGTGGCGCACTCCCGGACCGGAGTGGGCCGCGGGCTGCTAGTTTCTCACCCAGAAAACGCATCCATCCGCCAAAACCCATCTCCGGACGCCGGGATGGGTTTTTTTTGTGCTTGAATCCGGGAGAACTCGTTGAAGCAGCCTTTCGACATACCAGGTGACCTCGATACGCCGGTCTCGGCGTTCATGAAGCTCGCCGGATTCGCGCCCCACTTCCTCCTGGAGAGCGTGGAAGGCGGCGAACGCGTGGGACGCTACTCTTTCGTTGGCTTCGGCGATGCGCTCACGGTGCGGCTGGACCGTGGCGGTCTCTTGATCGGCACGGAGCGGCGGCCCGTACCCCGCACCGGCGCCGAGCTGCTCCGTGGACTGCGCGAAGCACTGAGCCATACCCCCGCGCCCGGTCCGGGCATCGCGGGCGTGCCGCTCCCCGGCGGCCTGGTTGGCTACGCCGCTTACGACGTGGTGAGGTTTTTCGAGCGATTACCGGCGGCGCCCGGGAAGGAGCCGGACGTGCCGGCGCTGCACTACGCGGCACCCCGCTCGCTGTTGGTGTTCGATCATCTGACACGGGGTATCGCCCTGCTGCATGCCGGCTCGGAGCAGGAGCGACAGTGCCTGAGAAAGGAAGTCATCCGGGCGCTGCGCGGTGCGCTGCCCAACTGCGGCCGGACAGGCCGCTATGCCGTCCCGACCGCGTCCACTAGCCGTGCCGAGTACATCGGCGGCGTGAAACGGGTAAAGGAGTACATCGCCGCGGGAGACGTGTACCAGCTGGTGCTGTCCGCGCGCTTCCAGGGACACCACGAACTCGACCCATTCCAGGCCTACCGGGCGCTGCGCCTGATCAATCCCTCGCCCTACATGTACTACTGCGCCCTGGGTGAGGTGACGGTCGTCGGCTCTTCGCCCGAGGCACTGGTGCGCCTGAAGAACGGTGCGGCGCAGCTGCGGCCGATTGCCGGCACCCGGCCCCGCTCGGACGAGCCGGCGACCGATGCGGCGCGGGAGGCGGAGCTGCGCGCCGACCCGAAGGAAAACGCCGAACACGTCATGCTGGTGGACCTGGCGCGCAATGACCTCGGCCGCGTGGCTCAGGCGGGCAGCGTGACGGTCGACCCGTACCGGACGATCGAGCACTACAGCCATGTCATGCACATGGTGAGCGGCGTAAACGGCCGGCTCGGCCTGGGGAGCGACGCGTTCGATCTGTTCGCGGCGGCGTTCCCGGCCGGCACGCTGGTCGGCGCTCCCAAGGTGCGTGCCATGCAGATCATCGACGAGCTCGAACCGGTGAGTCGCGGCCTCTACGGCGGCACGGTGGGCTACTTCGGGGCGGGCGGCGACATGGATCATGCGATCACCATCCGCACGCTTGTGTTCCGCGGCGACGAGTACAGTTATCAGGCCGGCGCAGGACTGGTCGCCGACAGTGTTCCGGAAAGCGAGTACGACGAGGTGCTCGCCAAGAGCGCCGCCATGGCACGTGCGCTCGAGATGGCGCGGGAGGGTTTTTGATGCCGCGGCTGCTGCTCATAGACAATTACGACTCCTTCACCTACAACCTGGTGCAGGCGTTTCTGGTGCTCGGCGCGGACGTGCGCGTGCATCGCAACGACGCCATCGGCGTGCAGGAAGCCCTGGCGCTCTCGCCGACTCACCTGTGCATCTCGCCCGGTCCGGGCACCCCTGGCGATGCCGGGGTGTCCATGGACATGATCCGCGCGTTCGCCGGCCGCATCCCGGTGCTTGGCGTGTGCCTGGGGCATCAGTCGATCGTGGAAGTGTTCGGCGGCAAAGTCGTGCGTGCCGGCCGGCTCATGCACGGCAAGACCTCAATGATTCACCATGACGGCCTCGGCGTTTTCTCGGGGCTGCCGCAACCGTGCGAGGCGGGACGCTACCACTCGCTGATCGCCGCCCCCGAGGCCCTGCCCGCCGAGCTCACGGTAAGCGCGCGCACTGCGGAAGGCGAGATCATGGGCGTGCGCCACCGCGAGCTGCAGATCGAGGGCGTGCAGTTTCACCCGGAGAGCATCCTGACACCCGAGGGGCCCAGGCTGCTCAAGAACTTCCTCCAGCCGGCCGCCTGCGCCGCGAAGCCCGCCGATGTCCCGCGTCCGTGAGCTCCTGGAGCGCCTGCTCGAAAGGCGCAACCTCACCCAGCCCGAGGCCGAGGCGCTCCTCGGCTTTCTCACCGATCCCGACACCCCTGTGGCCGTCAGCGGCGCGGTGCTCGCCGCTTTGCGCGTCAAGGGCGCGGTCGCGGACGAGGTGCGCGGCTTTGCCGAGGCCATGCGGCGCCTGGCGCGCCGGCCCGACATCCCGGCGGGCGTGCGCGCCATCGATATCGTCGGCACGGGGGGCGACCGCTCGGGCAGCCTCAACATCTCGACCGGCACGGCATTGCTCACCGCAGCCTGCGGCCAGCCGGTGGTCAAACACGGCAATCGCTCGATCTCGAGCCGCGCCGGCAGCGCCGATGTGCTGGAGGCGCTGGGACTGCCCATGCCGCTCGATGAGCGCGCAGTCGGCGAGTGTCTGACGGCATGCGGGTTCACATTCCTGTTCGCGCCTCATTATCATCCGGCAACCAAGGCGGTGGCGCCGGTGCGGGCGGCGCTCGCCGTACACACTGTATTCAACATCCTGGGGCCGCTCACCAACCCGGCGCGGCCGCCGTTGCACATGATCGGCGCGTTCAGCGCCGACATCGCCGCGCTGATGGCCGAGACGCTCGCCGGCATGGCGATCGAGCGTGCGTTCGTCGTTCACGGCGCCGAGGGCTGGGACGAGCCGACTCCCGTCGGTCCGTTCACGGTGTTCGAGGTGCGCCCGGGCAGGGTTGCGCGCGAGACTCGCGCCCCCGAGGAATACGGCCTGCGACGCTGCGAGGCGCACGCCCTGGCCGGCGGCGATGCGCGGCACAACGCCCAGGCGCTGCGTGCGGTGCTCACGGGCGAGGATCGCGGGCCTCACCGGGATTGCCTGTTGCTCGGAGCGGCGCTCGCTCTCGAGGTCGCCGGCCTGGCCGGCGGCCCGCGCGAAGGGGTGGAGCGCGCCGCCCATGCCATCGACAGCGGTGCAGCGGCCGGTGTGTTACGGGCGCTCACCGCGGCGGGGCATCCCCGTGAGCACTGACTTCCTCGCCCAGATGGCCGCTGCCAGCTTGGCGCGGGTACGCGCGGCACGGGCCACCTGCCCCGAGAGCGAGCTGATGGAGCGGGCGCTTGCCGCCGAGCCACCACCACCGCTTCGGCTCACGCCGGGCGGCTTCGACCTGATCGCCGAGATTAAGCTGCATTCGCCCGCCGCCGGCAGGCTCAGGGAGGCGGCCGCAGAGGATATCGTGGGCCGCGTGCGCGCCTATGCCCGTGCGGGCGCGTGCGCGGTGTCGGTGTTGACCGAACCCAGCCGGTTCGAAGGCTCCCTAGAGCACCTCGCGCGCGCGGCTGCCGCGCTGCGGCCGCTCGGCGTGCCGGCCATGCGCAAGGACTTCCTGGTCGATCCCTACCAGGTCATCGAGGCGCGCGTGTCCGGCGCGGCAGGGGTGCTGGCGATCCTGAGGATGCTGAGCGACGCGCAGGCCGCGGCTCTTATTCGGCGCGCGCGTGAATTGAGCCTGTTCGTCCTGCTCGAGGCATTCGACGAGCACGACATCGAGCGGCTGCACGCCCTTGTGGCGCAGCTCGGCGGCACGGGGTTGCTGGCGGGAGTCAACTCGCGCGATCTCACCACGCTCGAGGTGGTGCCGGGCCGGCTCGAGCAGCTCGGTCCCCGGCTGCCTGAGCGTGTTCCGCGGGTCGCCGAGAGCGGCGTCAGCTGCGCCGAGGACGCCGCTCGCATGGCGCAGGCCGGCTACGATCTGGCACTGGTCGGTAGCGCCTTGATGCGCGAGGAAAGCCCTGCAGAGCTCGTGCATGCCATGTTGGCAGCGGGACGGACGGCAAGGAATACGGGAGCGCGCGGGCGATGAGTGCGGCTCGGCGCGGTGAACCGATTTGGATAAAGATCTGCGGCCTGACGAGTGCCGAGGCGGTGGAGGCGGCTCTCGATGCGGAAGTCGATGCAATCGGCTTCGTCTTCGCTGAATCGCCGCGGCGGGTGACGCCCGCGCAGGCGGCGCGGCTCGCCGCACCCGCCCGCGGAAGAGTGCGCTGCGTGGCCGTCACGCACCGTCCCGGCCAGCGCCTGGTGGAGGAGATACTCGCCGGCTTCCGGCCCGATGCGCTGCAGACGGACGCGCAGGATCTGGCGCAATTGCGGCTACCGCAGGCGCTCGAGCTGCTGCCCGTGCTGCGCGCGCCCACTGAGCTCGCGACTTGGCCGGAAAGGCTGCTGTTCGAGGGAGCGGCAAGTGGTACCGGCAGGGTGTGCGACTGGAGCGCGGCTGCCGAGGTGGCGCGACGCACGCAGCTCGTGCTGGCCGGAGGCCTGCATCCCGGCAACGTGGCCGACGCGATCGCGATGGTGCGGCCCTTCGGCGTGGATGTATCGAGCGGGGTGGAGCTGCGGCCGGGTTTGAAAGACCCCGTTGCGATCGAGCGGTTCGTGGCCGCGGCGCGCACCCCCGGAAATAACGTGCAGGAGTGATGAACTTGAGCTCAATCTCTGCATCCGCGGACGCGCTGGCGGATCTGGTCGCGGGCCGGCTCCCGGACGCGCGCGGCCGCTTCGGCCCTTTCGGCGGGCGCTACGTGCCCGAAACGCTCATACCGGCGCTCGAGCGTCTGGAAGACGGCGTGCGCCGGCATCTGCGCTCGCCCTCCTTCCAACAGGAGCTCGCCGCGGAGCTCACGAGCTGGGTGGGCCGGCCCACGGCGCTCACCTTCGCCGGCCGGCTCTCCGCGCGCTGGGGCGCGCGGATCTGGCTGAAGCGCGAGGACTTGGCGCACACCGGCGCTCACAAGATCAACAACGCCATCGGCCAGGCTCTGCTCGCCGGACGCCTCGGTGCGAAACGCATCGTGGCCGAGACCGGCGCGGGCCAGCACGGGGTGGCGAGCGCTGCAGCCTGTGCGCGCCTGGGACTGCCCTGCACCGTCTACATGGGCTCGGTCGACATGCGGCGCCAAGCCCCCAACGTCGACAGGATGCGCCTGCTCGGCGCCACCGTGATCGCGGTCACCGCCGGGGATGCCACGTTGCGGGCGGCGATCGACGAGGCGTTGCGCGATTGGGTGTCCGATCCCCTTGGAACATACTATCTGCTCGGCTCGGCGGTGGGACCCCATCCCTATCCTTATCTGGTGCGCGAGCTGCAGGCGGTGATCGGGCGCGAGGCGCGTGCGCAGTTCCTGCAGAAAACCGGCGCGCTGCCGGATGCGGTGATGGCCTGCGTGGGCGGCGGATCGAACTCCATCGGGATGTTTCATGCATTCGTGCCCGACCGCGAGGTCGAGATCGTAGGGGTGGAGGCCGGCGGCCGCGGCGAGGCGCTCGGGGACAATGCCGCGACCGTCTCGTTCGGCCGCCCCGGCGTGCTGCACGGTACCTACTCCCTGCTCCTGCAGGACGCGGATGGGCAGGTGCAGGAGACCCATTCGGTGTCGGCGGGGCTCGACTATTCCGGAGTCGGCCCCGAGCATGCCTTTCTCGCTCATGTCGGCCGCGTGCGCTACGAGAGTGCCGGCGACGAGGAGGCTCTGGAAGCGGTGCGCGCCCTGTGCGAAACCGAGGGAATCCTCCCGGCGCTCGAGAGCGCTCACGCGCTCGCCGGTGCCAAGCGCTGGTCCGCGAGTCATCCGGACGGCACCCTTATCGTGTGCCTCTCCGGCAGGGGAGACAAGGACATGCCGACTCTCCAGCAAACGTTGCTGAAAGGCGGAAAATGAACGCCCACGAGCGCATAAGCGCCGCCATTCGCGCGGCCGACACCCGCGGCGAGCTGGCTCTCGTCGCCTACCTCACCGCCGGTTTTCCCGGCCGCGAGCGCTTCCTGGAGCACCTGCGGCAGGTCGCGAGCGGCGCCGATGTGGTCGAGATCGGTGTTCCCTTCAGCGACCCGATGGCCGACGGTGTCACCATCCAGCGCTCTAGCCGCGGCGCGCTTGCTCAAGGCGTCAGCCTTGGCTGGATTCTCTCGGAACTCGCAACGCTTGCACCGCGCCCCGCGCCCCCTCTGTTGCTGATGAGCTACCTCAACCCGCTGCTTGCCTTTGGGGCCGAGCGGCTGGCGGACTCGGCCGAGCGCGCCGGTGTCGCCGGCTTCATCGTGCCGGATCTGCCCTTCGACGAAGGCGAAGCGCTGCGCCCGGCGCTCGCGAGCCGCGGACTCGCGCTGGTGCAGATGGCGACACCCGTCACGAGCCCGGATCGGCTCAAGCGGATCTGCGCGGCCAGCCAAGGCTTTGTGTACGCGGTCACGATGACCGGCACCACCGGGAAAAACGTCGCCGTGCCGCCGGAAGTCACCGCCTACCTCGACTCGGTGCGCGCCCTGTCGCCGGTGCCGGTCTGTGCCGGGTTCGGAATCCGCAGCCGCGAGCAGCTCGAGCGGCTGCGCGGTCACGTCGATGGCGTAGTGGTCGGCTCCGCCCTGGTAGAAGTGCTGGAGCGGGGCGAGGATCCTGCGCGGTGGCTGCGCGCCTTGCGGGGCGGTTGAAGGCTCCCTCGCTCCGCGCCGGGGACCAGTGAATGGTCCCTGTGCTATGGTAAGGCATGGCCACTCTGAGCATCGCTCGCCGCTTTTGCGGCCCGGCGCAGTCTGCCAACGGCGGCTATTTCTCCGGGTGCGTGGCCGCTCAGGCGGCGCACACGATGACCGTGCGCCTGATCCGGCCGCCACCGCTCGATACGCCGCTCACCCTCCGGGAGGGCGACGGCGACGAGCTGGTCGTCATGCGGGCAGAGGAGCGCATCGCCGAGGCCCGACCCGCGACACTGGCGCTCGCGCTGCGCAAGCCCCCGGCGTATTTCGAGGCCGTGGAGGCATCCCGCCGCTACGCGGGCTTTGCTCATCACCGGTTTCCAACCTGCTTCGTCTGCGGTACGAACCGGCCCCGGGGAGATGGCATGCGCATCTTCGCCGGCCCCCTCCCCGAGCGCGATCTGGTCGCCGCCCCGTGGGTGCCGGACAGCTCGCTCGACCGGGGCGACGGCAAGGTGCGGCCGGAGTTCATGTCGGCCGCGCTCGATTGCCCGGGGTTCTATGCCGCCAGCCTCGATGACCGCATGATGCTGCTCGGGGAATTCACCGTGCACATCAACCGCCTGGTCCGCATCGGCGAGCGCTGCACCGTCACGGGTTGGCGGATTGCAGCCGACGGTCGCAAGCACACGGCCGGCACGGCGGTCTTCGGCGAGGGCGGAGAACTCTGCGGCAGCGCCCAAGCGCTGTGGATCGAGCCGAAAACCCCTCCGGCCGGGACCTGAGCCCCGCGGCTAAGCCTGGGGCTGGCCGAAATATTCCCGATAGTCCTCGATGGCGGCGCCGATCACCTCCGCGGCCTCGGCGTGGCCGTATCGACCGGCGAGATGGATCCCCGAGGGCTCGCCGGGGACCAGCTTGTAAGTCGTGAAGTAATGCTCCAAACGTTCGACCAGGGTCGCGGGCAGCTCGCTGAGCTCGCGCGCACCGCCCCATACGTAGTCGCCTTCGAGCACCGCGACGATCTTGTCGTCGGCCTCTCCCCGGTCGACGATCTTGAGGCCACCCAGGATACGGGCGCGCAGCAGGATCTCCGAGTGGGTGATCGGCCGCTCGCTGATGACACAGATGTCCAGTGGGTCCCCATCGCCCCGCTCACAGCCCGGCGCCAGACGCCGGACCCGCTCACCGCAGTAGGTTTGCGGGATGAAGCCATAAAGTGAAGGCGGATGCGAGGAGGTGCGTTGCGGCCGGTCCACGCGCAGGTAGCCGGTCACCTTGTCGACCTCGTATTTCATGAGGTCGAACGGGGTGATCTCGATATAGGCCGTCACCACCTCTGGGCACTGCGGTCCGGGATCAAGTCCGTGCCAAGGGTGGGGGCGCCAATGAAAGTGGGAGTGCGGGGGTTGAGTCATGGCCTGAGGCGCACCGCCCGGGATTCGGGCCGATCACTTCTTGACGGTGCGCTTGGCCTTCTTCGCAGGGCTTTTCGGGCGAGTTTTGCCGAAAGAACCCCGGTAGATCTTGCCGCGCCGGGTTCGCATGTCACCCTTGCCCATCGAATACTCCTCGGTCGATGCTGAATCGGGCGCGAAGTGTAGCAGAGCATATCGCTCCGGCGCCCCAAAACGAGGGATTCGCCTGGAGCGATTGACGATACCTGCAAAGCCCGGGTACCGCGACGGCGCGGCCGCAAGGCCCGCGAGGCACCCGGCCAATCAAGACAGAGCAATGACAGAGGGCCGGCCGGCGGGGATGCCCCACAGGCCGGCCACCACAGCCGAAAGGCTTACCAGCGCTTCGGTGCGCCGCCGCGGCCGCCGCCGCCGCCGCCGCGCTCCTGGGCCTCGTTGACCCGCAACGCACGTCCACCGAGTTCCCGGCCATTGAGGTTCTGGATAGCGCGCGTCGCATCCGCGCGTGCCATTTCCACGAACCCGAAGCCGCGCGGCCGGCCGGTTTCCCGGTCGGTGATCAAGCTCACGGACTCCACGGTCCCGTGCTGCGAGAACAGCTCGCGGACCTCATTCTCACTGGCCGAAAACGGGAGGTTTCCGACGTAGATCTTCGTCATGCAATCAAACTCCAAATACGGAACGTTCCGTCCCCGCGCGCTTTAATCGTGTTCTGCGGGGCGGCTTCCGAACAAGCACGGCAGAATCACTGCCACCCGGTCGGGAACGATTCGGCTTTTCTCCGTAAGCCGGCTCGGCAACCGAGCAGGCAGCAGGCGGCAGGAAAAGGAAAGGTCACGGACCGGCCGCGACGATACCCCAGGAGGGCGGTTGGGCACAAGCCGCGGACAGTGGGCAATTACCGATAACGCTCGAGAATCTTCGCCAGCCCCCTGGAGCCGGGCGACAGCGCCTCGTAGGGCAGGCTGTTCAGCGGGTCCTGCGGGGTGCCGTTGACCTGATGGAATTCCGGCCGCTCGCCGCTCACATCCAGGTAGATCAGCCCGGTAAGGTACTCCCCCTCGCGCATGCGCTGCTGCACCTGGGCCGCCGCGGCGGCCCGGTCCGTCGGATCGTAGTCGGCCTCGAGCTTACGCAGCACGATCCGGCTGCCGTCGTGCAAGGTCACCTCGCGTGCCTCGCCGGCCTCGTATTCGACAGTGATCTGCCGCTCCCGCGGCACGAAGTCCGCCAGTACCGTCCGCTCATAGTGCTCGCGGGCATAGGCGTAACTCTTGGTCGAGCCCTCGTGATCGTTGAAGGTCACGCAGGGCGAGAGCACGTCGA
>JAJZVF010000254.1 GCA_021845825.1 Pseudomonadota bacterium | reverse complement strand
CGCGTCCGGGGAGGGCTCGGTAACCTGCCAGACCGTCCCGTTCGGGCTCGACAATTGAGCGAGTTTGATCTGCTTGAGGTCGTCGCGGATGTTGCGCCAGGTGTCCGCACAGGGCTGCTCGGCGAGGCGCTCGAGCAGGAGCGACAGCACGGTGAGGGCGACGTGCGCGTGGATGCGATGCGGTGCCCAGTGATAGACCGGACGGAGCTTCAGGCCGCTCTTGAGCTGCCGCCAGGCGAGCTGCACGCGCTGCAGTTGCTTGTAACCCAAGGCGAGGTCGGCGGCACTCAAGGTGTCGTCGTTGCTGTGGACGACGAACTTGCCGTCGAGCTTGGCGAGGGTATCGATGTTGGCTTGATCGATCCGCGGGTGACCCTTGGGGGTCAGACGCACGTAGCGGCCGTAGCGCCCCGAGGCGCGCAGCTCACACACACGCTTCGCGTGCGAGGAGCCGGTCGACTCGCGCAAGGTCTCGATCTCGGCGGCGAGCTCCTCGAGGACCTCTGTGCGGTGCCGGGCCTGCCGCTCGGCTTCCTGCGGGTTGTAGCAGATCACGTAGCGCCGACGACGCTCGCCCTCTCCGACAACGACCTCTTTGACCTGAAGGTTCTCGGCCACGGTCTGATAGCGACCGGGGCGAGTGAGCACCTCGTTCGCGACCTCGCTGCCGCGATGGATGGGCATGCACACGATGTACTTGCCGCCGGCGCGCGCGAGCGTGCTCAAGTTCTCCGCGCTCACCATGCCGGCATCGCCGACGAACACGCAGCGGCTCAACTGCCAGCCCCGCAGGTCCTCCTTGACCTTGGCGACCGTGGTCACATCCACGGTGTTGCCGGGGAAGATCCAGTGCCGCACGGGGAAGCCATCGCGCGTGACGGCAAGTCCAATGACGATCTGCGGCGCATCGAAGCGGCCGTTCTTCGAGTGCCCGCGCTTTCTCAACGCCCGATAGGTCTTCTTGCCGGCGAGCGCGCTGCCGCGCACCTCATCGTTCGGTCCGAAACCGCGATCGGGCTCGTCGATCTCGAAGTGCAGCGACGTCGTGTCATAGAAGACGATCTCCACATCCAGGTTCAACAGATCCGCCATGCGGAAGTAGATCGCCTTCTCGATCGCCTCCTTGTTCGCCTCGAGGAAATCCATCGCCCGATAGAGGTGTTGGAGCTTCAGAGCCTGCGTGCCTTCGATCCGGATATCCTCCTGAAGCCACTGTTCGTAACAGTAGAGTTTGGAGGATGGGGCGAGCGCTCGGTTGGCGACCATCGCAAACAGCGCCCGCTCGACATCGAAGTCGAATTTGCGCTCAGCCACTACCTCGCGAATCACTTCCCCGATCCCCACTCGGCGCCACAGCTGCTCGAGGACGTACAGATCCCCGTAGCTCCATGCCTGCACGAGCTGCCAAGCGGGATTCTCGGCGACGATCTCCTCCGGTGCACAGCGGCGCAGAATGCTGCGCGCGAGTCGCCGCAACCGCTCGGTCGTCTCCTGATCATCCGCTCGCCCGCAGTTGTAGATGATCTTGACCTGGGCGCGCTTGCGCTCCGGATCCCAGACGTTCTCCGCCAGCTGCAGGTGCGTCAGCGCCGATCCGTCGGCCCGCTTCTGTCGCGACTCGCGCAAGTACATGTATCCAATGATACAAGAGCTTGCTCTACGTAAAAAGCCACTGCTATACCATCCATGTATCTATGGATTTTCGGCCAAAATCGCCGCGCCTCACGCGCAACCCATTGAATTTCCTAGCCCTGCCTCGCCCACCACCCCCGCCATGTGCCTCGCAAGTGTCAAACTCGGGACAGAGGCCGCTGCCCGACGCGGGTCCTGCTGATATCGATGCGGTGCGGAAGATCCTCGAGCAGGCCGGCCAGCGGCGTATGGGGGTCCGAGCGCGGGACCGAGCGAGCAAACTATTCGTCCGGCTCGCCGAGCTTGCGGGGGCCGCTGAGCGGGCCGCCTGATGCCGCCAGGAAGGCGAGTAAGGCCACGCCGGGATGGACTATGACGGCCTTCGCTCGGCGGCCTGTCGCCAGAAGGCGGCGAACACGGACAGCCCCGGCCAGCGGTCGCTTGGGACGCGAAGCTCCCCAGTGACGATTGTCCCGGCAGAATCACGCAGGCCGAGCATCAGGGACACATCACGCGCATCCGGCACCGCTTGGCCCGGGGCGGCCCCCTGGACGTCGAAGGCGTACCACAACGCCGAGTCGGCCTTGAGTCGCGCGACCACCTCCGCGCGGCGCCGTTCCAGGTCGGCGACTGCGGGAGCAGGAGGGGCTGCTAATTCTGCTAATCCTGCTAATTTGCCCGCTCCGCCATCTCCTGGATTAGCAGGATTAGCAGCTGTCTATTCCACACATCTTATGAAGGCCGCTGCGTGAGAAGTTGATGGTTTGCGCTGTTGAACTGCTATCCGTTACAAAGGCGTTGGCGGAAGTCGCGCACGAGAGGATAGACCCAGACGCTCTTGATGGGTTCGGCGTTGCGATGCAGTCGATCGAGCTTGCCCCGCCCCTTCGTGTCACCCAGGCACTG
>JAJZVF010000059.1 GCA_021845825.1 Pseudomonadota bacterium | reverse complement strand
CCCGGGCAGGGTCATCGATAGAACGAGTGCCGTGGCGGTCAGCAGCCAGGCGGTGTCCCCGGAGTTGACGGCCACGACGGGCGAGCGGTCCGCGGCGCACGCGAGGGGCGAAACAAGAATGAGCGCACCGCCCGGCACCGCCATGCTTGCGGCGAAAGCAAAACGTCGCATGACCCCCTCGTGCCGGCGTCATCACCGGAATGTTTTTGCCCCCGGCTTCGGGGGCCGCCGCGAATTGTCAGGGTCGGTGCGCCGGAAAATCAAGCTTGGGACGGCCTGAGGGACGTCGAGGGGACACCAAACGTCGAAGGCGCCATCCCGCGCCCCCGGGCCTGACTCGCCTGGCTCAAGCTCGGGCTGTCCCCCTAAACGTCCGCTCGTCAGGTGGAAGCACTGCTGAGCTGAACGGCACCGAGTTGCCTCCGTTGCGGCGGGTTAGCGTGCTGATAAGTCATTGATATATAATGATTTTATTTCTACTGATGGTCCCGCGGCCTCAGTTCCCGTGCGGTCCTCCCGCCCAAGCCTTAAAATCCCCCACTCCCTCAATCGAGCGCCATGCCCCGCCACTACTACATCAAGACCTTCGGCTGCCAGATGAACGAGTACGACTCCGCACGCGTGGCGGACGTATTGCGCGAGAGCGTTGGACTCACTCCCACCGAGGATCCGGCCGAGGCGGACGTGCTGCTCATGAACACCTGCTCGGTGCGCGAGAAAGCGCAGGAAAAGGTGTTCTCGCTGCTCGGGGAGTGGCGCCGGTTCAAGGCCGAGCGTCCCCACGTGCTCATCGGCGTCGGCGGCTGTGTGGCGAGCCAAGAGGGCGAGGCCATCATCGAGCGCGCCCCGTTCGTGGATCTGGTCTTCGGCCCTCAGACCTTGCACAGGCTCCCCGACATGATCGATCAGCTGCGTCGCAGCGGCCGGTCCCAGGTGGACGTGAGTTTCCCCGAGATCGAGAAGTTCGACCGCCTGCCCGCGCCGCGCGTCGAGGGGGCCAACGCCTTCGTGTCCGTGATGGAGGGCTGCAGCAAGTATTGCAGCTTCTGCATCGTCCCCTACACCCGCGGCGAGGAAGTCAGCCGCCCATTCGAGTCCGTGCTCGAGGAGGCCCGCCAGCTCGCCGCCCAGGGTGTCCGGGAGATCACCCTGCTCGGTCAGAACGTCAACGCCTACGCGGGCGCCATGGCAGATGGGGCAGTGGTCGATCTCGCCACCCTCATCCACCACATCGCGGCCCTGCCCGCGATCGAGCGCATCCGCTTCACAACTTCGCATCCCGTGGAGTTCGATGACAGCCTGATCGAGGCATTCGCCCACGTGGACAAGCTTGCCAACCACCTGCATCTGGCCGTGCAGAGCGGCTCGGACCGGGTGCTCGCACTCATGAAGCGCGGCTACACTTCGCTCGAATTCAAAGACAAGATCCGCAGGCTGCGCGCGGTGCGCCCCGACATCAGCATTTCGTCCGACATCATCGTCGGCTTTCCCGGCGAAAGCGAGCGCGATTTCGAAGCCACACTCGCGCTGGTGCGTGAGGTCGGCTTCGATCAGTCCTTCAGCTTTCTCTACAGCCGCCGCCCCGGTACCCCCGCGGCCTCACTCCCCGACGACACTCCCCGCGAGGTGAAGCAGGCGCGCCTCGCGCGGCTGCAAGCCCAGCTCGACGCGCAGGCCCGCGCCATCAGCGAGCGAATGATAGGCACCGTGCAGCGCGTGCTGGTCGAGCGTCCGTCGGTCAAGGACGGCCGGGAGCTCGCCGGCCGTACCGAGAACAACCGTTGGATCAATTTCGCGGGTCCCCCGGAGCTGATCGGACGCTTTGCTCAGGTGGCCGTCACCGCCGCCCTGGCGCACAGTCTGCGTGGACGCCTGTGCCAGTAACCGCCCCTGACATATCGCGCGAGTTTGCTCTGCAGGCGGACAACGCACGTCTGGCCAATCTGTGCGGTCCCCTGGATGAGAACCTGAGGTTGCTCGAGGCCCGGCTCGATGTCGAGATCCGCCGGCGGGGCGATAATTTCAGGGTGCACGGCGCCCGCGCCGGCAGCGCGGAGGACACCTTGCGCGAATTGTTCGCGCTCGCGGGGAGCGAGGAGGTCACGCCCGAGCGCGTGCACCTCGCCCTGCGAGAGCACGAGTCGGGCGAGGCACCCGGCGCGGGGACCGAGGACTCCGGCATCCGTCTGCCCCGTGGCGGTGTGAGGGCTCGCGGCGCTCGCCAACGCCAGTACCTCGTCAACATCCGCGGTGGTGATCTGACCTTCGGCATCGGTCCGGCCGGTACCGGCAAGACCTATCTCGCGGTCGCCTGCGCCGTGGAGGCGCTGCAGGCCGAGGCCATCCGCCGCGTCGTGCTGGTGCGGCCGGCCGTGGAGGCCGGCGAGCGTCTGGGGTTTCTGCCCGGCGACCTCAGCCAGAAGGTCGATCCGTACCTGCGCCCGATGTACGATGCGCTGTACGAGATGCTTGGCTTCGACCGGGTGTCGCGCTTCATCGAACGCAACGTCATCGAGGTGGCGCCGCTCGCGTTCATGCGCGGCCGCTCCCTCAACGACTCTTTCATCATTCTCGACGAGGCGCAGAACACCACCATCGAGCAGATGAAGATGTTCCTCACCCGCATCGGCTTCGGCTCAAAAGCGGTCGTGACGGGCGATGTCACGCAGACCGACCTGCCCGCGGGCCGCCAGTCCGGCCTGAGCCATGTGGTCGACGTGTTGCGTGGTGTCGAGGGTGTGGCGTTCACCTTCTTCGATGCCCGAGACGTGGTCCGCCATCCGCTCGTGCAGCGCATCGTGCAGGCTTACGAGTCGCGGGCGGACGGCGAGCGCAAGGAAGGAGAGCCGTGACACGCACCGGTACAGGGCCCGGCCCGGTGAGCGCTCGATCCTGTTTGCAGGTCGACGTGCAAAGACGCGTGCGCGGCTGGGCGCCGCGTACAGGCGACATCGTCTCTTGGGCCGGCAGCGCGCTCGGACGGCACGCTTCGGGTGCAGAGCTTGCCGTGCGCGTCGTCGGGCCCGCGGAAAGCCGCCGCCTCAATGCCCGCTACCGCGGCAAAGACAAGCCGACCAATGTGCTGTCGTTTCCGTTGCAGTCGCCTTGCGCGTTGACCTTGGGGCGGACGCCGCTCGGTGACCTGGTGATCTGCGCGCAGGTGGTGCGGGCCGAGGCGCGCGAGCAGCGCAAGCCGCTGCGCGCTCATTGGGCGCACCTGGTGATTCACGGGGCACTGCATCTGATCGGCTACGATCACGAGAGCATCCGCGACGCCCGCCGCATGGAACGTCGCGAGATCGCGGTCCTGCGCCGCCTTGGCTTTGCCAATCCGTACCTGAGCCGCTGATGAGCCAGCCCCAGGACACGCGGCAGTGGCTCAAACGGCTCTGGCGGGCTTTCGGCGCCGAGCCGCGCAACCGCCAGGATCTGCTGCAACTGCTGCGCGAGGCGCGTGCCCGCGGCGTGTTCGAGGCCGATGCGCTCACCATGATCGAGGGTGTGCTTGCGGTATCCGATCTGCATGCGCGGGACGTCATGGTGCCGCGCGCTCAGATGGTGTACGTGCGCCGGGATGATCCGGTCACCCGCATCCTGCCGACAGTGGTGGAGTCCGGACATTCGCGTTTCCCGGTCATGGAAGAGGACCGTGACGACATCGTCGGGATCCTGCTCGCCAAGGATCTGCTGCGGCTCTGTGGTCACTCCGAGGACGAGCGGTTCGACATCCGTGAATTCATGCGCCCGGCGGTGTTCGTGCCGGAATCCAAGCGCCTGGACGTGCTGCTCAAGGAATTCCGCGGAAACCGCCAGCACATGGCCATCGTGGTCGACGAGTATGGCGGCGTGGCGGGCCTGATCACCATCGAGGACGTAATCGAGCAAATCGTGGGCGAGATTGACGATGAGTTCGACGTGGATGACGATCAGAACATCCGGCGGGAGGCGGATCGCCAGTACCTGGTTCGTGGAGTGACCCGTATCGAGGAATTCAACGAGTACTTCGGCGCCCACTTCTCCGAGGAGCAGGGCTACGAGACCGTGGCGGGCCTGCTGATGCGGCAGTTCGGCCGCCTGCCCCGGCGTGGCGAGTCCCTGGCGCTCGATGGGTTCGAATTTCGTGTCATGCGCGCCGACCGGCGCCGGATTGATGCGCTGCGGGTCCTGCTGCCCGTCGGCGCAGCGGCCCCGCGAGATACGGAGTCGGCGGTTTGAGCGCCGAGCGGTCCGAGGAGATCGCCTCGCGCCTCGGGCGATCTCGGGCGGCGGCGCGCGCGGCGGTTGTATCGAGCGTGCGCCGCGCTGCGTTGTCGCGCTACGCGGTCGCGCTCGGCGCCGGCGCTCTGCTCTCATGCGCCTTCGCACCGTTCCAGTGGTGGCCGCTCGCCATTCTCTGTCCGGCGGCGCTCATGGGGCTGTGGGAAGGCGTCACGGTCCGCCGGGCGGCTGGGCTGGGGTTCTGGTTCGGTTTTGGCATGTTCGCCGCCGGTACCTACTGGCTCTACGTCGCCATCCATACCGTCGGTCATGCCCCGATCGGGCTCACCCTGGTGGTGGCGGTGGCGCTGATGGCGCTGATGGCCGCCTATCACGCGCTCACCGGCTATGTGGCGGTGCGCTTCTTTCCGGCAGGCCCGGTGCGCTGGCTGCTCGGAACGCCGGCTGTGTGGCTGCTGCTCGAATGGCTGCGAGGCTGGCTGCTGTCGGGATTCCCGTGGCTGTCGCTCGGGTATACCCAGACCGGCACGGCGCTTGCGCGCCTGGCGCCGCTCGCCGGCGTCTATGGCATCAGCCTGGTGCTGCTGGCGAGCGCGGGGGCGCTGCTGGCGCTGGTGCGCGGCACGACCCGGGTCCGGATCGTTGCGGCGCTGGTGCTGGGGGCGCCGTGGCTCGCCTCGGCCGCCCTCGGCCACATTGCCTGGACCCAACCGTCGGGCGCGCCGGTGTCGGTAGCGATCGTACAGGGCGACATTCCTCAGCAGGACAAGTGGCTGGCCGGCCACTCCCAGCGGATCCTCGAGCGCTATCAGCGCATGACCGAGTCGGCGTTCGGCACAAAGCTCATCGTCTGGCCGGAATCGGCGCTGCCGTATCCGATCAACAACCTGCTGCCCTATGTGGAGCACCTCGACCGCCAGGCACGCGCGCACGGCTCCTCGCTGGTGCTCGGCACGCAGCGCGTCGCGATCCACGACGGGCGCTATGACTACTACAACTCCATTCTGGCGCTCGGCAAGCGCGCCAGCTGGTACGACAAGGTTCATCTGGTACCGCTCGTGGAATTCATCCCATTGCCACGCTTCGTGCGTCAATGGCTGGCGCGGATGAATCTGCCGTCGTCGAGCTTCACGCCCGGGCGGGCTCGCCAGCGGCCGCTGCCGGTCGGAGGGCTCGAACTCGGGCCCACGGTGTGCTACGAGGTGGCATACGGCGGGTACATGCTGCACATGCTGCCGGAGGCGAACGCCCTGGTGAATGTTACCGACGACGCCTGGTTCGGTAACACCCCCGAGCTCTCGCAGCAGTTTCAGATGGCGCGCATGCGCGCCCAGGAAGAGGGTCGTTACATGATCGTCGCCACCGATGATGGGGTTTCGGGTGTCATCGGGCCCCAAGGACAGGTGATCGCACGGGCGCCTATCATGGTGCCCTACGTGCTGCGCTCGGCGGTCGTGCCCATGACGGGGATGCCGCCCTTTGCCCGCATGGGCAACGGTCTGGCCGTCGGGCTTGCGGGCGCCGCTCTCGCTGCGGCACTGGCGACGGGGATGCGGGGACGCGCCAAAGCACGGTGAGGTGATGGCCGGAATTCGCCCTTGCGCGAATTTTCCCGGAACCTCGACCCCGGCACGGGGGTCGCGCAAGAACGGCCGCGCCTTTGAGCGCCGGGAAAAATCCGCTCTGCGGCCGCGTTCCTTTGCCGCTATGCTATCGGTTTAAGTTTCTGCAAGTACCAGAGATTCCAGGCAATCCCCTGATGGACGAGACCTACGATCCGGCCGCCGTCGAACGCGCGGCGCAAGAGTACTGGGAACGGCACCGCAGCTTCGAGGCTCGCGAGGATGCCGGACGGCAGAAGTTCTACTGCCTGTCTATGCTGCCCTATCCATCAGGGCGATTGCACATGGGACACGTGCGCAATTACACGATCGGCGACGTACTGGCCCGCTTCATGCGCATGCAGGGCCGCAACGTGCTTCAACCCATGGGCTGGGACGCGTTCGGCCTGCCGGCCGAGAATGCCGCCGTCAGCAACGGTGTGCCGCCGGCGCGCTGGACCCGTCAGAACATCGAATATATGCGTTCGCAGCTGAAATCGCTCGGCTTCGGCATCGACTGGAGCCGTGAGCTTGCCACCTGCGATCCGAGTTATTACCGCTGGAACCAGTGGCTGTTTCTACGCATGCTGGAAAAAGGCATCGCCTATCGCAGGACGGGCGTCGTGAACTGGGATCCGGTCGACCAGACGGTGCTCGCCAACGAGCAGGTGATCGACGGGCGGGGCTGGCGCACGGGGGCTCTCGTGGAAAAGCGCGAGATCCCGATGTATTACCTGCACATCACCCGCTATGCCGACGAGCTCCTCGCCGATCTCGAGAAGCTCCCGGGATGGCCGGAACGGGTGAAGGTGATGCAAGCCAACTGGATCGGCCGCAGCGAGGGCTGCGAGATCGCCTTCCCTTATGCTCCCGATACCCGCGAGGCGATGGCCGCGGACGGTGCGCTGAAGGTGTTCACCACGCGGGCTGACACGCTGTTCGGCGTGACCTTCATGGCCATCGCCGCCGAGCACCCTATCGCGCTCGCCGCCGCCGCCGCCAACCCTCCGCTGGCCGCCTTCATCGACGAATGCCGCCGCGGCAGCGTGATGGAAGCCGATGTCGCCACCCAGGAAAAGAAAGGCATGCACACGGGACTGCACGTGCTGCATCCGTTCACCGCGGAACCCATAGGCATCTGGATCGCCAACTACGTGCTCATGGGCTACGGCGAGGGCGCAGTCATGGGCGTGCCCGCCCACGACGAGCGCGACTTCGAGTTTGCAACGAAGCACAGCCTGCGCATCGCCCCCGTGGTGCGCTCGACGACCGGGGCCTACGAGCGGGTGCAGGCACCCTGGAATCCCGCCTACTCCGAATACGGCGTCACCGTCGATTCCGGGGAATTCTCCGGCCTGACGTTCAAGGCTGCCGTAGAGGCGATCGCTGCCGCCCTGGACAAACGCGGACTCGGCCGCAAGCGCACCCAGTATCGCCTGCGCGACTGGGGCATCTCCCGCCAGCGCTACTGGGGGTGCCCCATTCCGCTCATCCATTGCGGTCGTTGCGGCGAAGTGCCCGTCCCCGATGAGCAGCTGCCGGTGCTCCTGCCCGAGGACCTGGCGCCCGACGGCAGCGGCAACCCGCTCAACAAGTCGCCCGCCTTCTACCAATGTGCGTGCCCGAAGTGCGGTAGTGCAGCGCGGCGCGAGACCGACACCATGGACACCTTCGTTGACTCGTCCTGGTACTACATGCGCTACACCTGCCCGGACCAGGCGCACGCCATGGTCGACGAGCGCGTCGGCTACTGGCTGCCGGTCGACCAGTACATCGGCGGCATCGAGCATGCGATCCTGCACCTTTTGTATTCGCGCTTCTGGACCAAGGTGATGCGCGATCTCGGTCTGGTGCGCTGCGACGAGCCCTTCACCAACCTGCTGACCCAGGGCATGGTGCTCAACCACATCTACTCCTGCGCCACAGCTCAGGGAAGACGCCGTTACTTCAATCCCGCCGACGTACGTGCGCGGCGTGAGGGCGGCGCCGAGATTTTCGAGGCCACCACACCCGAGGGCGAGACGATCCGGGTGGAGTACGGCGGGCTCGGCAAGATGTCCAAGTCAGATAACAACGGCGTCGACCCCGAGGGATTGATCGAGCGTTACGGCGCGGATACGGCGCGCCTCTTCACCATGTTTGCTTCTCCGCCGGAACAGACGCTGGAGTGGTCGGACGAGGGGGTGCAGGGAGCCTCGCGCTTCATCCGCCGTCTGTGGAGCGCCGTGTACGAGCACGTGAGCCGCGGACCGGCCGGCCGTGTCGATGGGACGCAGTCGATGCCGCAACGCGACCTGCGGCGCGCCGCTCACCATGCGCTTGCCAAGGCCACGGACGACATCGGCCGACGGCGTAACTTCAACACCGCCATCGCGGCGTGCATGGAGCTGCTCAACGCCGTCGGCCGCTTCGCTGACACCTCGCCGGGCGGGCGGGCGGTCCGGCAGGAGGCGCTGGAGATCATCACGCTTGCGCTATCGCCCATTATTCCGCACGTGTGTCACGTACTGTGGCAGGCGCTGGGACATGGGCAGGCGGTGATCGACGAGCCCTGGCCCATGGTCGATGAGGCGGCTCTGGCGCAGGACACCGTCGAGATCGTCGTGCAGATCAATGGCAAGCTGCGCGGGCGCGTCCACGTCTCCGCCGGCGTCGACGAGGCTGCGGTGCGCGAGGCGGCGCTCGCCGACGAGCAGGTGAGTAAATTCGTCGCCGGCAAGCTGGTGCGCAAGGTCATCGTGGTGCCGGGCAGGCTGATCAACATCGTCGTATGAGCCGATGAGACGACGTACTTCGGGGCTCCAAGTCGCGAACGGAAACTGCGGTCCGTCTGCCGCCCGGCGGACTGCGCTGCTCGCCGCGCTGATGCTCGCGACTGCCGCGCCGCTCGCCGGCTGCGGTTTTCATCTGGAGGGACGCACGCCGCTGCCGGCTGTGATGCGGCATCCGTACCTGCAAACGCAGGATGAGCAGAGCGACTTCGTGCAGAGCCTGCGGCGCGATCTGCTGATATCCGGCGCCCACCCGGCCGCCGACGCCGATCATGCCAGCGCCGTCATCAGGATTCTGCAGGACCACGTTGCGTCTCGCGTGCTCGCCGTATCGGCGACCAACAGGCCGACCGAGTACCAGGTGACCTATGCCGTGCGCTTCTCGGTCAGTGCCGGCGGCCGGCAGCTGCTGTCCCCGCAGAACCTCTCCGCCACGCGCTCGTATACCTTCAACGAGAGCCTGCTGCTCGCCGATCAGCACGAGAAGGCCATCCTCGAAGGCGCCATGGGTCGCGAGCTCGCGGACAACGTGATGCGCAGGCTCGCGAGCCTTTGAGCGATGCCTCGCCCCGGCCGTAGGCGGTGAGTTGCTTCCGGGCATCACATGGCTTGCGTACCCCCTGCGACGCTGATACGTGCTCCGGTCCTGAGGCTCGGCGACATCGATCGCGTGCCGGTGGTGTCGCTGCTCGAGCGCTACGGCCTGAAGCTCGTGCTGGTGGCGCCGGGCGAGGAGATTCCGGGGTCCTATTGGGGCGAAAGCGAGGCCGGCCTCAAGGCCGGCCGCCTTTGCGCCCGCCTCGACACTCCCGTGCACTCCATCCTGCACGAGAGCTGTCATTACATCTGCATGAGTCCCGAGCGGCGCGCGGGACTCGACACCGACGCCGGCGGCGACGACCCGGAGGAGTCCGCCGTGTGCTATCTGCAGATCCTGCTTGCAGACGCGCTGCCCGGCGTCGGCCGCGAGCGGCTCTTCGCCGACATGGACGCCTGGGGTTACAGCTTCCGTCTCGGCGGCGCGCGCGCATGGTTCGAGCAAGACGCGCAGGACGCCCGGCTGTGGCTGCGCCGCCATGCATTGACCGACGGCGCCGATCGGCCGACCGGCCAGTGCCGAGGGTGAACGGGACTTGCGGCGTAAGTGACGATGAGAGAACTGTCAGGTGGTCGCGGCTGTTGCCCGGATGGATACCGAGCGGCTGCCGGGCGCCGGTCGATACCCATGGCCCGACCGCGCCCAGCGCCGACAGCGGGTTTTCGCGACCGGGCCGGCGCGGGTGCGCGTGCTGCCGGACCGGGGAGGCGACACTGCGCAAATACCGCACTTGCCGCCCGGGCGTCTCAAGGGTAACTTGGCTCTTGCGCGCCACGGTCAGGCCGGCCCGTGGTCGCGACTGAATTCCCAACGGGCTGACGCGAGGCTGGGCGTGTTGCACTCTCCATCCGATCCGCCGGCGGGCGGACAGGCCAGCGCATCCGGGACCGGCACCGAGGATGATGCTTCGATTTCCGCAGAGGCCATCCTCGCGGTGGTGCGCTCGCTGTACACGGAACTGCATCGCGGGGAGCCGCCGCACGCTGCCGTGGATCTCGGCAGCACCCTCGAGCGGGACCTGGGTTTCGACAGCCTCGCGCGGGTCGAGCTGCTGCGACGGCTCGAGCTCGGCTTTCGCCTGAAGCTGCCGGAAGCCACGCTCTCGTCCGTCGGCACAGTGGGTGATCTGCTGCGGGCGTGCGGTGCGGCGCCCGCGGCAGCGGTTGCCGCCGTCCCAGCTGTCGCATTCCAGATGACGCGGCCCGCCGGTCAGGCGGGGGTCCCGGCGACGGCGGCCACGTTGCTCGATGTCCTCGACTGGCACGCCGAACGGCAACCCGAGGCTGTCCACGCCGTTGTGATCGTCGACGATGTTCCAACGCCCCTGACGTACGCGGAGCTGCGGCGGGGGGCGCGCTCGGTCGCTGCCGGACTGCTGCGCGCCGGCGTGCAGACCGGCTCGACGGTGGCTTTGATGCTGCCCACCGGGATCGGCTATCTGCAGGCGTTCTTCGGCGTGTTGCTGGCGGGCGCCGTTCCGGTGCCCATCTATCCGCCGACGCGGCTGTCGCAACTGGAAGAGCATGTGCGGCGCCACGCGGGCATCCTGTCGAACGCCGGCGCCACGGCGCTACTTACCTTTGCGCAGGCGCGCACGGTCGGGCGGCTGCTCGGCTCGATGGCGCCGAGTCTCGAGCACGTGCTGGCGCTCGAAGACCTGCGCAGCGTGGACGCCTTACCCGGTACCCCGCGCGGCGTCGTGGCCGGATCGATCGCCCTGTTGCAGTACACCTCCGGCAGCACCGGAGATCCCAAGGGCGTCGTGCTGACGCATGGCGATCTCCTGGCCAACATCCGCGCCATGGGCAAGGCCGCCGGAGTGACTCACGCCGATACATTCGTCAGCTGGCTTCCCCTGTACCATGACATGGGGCTGATCGGTGCCTGGCTGGGATCACTCTATTTCGGCTGCTCCCTGATCCTCATGTCGCCCATGGCGTTCCTGGTGCGGCCTGTCCGCTGGCTGCGCGCGATTCACGATTATCGAGGGACGCTGTCCGGCTGTCCCAATTTCGGATTCGAGCTGTGTGCGGTCAGGACGCAGGCGGAGGAGCTGCACGGCCTCGACCTGTCCTCGCTGCGGATCGCGTTCAACGGGGCCGAGCCGGTCCTTCCACAAACCCTCGAGCGGTTCGAGCGGCGTTTTGCGCCCTACGGGTTCCGGCGGGAGGCGATGACGCCTGTCTATGGACTGGCTGAGGCTGCTGTCGGCCTGGCTTTCTCGCCTCCCGGTCGCGGCCCGAGGATAGACGTCATCGATCGAGCCGCGATGTCCGCCGCCGGCAGCGCTGTGCCGATATCCGAGAGCGCAACCGATGCGCTGCGCATCGTCTCGTGCGGCCGGGCGCTGCCCGGCTACCGCCTGCGCATCCTGGGGCCGGACGGCGTGGAAGAGCCCGAACGGATCGAAGGGCGCGTGCAATTCACCGGCCCCTCCGCCACAGCAGGCTACTACCGGAACGACGCCGCCACTGCGCGCCTATGCCAGGGCGAGTGGCGGGAGACGGGGGATCGAGGCTACCTCGCGGACGGGGAGCTGTTCGTAACCGGTCGGGACAAGGATCTCATCATCCGGCGCGGCCGCCACATCTATCCACAGGAGATCGAAGAGGCCGTTGGAGCGCTCGACGGGGTTCGCAAGGGATGCGTGGTTGTATTTGGCGCGCGAGGACCCGCGAGCGCGACCGAGCAGCTCGTCATTCTTGCCGAGACCCGCGACAACGATCCGAGCCAGCGCATCGATCTGACCGCGCGCATTAATGAGCGTGTCGTCGACATCCTCGGGGAGCCGCCCGAGGAGATCGTGCTTGTCCCCGCGCACACCGTGCTGAAAACATCGAGCGGCAAGCTGCGGCGCGCCGCCACGCGGATGGCCTACGAGGCAGGCTCTCTCGGACGAGTCCGATCCCCTCTCGTCCTGCAGGCGCTTCGACTGAGCGCCGCCGCGGCAGTGCCGCTGCTGCGCCGGTTGCGCCGCCGCGGCGCACAGATCGCTTATGGCGTGTTTGCCTTGCTCGCGGCTGCGGCCATCGCGGCACCGGCCTGGCTGTTGTCGCTGCTCGTGCCCCGCCGGCAGCAGGCCTGGGGTGTGACGCGCCGGGCAGCGAGGTGGACGGTCCGCACCTGCGGTATACCCTTGGCCGTCAGTCCGATCACGAGCGATCTGAAGCGCCCGCACATCATCGTCGCCAACCATTGCAGCTATGTGGACGCCGTTCTGCTCATCACAGTGCTCCCGACCCCGCACCGTTTCCTCGCGACAACCTGGCTCGCACGGGTGCCCCTGCTCGGCGCGTGGCTGCGCAGATTGGGCACGGTGTTCATCGCGCGCTCAGAGCCGATCGCGAGCGGCGGCGCGCGGGTGAGGCCGCCGCTCGATATGGCGGTCGACAGTCTGGTGGTGTTTCCCGAGGGTACGTTCACGGCGGACACCGGGCTGCGCCCGTTCCATCTGGGCGCCTTCGAGCTCGCGGCGGCGGCGCGCGTGCCCGTCATTCCGGTTGCGGTGCAGGGCACGCGCACGATCCTGCGGGACGGGCATGTGCTGCCGCGCCGCTGGCCCGTGAGAATCACCGTCGGCGCACCGCTCGAGCGCACGAGTGGTGAAGATACCTTCTCGGCCGCGGTGCGGCTGCGCGACGCCTCCCGCGACCACATCCTCCGCTACTGCGGAGAGCCCGATCTGGGCTGAGGCGCCCTGGCTTGGGGGGCCGGCGCACCGCCGCTCACGCTCGGAACGGCGACCGTCACCGACGGGTTGCATGGCCGTACAAATGCCGTGCTCCGGTCAAAGCTGCTAGCAAATCTGCATGCATGCGTCAATTGTTCCGAGGCAGTGCATTATTTGCCGATACGGGTGGCATCATCGCCGGGCTGCAAACCCGGGTACCGCAAAGGCGAGCTCGCCCCGCGGACGAGGCATTTTCGAGGGGGGCGTCATGAACTCCACGGCAAAATTCATAAAGGCGCGCGACCGTCTGCTGGCGTGCAGGGAGGATCTGGCGGCCGCGCAGCGCGAGTTCACATGGCCGGTACTCGAGGAGTTCAACTGGGGACGTGACTACTTCGATGCCATCAACCAGGAGGGTGATCGGACTGCATTGCGCGTAGTGGACGACTTCGGCGGTGACGAGGCGCTTACCTTTGCTCAACTTTCCAGCCGCTCCTCCCAGGTTGCGAACTGGCTGGCCGGCTTGGGGCTGGGTCACGGCGACCGGCTA
Source organism: Pseudomonadota bacterium (assembly GCA_021845825.1). Classification (GTDB taxonomy): domain Bacteria; phylum Pseudomonadota; class Gammaproteobacteria; order Steroidobacterales; family Steroidobacteraceae; genus 13-2-20CM-66-19. Next base: position 1,571 of record JAJZVF010000059.1, on the reverse strand, counting down.
CTGATCATGCTCGGCAACGTTGTACCGTTGTGGGAGACGATGCTCGCGGCGATCAAGATCGGGGTGGTGATCGTCCCTGCGACGACGCTCCTGGAGTACGGGGACCTGGCGGATCGCATCGCGCGGGGCCGTGTCAAGGCGGTCGTGACGCACTCACGGTTGACGGGGCGATTCGACAGAGTGGGCGGAGTGCCGGTGCGTATCGCAGTCGGCGCGGCGGTGCCGGGATGGCTCGACTACCGGGCATCGCGGCAGGCCGACCGGCGCTTTGTCCCTCTGGTCAACACCAAGGCGGACGATCTGCTGTTTCTGTACTTCACTTCCGGAACCACCGCCTCGCCGAAGCTGGTTGCCCATACCCATGCCAGCTATCCCATCGGGCACCTCTCGACCATGTACTGGCTGGGCCTGAAGCCCGGAGACGTTCATCTCAACTTGAGCTCGCCGGGCTGGGCGAAGCATGCGTGGTCGTGTTTTTTCGCCCCCTGGAACGCACAGGCCTGTGTGCTCGCCTACCAGTACGAGCGGTTCGATCCCGGTGCGCTGCTCGATCAGATCGTGCGTTGCAAGGTGACCACTTTCTGCGCTCCGCCGACGGTCTGGCGCATGCTGATCCGGCAGGACCTGAAGCGCTGGCCGGTCAGGCTGCGCGAAGCGGCGAGCGCCGGCGAGCCGTTGAATCCTGAAGTGATCGAGCAGGTCCGGCAAGCCTGGGGTCTGACGATTCGCGACGGCTATGGACAGACCGAGACGACCGCGCAGGTCGGCAACCCGCCCGGACAGCCCATCAAGGCAGGCTCCATGGGGCGCCCGCTGCCGGGCTACCCCATCGTGCTGCGGGACGCGCAGGGACGCGCAGGCGAGGAGGGCGAAATCTGCATCGACCTGGCACTGCGACCGCTCGGCCTCATGCAAGGCTATCTCGATGACCCGCAGCGAAATGCCAACGTCATGGGCGACGGCTACTACCATACGGGCGATGTGGCCACGCGGGATGGCGACGGCTATCTCACTTACGTAGGCCGGACGGACGATGTGTTCAAATCGTCGGATTACCGGATCAGTCCTTTCGAGCTGGAGAGCATCCTCATCGAGCATGCGGCGGTTGTGGAAGCCGCCGTCGTTCCGAGTCCCGACCCGGTACGCCTGTCCGTACCGAAGGCGTTCGTGACACTGGGGGCCGGGTGTCGTGCCGATGCGGATACGGCCCGCTCGATTTTCGAGCACGTGCGTGCGCGTGTGTCTGCCTATAAACGCATCCGCCGCGTAGAGTTCACGGTGCTTCCCAAGACCATATCCGGCAAAATCCGTCGCGTGGAGTTGCGCAATGCCGAGCTGACGCGCGCCGCCGGCGGACGCAATGCCAACGAATATTGGGAAGAGGATTTTTCGGAGTTATCTGCCGGCACGCGACGGTAGACGGGGAATCGGCTCGTCATCGGTGGTCAAAATGAGCATCCGGCAGCAAGACGCGAAAGCCATCGCGCTGATCAGCACGGACGCCGCCGGCGAGCAGGCCGCGGCAGACGCCATCGCCAGGCAGCTGCCCGGCGGTGAGGACGGATTCACGA
>JAJZVF010000253.1 GCA_021845825.1 Pseudomonadota bacterium | reverse complement strand
CCGCGCTCGCCGGACCGCACGACGCGCTGCTCGATCCGCCGCTTCTCAGCGGGCTCGATGTCATCGACTGCCGCGGCCTCGCGGCGCAGATCGAGACGGCCGAGCGCGATGCGGCGCGGCTCAGCCGTCTGTATCGGCGGCTGCATTTCGCGTTGCGCGAGGGCGGCTGGCTCGTGCTCGCCAGGCCCCTGCCCGGCGCGCGGCTCGACTCGCTCTTCGAGTCCGCTTCCATCGACTGGCCGATCTATCGCGCCCGCCCCCGGCAAGAGCCTCTCGAACGGCCCGATGAACCGGGCGGATCGATTGCGGCGCATCGGCGGGCGGCGCGGCTCGAGCGGCGGCTGTGCGCCGCCGATCGCCGGATCGCCTCGCTCAGCGCGCAGCTCGAGGCGGCGAACGAGGCGCTGCGCGCGGCGCTCGCCCGGCTGCGCTCGCGCGGCGAGGAGCTTGCCGTGCGCGGCCTGGAGTTGGCGCACCGGGCGCGCTCGCTCGATGCCGCCGACAGCGATCTCGCCAACCTGGTCGATGCGGCCGACGTCGTGGCGGTCTTCCTCGACTGCGATCTGCGCGTGCGGCGCTTCACGGCGAGCGCCGCCCGGCTGCTGGCACTCGGCAGCGGCAACCTGGGCCGGCCGCTTCGCCAGATCGGCGCGCGATTCCTCGACAGCGCGCTCGAGCGGCAGGTGCGCCAGGTCATCGACACCGCAGGGCCCACCGAGCGGACTGTGTCCGCGGGCGAGCACCGCTGGTATCTGCGGCGCATCCGGCCCCACCTCGCCGGCGGGCGCGTCGCCGGCGCGGTGATCGTCTGGATCGACATCACGCAAAGCAAAGCGCTGCAGCAGGAGATCTCGACCGTGGCCGCCGCCGAACAACAGCGCATCGGTCAGGAGCTGCACGACGGCATCCAGCAGGACCTCGCCGGACTGGGGCTGCTCGCGCAGACGCTGCGCGACCTCCTCGGCGCGCACGCCGGAGCGCCCCGGGATCTCGCCGAGCGCCTGGCGCAGAGCATCGCGGCGATGAACGAGCGCCTGCACGCGCTCGCGCGCGGTCTGGTGACCGTGCCCATCGATGCGCAGAGCCTGGTGCCGGCGCTTGCCGAGCTCGCGCGCAGCACGCGCGAGACGTTCCGCGTGGACTGTCAGTTCGAGCCCGACCGCGTGCGCATACCGGACGCCGACACGGCCACCCACCTGTACCGCATCGCGCAGGAGGCGGTGCGCAACGCCGTCCGTCATTCCGGCGCCGATCGCATCACGATCCGCCTCGCGGCGCCCGGCGGCGAAGTTGCGCTCACGGTCATCGACAACGGCATCGGCCTGCCGCCCCCCGGACGGCCTCATCAGGGCGTGGGGCTGCGCCTGATGGCGCACCGCTCCTCGCTCATCGGCGGGCGGTTCGTCGCCGAATCCCCGCCCGAAGGCGGCACGCGGATTGCGTGCATCCTGCCGGAGCAGGCGGACGTTCCCGAGCCTTAGGCGGGCTCACTCGCGCGCGCCGAGCGACCAGGACACCGCCCGGCGCAGCAGCTCGGTGCCGTTGCGCAGACCGAGCTTCATGCGGATGTTTTCGCGATGCGACTCGATCGTGTGCACGCTCAGGCGCAGCCGCTCGGCGATGGCGCGCGTGCCCTGGCCGTTGCCGATGAGCTCGAACACCTGCATCTCCCGGTCGCTGAGCGCCTCGAGACCGCGCCGGGCGCCCTGCCCCGCGATCACCTGCCGGGCGATCCGCTCGCTCATGGCGGCGCTGAGATACACCCCGCCGCGCAACACGGTGCGGATCGCCTCGAGCACCGAGACGTGCAGCTCCTGCTTGTTGAGATAACCCTGCGCGCCGGCGCGCAGCACGCGCTCGGCGAACAGCTCCTCCTCGTAGGCGCTGATCACCAGGATCTTCATGGCGGGCACGGCGGTGACGAGCTGCCTGATCAACTCGAGCCCGCTGCCGTGTTTGAGCGCCAGATCGACGATCATCAGATCCGGCCGGCTCGCGCGCACGAGCGCCAGGGCTTGCTCGGGGTCCGCGGCGGCGCAGCAGATCTCAAGGTCCGGCTGGCTCGAGATGCGGGCTGCGAGACCATCGCGCACGAGCGGGTGATCGTCGACGACCGCGATGCGTATCCGCTTGACCTCGGTTGGGCCTCGATCCGCGCAACTCATGGCAGTCCCCAGGCTGACGTCCCCGCGCCATGATAACCAGCCGGTGTTGCGAAGCAAACTGCCGAGAACCCGCCCCGGCCGGCGCCGCCGCGCTGGTGGATTCCACCATCCCCGGCTGGCGCCGTGGCCGATTGCGGAAGCGCAGGCGAGCACCGGATGATGCCTGCAGTTGCGGTCAACCCCCGAAGGCGCTGCGCCGCAGCGACGCAGCGGCAATACCAGGGAGATGCATGCGCCATGCTCGCGATCCCTTCTGAGCTCGCCCGCCTCGCCCTGGAGGAGGCCCCGGATGCGATGATCATCACCAATGCATCCGGCACCATCGTCTTCGCCAACCTGCGCGCCGGGGCTCTCTTCGGCTGCGATCGGGCCGAGCTCATCGGCTGCGCCGTCGACAGCCTGTTGCCCGAGCCCTTGCGGGCACGGCACTCGGCGC
>JAJZVF010000058.1 GCA_021845825.1 Pseudomonadota bacterium | reverse complement strand
CGCCGCTCGCCCAGGATTTCGATCTCGAAGCCCTCGGTCTCGTTGTGCACGCCCGCCTCGATGTAGCCGAGCGCAAGCGAGCGCGCGACCCGGTGGCCGTAGGCGCCCGAGGTGACCCAGCCGACCACCTTGCCATCGTGCCAGATCGGCTCATCGCCCATGGCGTCGGCTTGCGAGGCGTGCACCGCGAACGCCGCCAGGCGCCGCGCGCCGCCCTCGGCACGCTCCTCGAGCGCGGCGGTACGGCCGATGAACGCCTCTTTGCCGAAGTCGACAAAACGGCCGAGCCCGGCCTCGGCAGGGCCGTAGATCGGGCGGAACTCGCGCGCCCAGCTGCCGAAGGACTTCTCGATGCGCAGCGCGTTGAGCGCCCGGCCGCCGAAGAGCCGCAGCCCGTACCCGCCGCCCGCGCCGATCAGTAGATCGAACAGGGCGCGTTGATAGTCGGGTCCGACCCAGATTTCATAGCCGAGCTCGCCGGTGAAGGATAGCCGGCCGATGAGCGCCGGGATCATGCCGACATCCAGCCGGCGGAAAGACAGGAAGGGAAACGCGGCGTCCGACAGATCCGCGCACACCAGAGTCTGCAGCAGCGCCCGCGAGGCAGGCCCCGCGATCGCGAACCCGACGTGCTCCATCGTGCATGGCCGCACCGTGACCCCCGGGGACAGATGTCGCTCGAACCAGCGCAGGTAGTGGCTCTCGGCGGCGTAGGTGCCCACGAGGAGCACGCGATCGGCAGACAGGCGGCACATCGTGAAATCGCCGATGAGTTTGCCCCGCTCGTTGAGCATCGGCGTCAGGGCGATGCGCCCTACCGCCGGCACGCGGTTCGCCATCATGCCCGACAGCCACCGCTCGGCGCCGGGTCCGCTCACCTCGATCTTGCCGTAGTTGGAAGTCTCAATGAGGCCGACGCCCTGCGCAACCGCGCGGCATTCCGCTCCCACGTGCGCATGCGCGTTCGAGCGATGGAACGTAACCTCCTCGTGCGCCTCGGCGGCGCTCGGCGCGAACCACAGCGCGTGCTCCAGCCCACAGTACTCGCCATACACCGCATGCGCGGCTGCGAGGCGCTCGTACACGGCCGTGGTGCGCAGCGGCCTGGCCGCCGGCAGCTCCTCGTTTGGAAAGCGGATCCTGAAGCGGCGCGAGTAATTCTCGCGCACCTTGGCGTTGGTGTAAGCGAGCGTCGCCCAGTCCCCATAGCGCGCCACGTCCATGGCCCACACATCGGACCCCGGATCCCCGTCCACCATCCAGCGCGAGAGCGCGAGCCCCACCCCACCGCCCTGGCTGAAACCGGCCATCACGGCGCAAGCGACCCAGAAGTTCTTCAGGCCCCGCACCGGACCGATGAGCGGATTGCCGTCGGGCGCGAACGTGAACGGACCGTTCACCACTTTGCGAATCCCGACTTCGGCAAGCGCAGGGAAGTGCTCGAACGCCACCTCGAGACTCGGGGCGATGCGCTCCAGGTCGTTCGGCAGCAGGCTTTGCGTGAAATCCCACGGTGTCTCCCGGGGCGACCAGGGCACGCCCGCGCGCTCGTAGGTTCCAAGCAGCATGCCGCGGCGCTCCTCGCGCAGGTAGATCTCGCCCTCGAAGTCGATGCAATGCAGCTGCTCGGGCAGAGCGGCAATCTGCGGCACCTCCTCGGTGATGAGGTACTGGTGCTCCATGGCCAGAATCGGCAGCTCGAGACCCACCATCCTGCCCACTTCCCGCGCCCACAGACCAGCGGCATTCACGACGTGCTCAGCGTGCACATTGCCATGGTCCGTGATGACGTCCCAGGTGCCGTCGGAGCGGGGCTTCAAGTCCATCACGCGCGTGTGTCTCACCACCTCCGCGCCGCCGATCTGGGCGGCTTTGGCGTAGGCGTGCGTGACGCCATAGGGATCAACATGCCCTTCCACCGGATCGTACAGTGCGCCCACAAAATGCCGCTTGTCGAGCAGCGGAAAGCGCCGCGCGGCCTCATCGACCGAAATGAGCTCGAGCTCCATGCCGAGATAGCGGCCGCGGGCCCGCGCCATCTTGAGCCAGTCGAGCCGCTCTCGGGTACCCGCGAGCATGAGCCCTCCCGTGAGGTGCACCCCGCAGGACTGGCCGGAGATGCGCTCGATCTCACGATACAGATTGATGGTGTATTGCTGCAGACGCGCGACGTTGGGATCACCGTTGACGGTGTGCATGCCGCCTGCGGCATGCCAGGTGGAGCCGCAGGTGAGCTCGTCCCGCTCGATCAGCATCACCTGCGGCCAGCCGGCCTTGGTGAGGTGATAGAGCACGCTCGCGCCGACAACCCCACCGCCGACCACCACCACTCTTGCATGGCTCTTCATCAGCTCTCGCTCTCCACAGCCTGCCAGTCGTTCGATACCGCCAGCTGCAGCGCCGGTTGCGCCACCGCTCCGTCCCGGCCGAAGCGCTCGATCAGCCAGGACCTGAACAACGCGATCGCCGTATCCGCCAGCCCCTCCGGATGGGTGATGAGATAGTAGCCGTAGCCCTTGTCGAGCTCTTCGGCGAACGGGCTGACGAGCCTGCCGGCGCGCAGCTCCTCGGTCCACAGGTGCGGGTCGACGAGCACGATGCCCTGGCCGCTCAAGGCGTACTGCACGGCGAGCACCGCGGTATCGAACACCAGCCCCCGCTCCACGTTGAGCGCACCGAGTCCGTTCTTGCGCAGGAACTCACACCAGGCCTGATGCCGCGGCTCCCCCTCGTAGCGCACGTGCACGATCTCATTGGCCTCGATGAAGGCGGCCAGGTCCTTGTCGCGATGCTGCGCTGCGACCTGCGGATGGCAGAGAATACGCAGCTGCACCGGCCACAGAAGGTCCGCCACCAGATCGGTCACGGTGGGCTTGGCGTAGACGACCGCCACATCCACATCGCCCAAAAGCGGCCCGACGGCGGCCGGACTGACCAGATCGATATCCACCTCGGCGCTCGTTTTGCGAAAGTCCCTGAGGATGGGCACGGCGAGCTGCACCGCGAAGCTCGGCGGCATCTGCACCCGCAGCGTGCGCTGGGCGGGTGCGCCGTCGTTGCGGATATCATCGATGGCGTATTCCAGCCGGTCGAAGGACTTGGCGACGGCCGGCAGCAGGTGCTGCCCGGCCTTGGTGAGGGTGAGAGCGTGCGGCCGCCGCTCGAACAACTGCACCCCGATCAGCTGCTCGAGCGAGATGACGTGCCGCGAGAGCGCGCTTTGGGATATGAGCAGCGCATGCGCTGCGGCGGTGAAGCTGCCGTGCTTGGCCACGCCTTCGAAGGCGCGCAGCGCATTGAGCGGCAGCCAGCGTCGATCGATCGTCTTTTTGCCCATCGAGGCCTCCCGCAACGGCGCACGACCGCGTCCGCATCAAAGGGTGCGAGTGCCGGCATACTAACCTCCCGACCCGCACCCACGCAGCGAAATCCCATGCCTTTTTTCGATGCCCGCAGCCGTTTTCTCGGCTTGGAGGAGCGCTTCGAATGTGAAACGCTCGAGCCGTGAAACCCCTGCTTCTCAAGGCACGCCCCCGTGCCGAATGCGCGCGGCTCGCCGGGTCGCGCCGCCGCGCGGGTCGCGCCTTCATCGGCGGGCTGCTCCTTGAGCCATGGAGCCGGCGCCCGTTCGAGCACCTCTGCGCCGCCCACGGATGCATACCGGCGAGGGTAGCCCCGTGCGTGCGTGCGCGCAGCCAGGCGCTCGACACGTACTGCGACCTCAAGCCCCCCTGGAGGGCCTACAAATGAGCACATCGCCCCAACCGCCCGAGGCCGCCTGCTCCGGACACCGCATCGCCTCGATTCGGATCACCCATCACCGGCTGCCGCTCGACCCGCCGTTTCACGCCAGCTGGGACACCCGCCCGCGGGTGCACTTCGACGCGACGATCGTGCGGGTGGGGACCGACACCGGGCTCGAGGGCTGCGCCTCCGGCGACCTCATGGTGGGTTTCGCCGGCCACGAGGCCCTGTTCATCGGCCGGGATGCACTCGCCCTCGAGCGGCACTACCGGGTCCTCTCGCACATCGACTTCCACTACGGGCGCTGCTGGCCGCTCGATCTGGCGTTGTGGGACCTCGCCGGCAAGATCACCGGACAACCGTGCTGGCGGCTGCTCGGCGGCCTCTCCAACAGGGTGCGTGCGTACGCCTCATCGGGCACACTGCGCGACCCGCGCCAGCTCGCCGAACAAGCCGAGCGTTATCTCGAGGAGGGCTTTGCGGCGCTCAAGATTCGCTTTCAGCGCGGCCAGTGGCGCGAGGATATCCGGGCGCTCGAGACCGTGCGCCAGCGCGTCGGCGAGCGGCTGACGCTCCTCGTCGACTGCAATCAGGGCTGGCGCATGCCGTGGGATACGCAGGCACCCTGGACCCTCAAGGACGCGCTCGCCGTGGCGCGCGAGCTGGAGCGCCTTGGTGTGTACTGGATGGAGGAGCCGCTGCACCGGGGCGACCGCGTCGGAATGAAAGCTCTGCGTGCAGCGACCGACGTCAGGATCGCCGCCGGTGAGATGACGCGGGAAATCCATGAACTGCGCGATCTGATCGACTCGGGCTGCATCGATGTCCTGCAGCCCGACGCCGCACTGGTCGGCGGCATCACCGGCCTGAGGCGGGTGCTCACGATGGCGCAGGAGCACAACGTCCTGTTTACCCCGCACACCTGGACCAACGGCATGGGCCTTACCGCGAACGCCCACCTGAGCGCCGGACTCGGCGAATCTCCGTTCATCGAATTCCCTTATGACCCGCCCGAATGGTCGCTCGAGCGGCGGGATTTCATCATGGCGGAGCCGTTGCGCACCGACCGCGAGGGCTGGCTCAACCTGCCGGACACCCCGGGGCTCGGCTACCGCCTCGATGAGCGAGCCCTCGAGGCGACGCGGCTTTAGAGCTCAGCTCCTCGGCCGCTCGTTCTGCGGATCGTAGAGGGCGACCTGCCCGACCGCCTCCACGCGCAGCGGATAGCGCTCCCCGAAATACTCCATCGCGAGCGCACGCCCTGCCTGCGCATAGCGCTCCGGCAGATACCCGAGTGCGATGTTCTTGCCGACCGAGGGGCCGTACGCGATGCTGGTCGTGAACGAGCGCCTGCCGAGCTCATCGATCAGCACCTCGCCGGTGTCCGGATCCAGGATGGGCCATTGACCGACCGGATAGCGTGCGACGCCCTGGCGATCCACGTTCTCCGTCAACGTCATGGTGCACAGGTACGCCGCTTGCCGCGCTCGCTCGCGCTGGGCGACATACGCTGCCTTGCCATGGAAATCGTCGGCCTTGACCTTGGCGCGCGCCAGACCCGCCTCGTACAGGTTGTACTCCGTCAGCAGGTCCGCGTTCTGCAGCCGCAGGCTCTTTTCCATGCGCCGCGTGTTGGCGTAGGTCTCGATGCCCACCGGGGTGACGCCCTGCTCGTAAAGAATATCCCAGAGGGCGAGGCCGTAGCTCGGCGGGATGTACAGCTCCCAGCCCTGCTCGCCCACGTACGAGATGCGGAAAGCCCACACCGGCAGGCCGTGCACGCGGATCTCCCGCGCCGTGGCAAACGGGAAGCGCTCGTGGCTCAGGCCCTCGGGCTCATCGGCGACCGCCTGCAGCACACTGCGCGCGTTCGGGCCCCAGAGGCCGAGTGTAGCGATCTCATCCGTGCGATCCTCGATAGCCACGCGATAATTGCCCCTCGCGCGGATGCGCTTCATCCACATCAGATCGCGAGGCCCGGTGCCGCCGCCGCACACCACGCGGTAGCGGCTCACATCCAGGCGGATGATGGTGAGGTCCGAGCGCACTCCACCGGCTTCATCGAGAAAGTGCGTGTAGATGCCGCGACCGGCGGCCGTGGCGCCGCCCACCTTGGCGACCGAGAGATACTCGAGAAACGCCTCGGCGTCGGCACCGCCGACATCGTAGATGGCGAAGTGCGACAGGTTGACCATGCCGGCACCCTCGCTCATCGCCAGCTGCTCGGCGTTCGACACCGGCCAGAAATGCCGCGCATCCCACTCGTTGCGCCGTTCCGGGACGCGCTCGCCATACTTCGCGAGCAGATGCTCGTTCGCCTTGTAGCCGTGGGCGCGCTCCCAACCCGCCGCTTCCATGAAATACCCGCCAAGCTCCTGCTCGCGCGGCCAGAACGGGCCGCGGCGCAGGTCGCGGCCGGTGAGATACGGCTCGCGCGGGTGCACGGGCGGATTGTAGACTTTCTTGGCCGTCTCGGTGCACCGGCCGAGCACGTACGCCGGTGTTTTTTGCACCGCGTAGAAGCGCGCGATGTCGATGCTGAACGGATCCCACTCGGTCCGTCCCTTGACCAGCCAGTCCGCGAACACCTTGCCGATTCCCGGGGCATCCTTCACCCAAACGGCCTCGGCGAACCACAGTCCGCCGACCTCCGGAGACTCGCCGATCAGCGGCATGCCGTCGACGGTGATCGACATCAGCCCGTTGAACGAGCGCTTCGCGTCCCAGCCGAGCTCCCCGAGCAGCGGCACGAGCTCGGTCGCGCGCTCGTAGCCTTGCATCACCTGCTCGATGTCCATGTCGCGCATCGAGGGCGAGAGCCGCGCCTCGCCCGGCTCGGCGATATCGCGCGCGAGCACCATGCGCGGCTCGCTCTGCTCGTAGTAGCCCCACTCGATCTGCCCGCCCTCGGAGGTGGTCGGGTCGCCCGTGTCGCGCAGATACGAGGAGTTGCCCTGGTCGCGCAGCAGCGGATAGCCGATTTCCTTGCCCGTGCCGGCAAACTCCGTGTAGGGCCCGAAGAACAGCAGCGGATGCTCGAACGGCGTGAGCGGCAGCGGCGAGCCGGTGCGCCCCGCGAGCAACGGTCCCCAGATGCCGGTGCTCAAGATGACGATGGGGGTTTTGATGTAGCCCTTGCGCGTGTCCACGCCGCACACCCGCCCATCATGCACGTCGATGGACAGCACCTCGGTATTGGCGAAGACCTGCAGCCTTCCCGTCGCCACAGCACGCTCGATGAGCACGCCCGCCACGCGCTGCGAGCGGGGAACCACCAGCCCGGCGTCCGGATCCCACAAGGCGCCCTGAATCGTCTTTTCATCGAGCAGCGGGCAGAGCGCCTTGGCTCTGGCGGCCGAAACGAGCTGCGCCCGCGTGCCGAACGCCTTGCCCGAGCCCACCTTGCGCATGAGCTCCTGCATCCGCTCGTCATCACCGGCGCGGGCGACCTCCAGTCCTCCGATCCGGCAGTAGTGCCCGAGGCGCTCGTAGAAGTCGCGGCTGTAAATCGTGGTGCAGCACGACATCTTGTCGTGGCTGGTCATGTAGCAGAAATCGGACGCATGCGCCGTCGAGCCGATGTCGGTCGGGATTGCCGATTTGTCGAGACCGACGATGTTGTCCCAGCCGAGCTCGAGCAGGTGATGAGCCACCGAGGCGCCGACGATCCCGCCCTGGCCGATGATGACTGCGCCCGCCTCTTTCGGAAACCGTCGCTCGCTTGTGCTCTGAGTCATGTCGACGAATGAGTATGCCATGACGGCGTTGCCGCCAGTATCGCCGCCGCCGCCGCCGCCCGCTGGCCAATTTGCGCCACCGGCTTGTCCGGATGCGTCCGGCTCGCGCCAGCGGACGGGGCGGCGGCGAGCCCGCCGTATGCCCGGCACGGGTCCGCCCGCCCCGTCCGCCGCCGGCGTGCCGTGCCCGTACTACCGCGCCGACATGGCGCACGGGCCGGCGAGCCGAGAGCCCCTCAGTCTGCGCGCGAGGAGAAGTGGTAGTTGAACGTGAGCTCGAACACCCGCGGACGCATAGGCGTCTCGGTGAGAATGAACTGGCGGCGCGAGGTGAACAGGCTCTTGTTCACATCGGTGAGATTGACGCCATGCAGCGCGAGCGTCCACGCCCCGCGCGATACCCCGACCGAGGCATCGTAGGTAGTCCAGGACGGCTGGATGTCCGACTCGATCTCCCCCGTCGGCGAGTAAGAATGTGCGCTGTGCTGGAAGCCCGCCTGCACGAACGGGAAATACGACCCCATGATCCAGTCGTAGCGCACCCGCATGTTGCAGCGGAAGGGCGGCGAATCCGCGAGCGGGCCGCCGACGGCGCCGAACACGTTCGGCACCGCTATCGCCTCACCGCCCGCATAGTACTCGGTGATCGGCTTGCCGAAGCCGGGGGATCCCGCAATGTTGTCCATCAGCCGCGGCGAATTGGTCTGCTGGCCGCTGTTCCACGCCGCCGAGGCGTGCACCGACAGGCCGCGCATCGGCAGCGCGTCGATCGCCAGCTCGACGCCCCGCACCCGGTAGTTCGCGCCGTTGGTGGTGAAGGTCAGGTCGCCGAAGCCGCACTGCGGACAGAACACCTGCACCTGCGCGTGCGTCCACATCTCCTGATAGACCGAGCCGTCCACCTGCAGCCGGTTGCGCAGCCAGCGCGTCTTCCAGCCGATCTCGTTGTTGGTCAGATTGTCGGACAGGTAGGTCGACGGCCGCTGCCACTGCGGCTGGCCGTTCGCCCCGGGGAGGAAGAAGCCGGTGCCGCGATTGAAGCCGCCCGGCCGGAACCCCTGCGAGTAGGTGTAGTAGGCCATGACCTGCGGGGTGATCCGCCAGGTGAGATTGGCCCGTCCGCGCATGCCGGTCTGCAGCAGGTGATTGGCGCTGCTGAAGGACATGTTCGGATCGTTGACCAGCGGCCCCAGGACGTTGGCGTTGCCCGCGTCGGCGGGATTGAAGTCCGTCGCGTTGGTCGTCAGGCATTGCCCGTAGTAGCTCGATACGCTGTATTTCTCGCAGAAGAAGGTGCCCTCCGAGCCGCCTACCTCCGAGTTCGACATGCGGAAGTAGCGCGCCCCGGCGGTGATGATCAGCTTGTGCGGCACGATGTCGAAGCTTCCCGAGAAGTAAACCGCCCGCTGGATGAAGGTGCGCTCGCTGTCGTCGAAGAACGCCGGATCGGTCGGGAACCCGTTGGGCCCGGATTGATAGGGCATGCCGGCGAAGGTCGCCGTCGGCAGGAAGCAGCCGGTGGTGGCGCCGGTCGGCGAGCATTGCGGTATGGTGTTGTAATCCCACTGGGTGAGCCCGTCGAGCTTGTACTCCTCGTAGTAGAGCCCGACCAGGCCGCGCAGCCGCCAGTCGCTCGGCGTGCTCAGGCGTATCTCCTGCGAGAAATGCGTGCTGTGGGTGGTGTCGTGCCAGGCCCCCTGCGGCGAGTAGCAGGTGGCGTCGGCGTTGCCGCTCGATGCGCTGAACGACACGCCCGTGCACTGATAGTAGTAGCCGTAGCGGCCGCGGGCGTAGTTGGTGTAATCGCCGGCCTGCTCGGTATGCCGATCGAGATACGCGCCGTCGTAGACGAGGTTGAGCGGCCCCACCTTGCCCTTCACCCGCAGCTCGGTGTTCTCCCAGCGATCAGTGTCGTAGGAGGGATTGAACAGGTTCACCGACAACGGCGGCAGCGGCACGCCCTGATAAGGCCCGACGATCACGCCCGTCGGATTTTGTGCGCTGATGCTGCCCGGCACGACGTATGCCTGGGCCGAGCCCACGTCCGGCCCGTAGCTGGCATAGGGCATCTCGTAGAAGACGCCCTGTGCGTTCATGTCCTGGTACATCTGGCTGAGCAGCACGCTCCAGCGGTCGTTGATCTTGTATTTGAGCTCCAGGCGCCCGCCACCGTAATCGACCGGATTGATGTCATTGCCGGCGATCTGGTAATTGTTGATCGTCATGCTGTTGGTGGGCACCACGCCGCCGTTCTCGTAGACGAGGCCCACGTCGCGCGGGCTGCGGGTGAAGGTCGCCGGCAGGTTGTTGATGTATCCCCCGCGATGGTCGGTGAACCACACCAGACGGGCGGCGAATTTGCCCGGAATGATCGGCCAGTTGAACACCGCGCTCATATGATGATTCGGCTGGCCGTGCGCGGTGATGCCGTAGGCGCCGTTGACGTTCACCTCGTACCGGTTGAGGTTCGGCTTGTTGGTGATGTAGCGCACCACGCCGGCCTCGGCACCGGCGCCGAAGAGCGTCCCCTGCGGGCCTTCCAGCACCTCGATGCGCTGCAGGTCCACCGCGTAGACGTTCAGGTCGCGGCCCGGCTGCACGACCGAGGAGTCATCGAGATACACCGCGACTTTCGGGAAGGTGCCGACGGTGCCCTGGCCTTGAGCGCCGACGACGCCGTCGGAAAGGCCGCGCATGAAGATGATGCCGTTGCCCGGTCCGGCGCTCGCCGTGGAGACGTTCGGCAGGTATTTGACGAACTGCGAGAACGTCTGCACGTTCAGCTGCTGCAGCGTCTTGCCGGTGAGCGCCTCCATCGTGATGGGCACGCGCTGGATGTTCTGCGCCCGACGTTGCGCGGTAACAACGATCTCCCGCAGCTGCGGTGCGCCCGGCGAAGAGGTAGCGCGGGTGCCGCCCGCATTGGCCGCGAGCACGGCATGGGCGGCCGATGCGCTCAGGATGGCTGCGACGGTGCGTGAGAGCTTGTGGTTCGATTTCATGGGCCTACCTCTGCACGTTTTGACGTTTATTTGGAGCATGGACGGTCCAGGTCCGACACGGCTTTTCCCCCGCTACGCCGTGTGCCGCAGCGCTTTGGCCGCGTACCGGCCATGATCGCTCATACCGCCGCTGGGTGTCTGGTGAGATTCCGACGCCCGTGTTGCGGCTTTACGACGTTATGCACGGAAGCGTTCCACATGTGCCATGCCGATCCAAGCCGAGAATTTCTATGGAGGCATCGGGAAAAAGCATGGTTCACGCGCCCGCGGATTCGTATGCTGCCGGCCGGGGCCGTGCGGCACGCGGCCGGACAGAGCATCGATGCCTCAATACGACTACATCATCGTCGGCGCCGGCTCCGCGGGCTGTGTGCTAGCGCGGCGCCTGAGCGATGCGGGCCGGCGCGTGCTGCTCATCGAAGCGGGCGGCTCGGACCGAAGTCCCTGGATCCGCATTCCGGTCGGGTATGCGCGCACCTTCACCGACCCGCGATACAACTGGATGTATCAGGCCGAGCCCGATCCGGGACTCGAGCAGCGCAGCGCGCATTGGCCGCGGGGCAAGGTGCTCGGCGGCTCGAGCTCGATCAACGCCATGGTGTTCGTGCGCGGACAGCCGGCCGATTTCGATGACTGGCGCTCGGCAGGCAACCCCGGCTGGGGCTGGGCCGATGTGCTGCCTTACTTCAGGAAGCTCGAGGATCACCCCCTCGGTCCCTCGCAATGGCATGGCGCGGGCGGGCCGGTGCACATCCACGATCCGGCCAATGCCGTTCATCCGCTCTGCTCGGCATTCATCGCAGCGTGCGCCGATATCGGCATCCCGACCACCAGCGACTTCAACGGCGCCCAGGCCGAGGGCGCCGGCCTGTGGCAGGTCACGATCCGCGACGGCGTGCGCGTCTCGGCCGCCAGCGCCTATCTGCGTCCCGCCCTGCGCCGGCCCGGCCTGCGGCTCGCCCTGCGGGCGCAGGCGTGTCGGGTGATCTTCGAGGGCACGCGGGCGACGGGCGTCGAATACATCCTCTCCGGCACGCGCGCGCGGGCGAGCGCCGGCGAGGTGATCCTGTCGGCCGGTGCCATCGGCTCCCCGCAGCTGCTCGAGCTTTCCGGGCTAGGCGATCCGGCGCTGCTGGGCCGCTGCGCCATTCCGGTCGTGGCGGCGCTGCCGGCCGTCGGACAGGGCTTGCAAGATCACGTCTGCGTGTCCTATTTCTACCGCTCCAGGGTTCCCACCCTCAACGACGAGCTCGGTCCCTTCAGCGGCAAACTCAAGGCGGCGCTGCGCTATGCGCTGCACCGCGACGGCCCGCTCGCGATGAGCGTCAACCAGGCGGGCGCCTTCGTGCGCAGTCGTGCCGGGATCGGGCGCCCCAACCTGCACATCTACTTCAACCCCGCCAGCTACTCCGCCACCACTCACGGCCAGAGCCGCCGGCTCACGAACCCCGATCCGTTTCCCGGCTTTCTCATGTCCTTCAACACCTGCCGGCCCACGAGCCGCGGGAGCGTGCACATCCGCAGCGCCGATCCGCTCGCCAGCCCGGCCATCAGGCCAAACAGCCTGGCCACCGCCGAGGACATTGCGGATGTATACGAGGGGGCGAGGCTGCTGCGGCGCATAGCCGGCGCTGCACCCCTGGCGCGGCTCACCGAGTCCGAGCGCCTGCCCGGGGAGCAGGTCCGCACCGACGAGCAGGTGCTCGCGGATTTTCGCCGGCGCGCCGGCTCGGTATACCATCCGTGCGGCACATGTGCGATGGGACCGGATCCGGCACACTCGGTGGTCGACGCACGCCTGCGGGTGCACGGCATTGAAGGGCTGCGGGTCGTCGATGCGTCTGTGTTTCCGTCGGTCACGTCCGGCAATATCAATGCACCGACCCTGATGGTGGCCGAAAAGGCCGCCGCGGTCATTCTCGAGGACGGCGGCGCATGATGAGGAGGCGGGTACCGCGTGAGTGACGTGCGCAGCGATGCGGGTACCGACATAGAACCCGTCGCAATGCCGCGCGTGGATGACACGCCCCCCGAGGAGGCTGCCTCCCTGGCACAGCGCTGGTACGTGGCGTTCATGATGTGCCTCGTCTATACGCTCAGCATCTCCGACCGTTACTCGATCTCGACCGTACTCGAGCCCATCCGTCGCCAGCTTCATCTCTCGGACGCCAACGTCGCGTTTCTCACCGGCGTCTCGCTCGCTCTCTTTTACGTGTTTTTCGGTTTCCCGCTGTCGTGGCTGATCGACCGCTACAGCCGCCGCAACATCATCGGCGCCTCGCTCATTGCCTGGTCCGCATTGACGACCGCCACGGGCGTGGCCCGCAGCTACGGCCAGTTGCTCTGGGCGCGCATCGGCGTCGGCGTCGGCGAGGCCGGCGGCACCCCCGGCGCCAACTCGCTCCTGTCGGATTATTTCCCCGCGGCACGCCGCCCCATGGCGCTGCAAGTCTTCGCTCTCGGCGCGCCGGTCGGCGCCTGGGTCGGCTCGCAGGTCGCCGGCGATCTCGCCTACCGCTTCGGCTGGCGCACCATGTTCCTGCTGCTCGGCATCCCCGGGGCGATCGTGGGCGCGCTCATCTTCCTCACCATCCGTGAGCCGCGCCGCGGACGGCTCGATGCGCAGCCGCATGCGACCGCCCCGCCCTTCCTCGACACCGTGCGATTTCTCTGGAGTCAGCGCTCGGCGGTGCACCTGATGGTGGCGGGCGCGATCACGGCGCTCTGGGGGTGGGGGCTCATGTGGTGGACCCCGGCATTCCTCATGCGCTCCTACTCGCTCAACGTCGCACAGGCCGGCTCCATCCTCGGGCCGGTGCACCTGATCGGCGGCAGCGCGGCGATGATCGGCAGCACCTGGCTCCTCTCCCGCCCCGCGTTCGCCGATCCGCGCCGCATCGTGCGCTGGCTCGGCGTCTACATCGCCTTCGCGACCGTTGTCACCGCGGTAATCTACTCCACCAGCTCGCTCGCGCTCACCCGTTGGCTCTTCTGGCTGTACATCCCCGCGCTCTACATCTACATCGGCTCGAGCTTCGGCATCCTCAACAACCTCGCCCAGCCGAAAATGCGCGCCATGTACTGCACCATCACGCTGTTCATCGCCAACGTCTGCAACCTTATCGTCGCGCCCCAGGCGGTCGGGTTCCTGAGCGACTGGTTCGCACCGCACGGGCAGCCGACGGCGATGTCGCTGCGCCTGGCGATGCTGTGCCTCGTGCCGACGGGCTTCTGGGCCAGCTGGCACTTCTTCCGCTCCGCGCGCGGTCTGCTCGAGGACGAGCGGCGCGCGAGGAGCATCGCTCGCTAGCTCACCGGCGGCGCGCCGCCCTGCTCGGTCCGCCGCGCGATGAACTCATCGAGCGCCGGCGCGCAGCCCGCCGCCGATGCCGGCGGCGCGAACTCGGCGAGCACCTGTTGCCACTTGTCCCGCGCCCGCTCCGTGGCGGTACGCCCGCCGGCTTCCTTCCAGGTGCCGAAGTTGGACGTATCCGCGATCAGCGGCTCGTAGAACGCCGTGCGATAGCGTGCCATGGTGTGTGCCGCGGAGAAGAAATGGCCGCCGGGCTGCACCTCGGCGATGGCCTCGAAGCCGAGCGTATCCTCGTCCGCCGGCGGCGCAGCGCACAGCTCCGCCAGCATCTGCAGCACTTCGACATCGATGATGCACTTCTCGTAGGAGTTGGTGAGTCCGCCCTCCAACCAGCCGGCCGCGTGTATGCACACATTGGCCCCGGCGAGCACGCTCGCCCACAGCGAGAACTGCGTCTCCCAGGCCGACTGGGCATCGACCACGTTGGCGGCCGTGCCGGCGCCCGCCCGCCAGGGCAGACCGACGAGCCGGGCGAGCTGGCCGGCCCCGAGCGTCCCCTGCAGGTGCGTCGGCGTGCCGAAGGCCGGCGAGCCGGATTTCATGTCCACGTTGGAAAGGAAGCTGCCGTAGAGCACGGGAGCACCGGGGCAGGCGAGCTGCGCGAGCGTGATGCCGGCGAGCGCCTCGGCGTGCTGCAGCGTCAAGGCGCCGGCGATGGTGATGGGCGCCATGGCGCCGGCCAGGCAGAACGGTGTCATGATCGTGAGCTGCCCGTTGCGCGCGAAGTCGATGAGCCCCTGGGCCATCGAGTTGTCGAGCGTGCGCGGGGAATTGCTGTTGATCACGGTGTACGCATGGACACCGGCCCGGAACTGCTGCTCGGACAGGCCGCGCGCCAGGCGCAGCATGGCGAAGCAATCCTCCACCTGGGCGCCGCCGCGGGCGGAAACGTGCGGCATCTTGTCCGACAGCGTCAGCTGCACACGCATGGTGGCATAGTGACGCAAATGCACCGGTACGTCCTGCGGCTCCACGTGGTTGCCCAGCACGTGCAGCACATCGAAGTGCTGACTCAGCTTGGTGAGATCGGTGAGATCCCCGAGCGATCCCGGCCGCCGGCCCCGATCGAGGTCGCTCGCGTTCGGGCAGCTCGAGCCGCCGATGAACACGAGCGATCCGGACGCGAACTCGACCGCGCGTCCCGGATCGGCGCCGAAGCCCCGGAAGGCCCGCGGACAGCGCTCGAGTGCGTGTCCGATGATCTCGCGCCCCAGACGCACCATCCCGCTGTCCTCTTCGACCAGCGCGCCTGCCTGGCGGTAAAGCGCGCGCGCCTCGGGAAGCAGCACTTTGATGCCGAGCGTCTCGTTGATCCGCAGCGCGCTCTCGTGCATCGCCGCCACCGCGTCATCGGAATACACCCGCTGGAGCGTGAACGGATTGCGCAACTGCCGGTAATC
>JAJZVF010000252.1 GCA_021845825.1 Pseudomonadota bacterium | reverse complement strand
GCCGGATACTCATGGCGCGCCATCAGCGTCTGGCCGGTGGTCTCATCGACGCCGAAGATGGTGAGGATGAGAAAGGCGTGTGCCGCCTGGAGCGACTCGAGCGTGGCACCGGCGAGCGGGCTGTCGGGCCCGAGCGTGTGTAACAGCGTCCAGCCGTACTGGAAGGCGGAGTGCTCGGCGCGTCGCAGGCGCAGGTCGTGAACGCGACGGATCGGGTAGCCTTCGACCGTGCGCTCATCGCGCACCAGGCGCAGCCGTGCCTGTGCCTCGAGGATGGAATTCTGCCGCTCGTTGGCGGCGCGCAGCATCAAGGTCGGTGCGCCGTCGAGCGGGCGGATGACGGCGTGGCGGGCGAATAATACGCGGGCCGTGGGGCGGGAGAAGCGCGCAAACATCATGCCGGCGATCACTGCCAGGATCATCATGCCGGTGAAGATCTCGCCGGAGACGATGATGTGCGCGAACAGGGTCTGCGGATGCATGTCGCCGAAGCCCACGGTGGCGAACGTCTCGACGCTGAAGAAGAAGCACCCCCAGAATCCCGCTGGGTTGAGGTTTGCGATGTCCCCCGGACGCAGCGCATAGATGGCGGCAAACAGCAGATTGAAGAGCAGCAGGAAGCCCGCGACGCTCAAAAAGAGTCGCGGCCAGCTGAGGGTCATGTAATAGTGATACAGATCCTGCCAACGGCGCGGCGGCAGACCGTGGCGCAGGAGCCGGCGGCCGGAGGCGAGCGTATGCGTGACCGCAGTGGTGCGCGGCACCGGGAGCTCCTGCAGGGGGGTGCGAGCGGAAGCAATCGACCGCCAGAGCGTAGGGAAGGGCGCTTGGCCGGTCAAGCGGACACGAGGGAAAGTCCGCGCGCGGCGTAAGCCAGCGGGGTTAAGGAGTATGTGCCCGCCCGGCGGGCGCGGGCGAATCGTCGGTTGCCTTTGTACGGGTTGCGCTCGGGAACCCGCTGCGGCTCATTTCACCGGCTTTTCGAGGTGCCCGCCGAACTCGTACCGCATCGCCGAGAGGATCTTCGCCTGGAAGTCCGCCTCGCCGCGGGAGCTGAAGCGCTCGTAGAGGGCGGTGGTGAGCACCGGCGCCGGCTGTCCCTCGTCGATCGCCGCCTTGATCGTCCAGCGGCCCTCGCCGGAGTCGGACACGTGTCCGGCAAATTTGGCGAGTCCCGGGTCGCTCGCGAGCGCCGCCGCCGTCAGGTCGAGGAGCCAGGAGGCGATCACGCTGCCGCGCCGCCACACCTCGGTGATGTCCGGGAGATTGAGGTCGTACTGGTAGTGCTGCGGATCGCGCAGCGGGGTGGTCTCGGCGTCGACTTCGCCCGCACGCTTGCCGACGTTCGCCGCGCGCAGGATCCCGAGGCCTTCGGCATAAGAGGCCATGATGCCGTACTCGATGCCGTTGTGCACCATCTTGACGAAGTGTCCGGCGCCGTTCGGTCCGCAATGCAGATACCCCTGCTCGGCGGTGCCGGCCGCCGGCTTACGCCCCGGGGTGCGGGCAATGGTGCCGATGCCGGGCGCGAGGCGCGCGAAGATCGGATCGAGATGCTTCACCGCCGCGCCATCTCCGCCGATCATCATGCAGTAGCCGCGCTCAAGTCCCCATACCCCGCCGCTGGTGCCGACATCGATGTAGTGGATGCCTTTGGCCGAGAGGGCCTGTGCTCGTCGAATGTCATCGACGTAGTACGAGTTGCCGCCGTCGATGACGATGTCGCCCCTGCCGAGCAGCGGCACCAGGTCCGCGAGAGTATCGTCAACCGCGGCGGCCGGAACCATGAGCCACACGGCGCGGGGCGTCTGCAGTTTTTGCGCGAATTCGGCGAGGGAGGCGGCGCCGGTGGCCTTTTCCTTGACCAGCTCGGCGACGGCCGCCGCCGACCGATCGAACACCACGCAATCGTGGCCGCCCAGCAGGAGCCGCCGTACCATGTTGGCGCCCATGCGCCCGAGGCCGATCATTCCGAGTTGCATACATTGCTCCTTTGTCTGTTGGCGACCGATTGCCGGCTGCGCCCACCGCCGCGGCTGTGGGCTCAGCCGGCGCGGGCGCGTACGCTCGCGGCGCGCCTGGCTGCGGCGCGCCGGTGGGCCGGCGGGCCTGCCTTTTCCCAAAGCTTGAAGCCGCCCGCGAAGGCGTTGGCGTTGTCGCCGGCGCGGCAGCGCGGCGGCAGCTCCTTCAGGTGCCTGACGTTGCCGCCGCCGATGATCACCTCATCCGGCTCGAGCGCGCTGGTCAGCCGTTTGACGACGTCCGCGACGTGCTTGCGCCATTTCTTCTTTCCCATGCGCTTGAGCGCCTGATCGCTGACGTAGTCCTCGTACGTATGTTTCAGGTACGGCAGGTGTCCGATCTCCAACGGCTCGAGCACGCCGTCGACGATGAGTGCGGTGCCGAGACCGGTGCCGAGACCGAGAAAAAGCATCTTGCCGCCCTGGTAGCTGCCGAGCGCCTGCATGGCCGCGTCATTGACGACGCGCACGGGGCGGCCAAAGGCACGCTTGAAGTCGAACCCGACCCAGCCGGAGCCGAGGTTGTGCGGCTCGGCGACGACCCGGTCGTGCATCACGGGGCCCGGATAGCCGATGGAGACCGCATCGTAATGCCAACCGCGCGCCAGACGTTTGAC
>JAJZVF010000251.1 GCA_021845825.1 Pseudomonadota bacterium | reverse complement strand
CTTGCGGCCGTCCTCGAGCACCCCTTTGGGGCTGCCCACCCACTGCCACACCTGCGCGCGGGCGATCTCGGCAGTCGCCGCATCCTCCATCAGGTTGTGGATCGGTACGCAGCCGACGCCCGCGAGCCAGCTGCCGATGTAGTGAATGGCCACGTTGATGTCGTTGCGCAACCCGGCCTCGGTGATCGGCCGCTCCGGGCGGAAATCGAGCAGGTCCGCGGCGGCGCACTCCCCTTGCGGCACGCGCTCGCGCTGGTGGGGCCGGGCGCCGAGCACCTTGCCGAATTCCTCGAGCGCAAGCGGCACCAGTCCCGGATGGGCCACCCAGCCGCCGTCGAACCCGTCGCGCGCATCGCGCGCCTTGTCGTGGCGCACGCCGGTGAGCGCCCGCTCGTTGGCGGCCGGATCGCTCTTGATCGGGATGAGCGCGCTCATGCCGCCGATCGCCGGCGCCCCGCGGCGATGGCAGGCCCTCACCAGCTCGAGCGCGTAGGCGCGCATGAACGGCGCCTCCATCGTCACCGCGCCCCGGTCGGCGAGGCAGAACTCGCGCCGTTTGCCGAATTTCTTGATGGCGCTGAAGATGTAGTCCCAGCGGCCGGCGTTGAGCCCCGCGCAATGCTCGCGCAGCTCGTAGAGGATCTCGTGCATCTCGAAGGCGGCGAGCACCGTCTCGATGAGCACTGTCGCCTTGATGGTGCCGGCGGGCAGATCGAGCGCCGCCTGCGCGGCGAGGAACACCTCGTTCCACAGCCGCGCCTCACGATGGCTTTCGAGCTTCGGCAGATAGAAATAAGGCCCCGCGCCGCGCGCCAGCTGCTCGCGCGCGTTGTGAAAAAACGCCAGCGCGAAATCAAAGAGCGCCCCCGAGACGCTCTGCCCGTCCACCGTCACGTGCCGCTCGTGCAGATGCCAGCCGCGCGGCCGGACGAGGAGCGTCGCCACGGTGTCGTTCAGCCGATAGCGCTTCGCCCCGCCGTCGAACTCAATGGTGCCGCGGACAGCGTCCTTCAGATTGATCTGACCCTGCACCTGGTTGCGCCAGCTCGGGGTGCTCGAATCCTCGAAGTCGGCCATGTAGGAATCCGCACCGGAATTGAGCGCGTTGATCATCATCTTGCGCTCGACGGGGCCGGTGATCTCCACCCGTCGCCGATCGAGCGCCGGCGGCACAGGCGCGATGTGCCACTCGCCCTCGCGGATGGCGCGTGTCTCGGGCAGGAAGTCCGGCATCTGCCCGGCGTCGATGCGCTCCTGGCGCTGCGCGCGGGCCGCAAGCAGCGCGCGCCGGCGCGGCTCGAAGCGCCGATGCAGCTCGGCGAGAAACGCGAGCGCCTCGGGAGCGAGGATCTCCTCGAAGCGCGGCTCGAGCGGCGCCTCGATGCGCACGCCCCGGGGCAGTTCGATTGAATTCATGGAGTTGCTGCCATCCTGTTCATCTTAAGAGCCGCTGCCGCCGGCCTGTCCGGCACAGCTCGGCAGCGCGCAAGAAGAGCGTGCTTTCTCGCCCGCCGCTCTCGAGCTGCGGCAGCGGGCATGTGCCTGTGCCGCGCCTGTGCGTCATGGCGCCGGGTCGCGCCGCGCCGGCCGGGAAGCCGATCGGGCGGTGGCCCACGCGCCCGCCAAGGGCCGCGTGGGAGTACCGATCCTACCGGGGGCGGCACCCGGGTGGGTTGAATTGTCCCGACCGCTGATGGCATTGGGGCGACAAGCCCGCCGCGTGCGGCACGCCGGCAGCCTCCGAGGCACACCCCGGGCTACGGCACGATCGGCCGATCGGCCATCTCCAGATGCAGCTCGCGGCCGCTGTAAGGATGGGCGAGCGCCACGGCCTCGTTCAGCTCGACGCCGAGTCCCGGCTCGCTAGGCGGAATGACGTAGCCCTCCTCCCAGCGGATCGGGCGGTGCAGGATTTGTGCATGGAACCCCTGCCAGCGCTCGATGCCCTCGAGGATGAGGAAATTCGGACAGCACGTTGCCAGCTGGATGTTCGCCGCGCCCACCACCGGCCCGCAGTAAAGGTGCGGGGCGATCTGCGCATGGCGGCACTCGGCGAGCGCGGCAATCTTCTTCCCTTCCAGAATGCCGCCGACGCGCCCGAGGTTCGGTTGCAGGATGTCCGCGGCGCCGGCCTCGAGCAGGCGGGCGAACTCGTACTTGGTGGTGAGCCGCTCGCCGGCGGCGATCGGCACCCGGCTCGCGCGCGCGACCTTCGCCATCTGCGCGGGCGCATCGGGCGGTACGGGCTCCTCGAACCACAGCGGCTCGTACGGCTCGATACGCCGCGCCAGACGCCGCGCACCGGAGGCCGTCATCTGTCCGTGCGTGCCGAGCAGCAGGTCGGCGCGCGAGCCGACCGCCTCGCGCAGCTGCTTGAGGAAGCGCTCGCAGCGATCGAGCGCCTCGAGCGAGGGCTGGCGTCCGTCGAAGGCCGAGTAGGGTCCGAACGGATCGAACTTGAGCGCCGTGAAGCCCTCGGCGACATACTCGCAGGCCCGCTCGGCCGCAAGATCCGCATCCATGTACACGTCCGTGCGATCACCAGGCCGCGGATAAAGGTACGTGTAGGCACGCAGCCGCTCGTGCACCCGCCCGCCGAGCAGCTTGTACACCGGCTGCCCGGCCGCCTTGCCGACGATATCCCAACAGGCCATCTCCAGGGCGCTGA
>JAJZVF010000250.1 GCA_021845825.1 Pseudomonadota bacterium | reverse complement strand
AGCAGATGCGGGCCGGCAATCCCTGGAAATGAATGCGCTCGCGCGCCATGTCCAGCCAGTGATGCAGGTGTTTGTCCGCGGGCAGCAGCTCTTTGACCTTGGCGTCCGTCTTGAAGATATCCTCGGGGTCGCCCGACAGCGCGGCCCAGCGGAACGGCCCGACGCCGCGGCAGAACAGCGGGCGGATGTAGGCCGGCACGAAACCGGGAAAGTCGAAGGCGTTCTTGACGCCCTCCTCGAGCGCCATCTGCCGGATGTTGTTGCCGTAATCCACGGTCGGCACGCCGGCGGCGTGAAAGTCGAGCATGGCGCGCACGTGGACGGCCATCGATGCCTTGGCGGCGCGGATCACGGCCGCCGGATCACGCTCGCGCATCTCGAGCCAACGCTCGACGCTCCACCCGCTCGGCAGGTAGCCGTTCAGCGGATCGTGCGCAGAAGTCTGGTCGGTGAGCAGATCGGGCCGCACGCCACGCTTGAACAGCTCCGGCAGCACATCGGCGGCGTTGCCGAGCAAGCCGACGGACACCGCCTTGCCCTCGGCGCAGGCCCGCTGCACGATCGCGAGCGCCTCGTCGAGACTCTCCGCCGCATGATCGAGATAGCCCGAGCGCAGACGCATGTCGATGCGCGAGCGCTGACACTCGATCGCCAGGCAGGACGCGCCGGCCATCACCGCCGCCAGCGGCTGCGCGCCGCCCATGCCGCCGAGACCGGCGGTGAGCAGCCAGCGCCCCTGGAGCTCCCCGCCATAATGCCGGCGCCCCATCTCGACGAAGGTCTCGTAGGTTCCCTGGACGATGCCCTGGCTGCCGATATAGATCCACGAGCCGGCGGTCATCTGCCCGTACATCATCAGACCCTTGCGGTCGAGCTCATTGAAGTGCTCCCAGGTCGCCCAGCGCGGCACGAGGTTGGAATTGGCGATGAGCACCCGCGGCGCATCGACATGTGTGGTGAACACCCCGACCGGCTTGCCCGACTGAATGAGCAGTGTCTGGTCGGCCTCGAGCCGGCGCAGCGTCGCGACGATGGTGTCGTAGCTCTCCCAGTCGCGGGCGGCGCGCCCGATTCCGCCGTAGACCACGAGCTCCTGCGGCCGCTCGCCCACCGCCGGGTCCAGGTTGTTCATCAACATGCGCAGCGGCGCCTCGGTGAGCCAGCTCTTGGCCGTGAGCGCTGTGCCGGTGGGGGCGTGAATGACTCGGGTGGTGTCGAGGCGGGTCCGGGGCTTGCGATCTGCGCTCATCAGGTGACTCCGGTTGCAGAGTGGGCAAAATTCAAACAGGCGGTGAGTGCGCGCTGCAGCACCTGGCTGAGCGGCGCGGCCCGTGCCGGTTCGAACGGCGGGGGCCAGTTGCCGGCGGCGGGCACGGCCGGCTCATTGAGGTAGCTGCGGCAGGCGAGCTCCATCTGCACGGCATGCACGTCTCGTTCCGGGCAACCGTAATGGCGCGTGGTCCAGCCGCCGACGAAACGCCCGTCCGTGACGAGCGTGAAGCTCGGGCTCTGGCATGCCTCTTCGACCGCCCGCCGCAGCATCGGCGCACAACTCGCGCCGCGATTCGTCCCGAGGTTCAGATGCGCCAACTCCCCCTGGAACAGCCGCGGCACTCGCGAGCGGATCGAGTGCGCGTCGTAGAGCACGACGCGGCCGTGCTCGGCGCGCAGCCGCTCCAGTTCTGCCGCCAGTGCCACGTGATACGGCTCGAAATATTGCGCGCGCCGCGCGGCGATGTCGGCGGCACCCGGTTCCGCCCCCTCGTGATAGAGCGGCTCACCGTCGAAGGTGCGGGTCGGACACAATTCGGTGGTGTTCTGACCCGGATAGAGCGAAGCGCCGGACGGGTCGCGGTTCACGTCGATCACCGTGCGGCTGATCCTGGTGCGCACCGTGGTGGCCCCGAGCGCGAGTGCCATCGCGTAGAGCCGATCGACGTACCAGTCGGCATCCTTGCGGGCGAGCCACGGCGAGACCAGCCGCTCGGCGATCGGCGCCGGCAACTCCGTGCCCGTGTGCGGAAAGCTGATCACGAGCGGCGCATCGCCGCGCTCGACTTCCAGCCACTCGTTCATACCGGCTCCAGGTCGGGCAGCGGAACACCGGCTGCTCTTGGCAACGCCCGCTCGCGCACCAGCTCGGTGGCGGCCTCGAGATCGGCATGCAGATAGCGATCCTCGCCGAGCGGCGGGATGCGCGCGCGCACCGCGCTGCGCACCGCCTCGAGCGCCGCGCTCGAGCGCAGGCCGCGGTGAAAGTCGCAGCCCTGTGCCGCGGTGATCAGTTCGATGCCGATGATCGCCGCGGCGTTGCGGGTCATCTGGTGCAGGCGGCGCGCCCCGTGCGCCGCCATGGACACGTGGTCTTCCTGGTTGGCCGAGGTCGGAATCGAATCGACGCTGGCCGGGTGGGCGCACTGCTTGTTTTCCGACACCAGCGCCGCGGCGGTCACCTGCGGCATCATCAGTCCGGAATTCAAGCCCGGGCTCGGGGTGAGGAATGCCGGCAGCCCGGAGAGCGCCGGATCGACCAGCATGGCGATACGCCGCTCGGAGAGCGAGCCGATCTCGCACACCGCGAGCGCCATCACGTCGGCGGCGAACGCCACCGGTTCGGCATGGAAGTTTCCGCCCGAGAGGGCTTCGTCGGCATCGGGGAAGATCAGCGGGTTGTCCGACACGC
>JAJZVF010000249.1 GCA_021845825.1 Pseudomonadota bacterium | reverse complement strand
GCGCTCGATTACATCGCGGAGTGGCGGCCGCCTGACCTGCAGCACCTGCAGATACTGAGCCTGTGGCTCGCGCTGATACTCGGGCTCGCGTTCATCGGGCGCATCCGGCTGCCGCTCACGCGCAACGTCCTGGTCCTGGGGTTGCTGTTCATGGCGCTGCAGCACGTGCGCAACGTCGCGCTGCTCGGCCTGCTCGCCCCGTTCCTGCTCGCCGCGCCGGTTGCGGCTGTTTGGCGCGGGCGGGAAGCCCGCGGCCGCGATGCCGCCGGTCCGGACCGGTGCTTGCGCGCTCTGACACCGCCGGCGCCGCGCGCCGCCGCGCTGGCGGCGATCGCTCTGGCCGCCGTGATCGCCGCGGTCGCGGTGCGCATCGAGCGGCCGCACCCGCCCGCAGCTGTGGCGCCGCGCGCGGCGCTCGCTGCGCTGCTCGCGCGCGGCGCCGGCGGGCGGATCCTCAACGATTACAGCTTCGGCGGCTACCTCATCTTCCGGGGCGTGCCCGTGTTCGTGGACGGTCGCGCCGACCTGTACGGCGATGCATTCCTCAGGCGCATGGTCGATGCGCTGTCGCTCTCCCCGGGCGGGCACCTGCGGGCGCTGCTGCGCAAATACCGGATCAGCGGCATTTTGCTGCGGCCGGATTGGCCGGCGGTGAAGCTGCTCAATCGCATGCCGGCATGGCGGCGCGTGTACGCGACCCCGGTGGCGGTCGCCTATGTGCCTCGACAGCAGGATAAAACAACATGAATACACGTGTGGCCGATCTGCCGGTGAGCGCGCGCGGGCGCTCCTTGGACTTGCCGCGAGAGCCGGCCGCCGAGGCGGCGCCGGAGCTCGTGGTGGTCATCCCGACGTATTGCGAGCGCACCAATGTGGAGGAGCTCGTGCGCCGGCTGCGCAAGGTGCTGACGGGGCTGCGCTGGGAGGCGATCTTCGTCGACGACGATTCTCCGGACGGAACCGCGCAGGCGGTCCGGGGCATCGGCCGCCGGGACGCGCGGGTACGCTGCCTGCACAGACTCGGCCGGCGAGGGTTGGCGGGGGCGTGCATCGAGGGCATGCTCGCGAGCTGCGCGCCGCACATCGCGGTGATGGATGCGGACCTGCAGCACGATGAGACGATCCTGCCGCGGATGCTGGCGTACCTGCGCGAGGGCAGCGCGGAGCTCGTGGTGGCAACCCGCTACGGCGGGACGGGCAGCATCGGGGACTGGAGCGGCGCGCGGGCCTCGATCAGCCGCAGCGCCACGGCCGTGAGCCGCCTGGTGTACCGCCACGCCGTTTCCGACCCCATGAGCGGCTTTTTCATGCTGAAGCGCGCGCTGCTCGAGGAAGCCATGCGCAAGCTCTCCACGCGGGGCTTCAAGCTCCTGCTCGACATCCTGGCGACCGTCAAGCGGCCCGTGGCCATCAAGGAGGTCTCCTACACCTTCCGCGCGCGCGAGCGCGGGGAAAGCAAGCTCGACAGCGTCGTCGTGTGGGACTTCGCGATGCTGATGCTGGAGAAACTCACCGGCGGCTATGTGCCCATGCGCTTCGTGGCGTTTTCTCTGGTGGGCGGCGCGGGCATCGCCTTGCACATGGGGCTGCTCGCGCTGTTGCTGCGTCTTGCCGCGCTCGGCTTCCCGCTCGCGCAAGCCCTGTCCGCGGGCGGCACCATGGTGTTCAATTACTCGGTCAACAACGTGCTCACGTACCGCGATCAGCGCAGACGAGGCCTCGCCTGGCTCACCGGCCTCGCCTCCTTCATGGGCGCGTGCAGTCTCGGGGCGGTGGCGAACGTCACGCTCGCCACGCTGGCGTTTGAGCACCATGTGCCCTGGCAGCTCGCCGCGCTGTCGGGCGTGTTCGTGGGCGCAGTGTGGAATTACGCCATGACGAGCCGCTTCACCTGGGGCAAGGCGCGGGCCGCCGGGTGAGCGGGCGGCGGCGCGGCCGGATGACAAGGTGAGCGCCCCCGAGGCAGCCGTGGCGGCGGCACGCGAGCCCTCGCTCGCCCGGCCCGCCCTCTCCTGGCCGCTGCTCCTCGGGGTGGCGGCATTTGTGCTGATCGCCGTGCTCGGCAGCGGGCTCACCGATCCGGATGTGTTTTTGCACGTGGCGGTGGGCCGATGGATGCTCGAGCACGGCCATGTGCCGGCGCACGATCCGTTCTCGTTCACGCGGCGCGGAGCGCCGTGGGTCGTGCAGGAATGGGGCAGCGAGCTGCTGTCCGTGCTCGCCTATCGGCTCGCCGGCTGGGCGGGTCTCGTCTTGCTCGGCGCGGCCTCCTTCGGCGCGACCCTCGCCTATCTCATGCGCTTTCTGCTGCGGCGCATGGAGCCGCTCCATGCCCTGGTGCTCGCCTCTTTGGCCGCGAGCATGCTGTTGCCGTATGTGGTGGATCGCCCGTACGAGTTCGTGTGGCCGCTCACCGTCGTGTGGATCGGCGGTCTGCTCGAGGCGAGCGAGCAGCGGCGCGCACCGCCCGGGTGGCTGTTGGCAGTGATGCTGCTGTGGGTCAACCTGCATGCGAGCTTCATCCTCGGGCTCGCTCTGCTGCTCCTGCTGGCGCTCGATCCGGCCCCGAGCGGCCGGCAGGCGCGGGCCGCGGTGGTGCGGCGCTGGGGGCCGTTTTGCGCGGCGGCGTTCGCGGTGGCGCTGGTGAATCCCCAGGGGGCTCGCCTGCTGCTGTTCCCGTTTCACGTGCTCGACATCAGGATCATGAT
>JAJZVF010000057.1 GCA_021845825.1 Pseudomonadota bacterium | reverse complement strand
CCGGAGGGGACCGGCGCGCCGCTCCTGCATGGCGGCAGCAGCGGCATCCTGCCGCCGGCGGCCTCGGTGATCGAGCAGGCCGTGCCGCAGATTTCCACGGCCGGGCTGTTCGGCAGCTATCTCAGCGGCTCGTTCATGGCGAACGCGGTCCTCGACGCCTTCGTGCAGCAGGGCCTCGCCCACATCCTCGCGGAGCCGACCCTCACCACCGAGTCCGGCCGCAAGGCGCAGTTTCTCTCCGGCGGCCAGTTCCCCATCCCCATACCGGAGGAGAACGGCGCCATCGGCATCGAGTACAAGTCCTTCGGCGTCAAGCTCGCTTTCCTGCCGGTCGTGCTCTCCGACGGACGGATCAACCTGCAGATCAACGTCAGCGTGAGCGAGCTGACCTCGACGAATTCCCTGGTCGTGAGCCCGATCACCTCCTCGAGCGTATTTGCCGTGCCGGCCCTCACCGAGCGGCAAGCCTCCGCGACGGTGGAACTCGCCGACGGTCAGAGCATCGGCATCGCCGGGTTGCTGAACGACACCATGCAGACCGCCGTGAAGAAATTCCCCGGTCTCGGCGACATACCCATCCTCGGGCAGCTCTTTCGCAGCCAGCAGTTTCAGGAGGGCCGCACGGAGCTCGTGATCCTCGTCACGCCGCACCTCGCCAAGGCGCTCGGACCCGGCGAGGCCCGGCTGCCGAGCGAGGGCGTCACCGCGCCCTCGGACGCCGGATTCTTCCTGCTCGGTCGGCTGCACGGCAGTCCACCGCCCCCCGTTTCGGCCCCGGCCCCGGCCCCGGCGCCGACCCCCGCCGCCGCCGCCCACCCCTGAGCACAGAGCGAGGACAGCACCATGAAGTATTCCCACGTGTGCATCGCGACGCTGGCGCTGATCGTCGCCGCGACCCTCGACGGTTGTGCCGAGTTCCCGTACGTCGACCAGATGTACGGGCAGGCCTACCTTGCGATGGTTCGCGATCAGACCTTCAATCCCCGGGCGGCCCGGGTCGCCCATCGCCCCGCGCCGGGCGGGGGCATGCGGCTCGAGAACGTGCTCAAGGCCCACCGTGGCGCGGTGTCGCAGGCGGTGGCGAGCCACATCCGCACCGGGCGATTCGAGACCGGCGGCGGCGGCGGCGGATGAGCCGATCGGCGAGCCCGTCGGCGTGAGCGGCACGAGCGTCCATGCGTAAAGAGGTGCGACCATGAGAACGACTCGCATCCGGCCTGCGACCAGACAGCGGGGCGTCGCGCTGGTGCTGATCGCCATCTCCATGGTCGTGCTCATTCTGATGGCCGGTCTCGCGCTCGACATCGGACACATGATGCTCGACAAGGCGCGCCTGCAGAATGCCGTGGACGCCGCGGCCCTGTCGGCGGCCAAGACCCTGGATGAGACCTCGAACACCGCCCTCGCCACCGCCGCCGCGCTGCAGGCCCTGGGACTGGATGCCAACACCGCCGGCAACAACGAGCTCGGCGCCACCTACGACAACGGCAACCTGCAGGTGACCGTGCAGTACTCGAGCACCCTGCCGCCGTTCACCCCGGGATCGGCTGCCGGCCCATACGTGCGGGTCATCGCCACCCACTTCGCGTTTCCGACCATCCTGCTCGAGGTCGCGAACTTCAACCAACTGAGCGTGAGCGCCTCGGCGGTCGCCGGCCCGAGCCCGACCATCAATACCGCCTGCAACATCGCGCCCATCATGGCGTGCGGCGATCCGGGACCTGCGCCCCTGCCCTCCCCCTGCGCCGGCGGCCTGGCGAGCCTCTGGGGCTATTGCCTGAACGACCCGCAGGTGCTGAAGAGCGCCTCGCCCGGCAGCACCGCGGTCGGCCCGGGCAACTTCCAGCTCATTCAGCTCGGCGGCACCGGCGCCAACATCGTGCGCCAGAACCTGGCCGGAGATTACAACTCCTGCCTCACCACCGCCGACTCGGTGCAGACCGAGACGGGCAACGAGACCGGCCCCGTCTATCAGGGCCTCAATACCCGCTTCGGCATCTATGCCGGCTCGATGAGCATGGCGCAATTCCCCCCGGATGTGGTCACGCAATATGCCAGTCCGCTGATGACCGTCGACTCGAGCGGCAACATCTGGTACCAGCCGGCAGGCGGAACCGCCGTGCAGATCACCTCGAGCACCATAGGAGACGTATTCGACTACCAGGATTATCAGAATGCGATCGCCTGGGGACCTTGGAACTATCAGCCGGTGGACCAAGGCGGTCCGGGCGTGTTCAACCGCCGGGTGCTCACCGTACCGGTGGGCGATTGCACCGGCACCGCCAACGGCAGCACGACGGTGCCGGTCCTCGGCTTCGCCTGCTTCTTCATCCTGCAGCCGGTCACCCAGCAGGGCACCACCGATTACATCATCGGGCAGTTCGAGGGCAACTGCCAAAGCGGCGGCGCCCCGGGCCCGGACCCAGGCGCCGGCCCCGGGCCCTACGTCATCGAGCTGTATCACGATCCCGGGAGCCCGGACTCATGAGCAGCCGGCTGCACCGCAACGGGGCGCGCCGCCAACGCGGCCTCGCCACGGTGGAGATGGCGATCGGACTGCCGGTGCTGCTGCTGCTGCTGTTTGCGACCGCAGAGTTCGGGCGCATGCTGAGTCAGTACGACACGTTGACCAAGGCCGTGCGCGACGGAGCGCGCTACGCCGCCTCGGTGAGCTCGCTCGGCACGACCGGCCTGGTGTACATCACGCCGGCCATCCAGACGGCGGTCGCCAACCTCGTCGTGAGCGGCAATGTGAACGGCACGGGCACGCCGCTCCTGCCCGGGCTCACCGCCGCCGATGTCACGGTCTCGGCGGTCAACTCCCTTTATGTCGAGGTTTCCGTGAGCTACCCGTATGAGCCCATGCTCGGGGTCACGCTGCCGACGTTCGGACTCGGTCAGCCCATTCCGATCGACCCGACGCTCACCGCGACGAGCGTCATGAGGGCCCTGTGATGCGCCGGCGATGGGCCCTGCGCAAGACCGAGCGCGGTCTGACGACCGTCGAGTTCTCGATCGTCGGCAGCCTGCTGTTCGTGGTCCTGTTCGCCATCATCGAGTTCGGCCGGACGATGTACGTCATCACGGTGCTCACCGAAGCGACCCGCCGGGGCGCGCGCCTCGCGGCCGTGTGCCCCGTCAACGACCCGTACCCCGCGCAAGGGGCGGTGTTCGCCTACGGCGGCAGCAGCAGCCCCGTGGTGGCCGGCCTCACGACCTCCAACGTGGTCATAGAGTACCTGGACGGCAACGGCAACGTGATTTCCAGTCCATCGCCGGATTTTGCCGACACGGCGGCCAATTTCGACGCGATCCGATACGTACGGGCGCAGATCGTGAACTTCTCGATGCAGCTGATGATTCCGTTCTTCGACCCCACCCTGTCCCTGTCGGGGTTCGCCGCCACCATTCCGCGCGAGAGCCTCGGCGTACCGCGAACATGGCCCGCAAACTCCCCCCTTCCCCCTTGCTGAGGTGCAACCGATCCGCATGCGAGAGCTCACCGACATCCGTCTGAAGGTCCTGCTGGTGTCGCGGCGCAAGGAGGTGCTCGATGCGCTGCAGACCCTCCTGCAGCGGCGCGCCGGCCTCACCATCGCGCGCAAGCAGGTCGTCAACGGACACGTCGATCCGCTGCACGAAGTGACGGACATGCCGGAT
Organism: Pseudomonadota bacterium; assembly: GCA_021845825.1. Lineage (GTDB taxonomy): Bacteria > Pseudomonadota > Gammaproteobacteria > Steroidobacterales > Steroidobacteraceae > 13-2-20CM-66-19. The sequence goes on along the minus strand of JAJZVF010000057.1, from coordinate 11,925 downwards.
GCGATGGTGCTGCACCTCGGCGAGACCTGGCGTGCCGAGCTCGAGGCGCTCGCGGCGACCCCCGCCGACCGCCGGCCGCCCTTGATCGTGATCGGCTCGGCGCCGGATGCGACCGCCATGCGACTCGCCATGCAGGCCGGTGCGCGCGATCTGCTGCCGCTGCCGCTCGTCGAGACGGATCTGTTCGCGGCGCTCGAGCGCATCGGCCGGGATCAGCGGGCATTGGCACCGGCGGCGAGCGCCGCGGTCACGGTGTTCATCAATGCCAAAGGCGGCTGCGGCGGCACATTTCTCGCCTGCAACGTGGCGGATGCGCTCACCGCGCGCTTGCACAAGCGCGCGCTGCTGCTCGATCTCGATCTGCAATTCGGCACCATTCCGCTTTACTTCGATCTCTTTCCGGCACGAGGCCTGCTGCAGGCGCTCGAGAACCACGACCAGCTCGATGAGGCGGCCCTCGAGGGCTACCTGCACCGGCGCGGCAAGCTCGCCATCCTCGGCCACGCCACCCAGGATAAGCTGCCGCTCGAGGGCATCTCCGTCGGCGCCGTCGACACGCTGCTGAAGCTCTGTGCGCGCTCCTACGAGCACATTCTGATCGATCTGCCCCGACAGCTCGACCCGCTCGCCTGCCGCGTGATCGAGCAGGCCGAGCAGGTCGTGCTGGTCGTACAACAGTCCGTGACGGTGTTGCGCGATGCGGCGAAGGTCATGACCTGCCTGCAGCGGGATCTGCTGGTGGACCCCGGGCGGATCCTCACGGTGGTGAACCGCCATGACAGGCGCTCGAGCATCTCCCTCGAGCACGTGCGCAGCGCCCTCGCCTGCAGCGAGCCGATGCTCGTGCCCAACGATTACCGCACCGTCGAGGACAGCGTGGCCACCGGCCAGCCGCTGCTCGCCCAGGCCCGGGGCGCGGCGGTGACCAAGGCGGTCGGCGCGCTCGCCGAGCGCCTAGGCGGCGCCCGCAACACCGTACGGCGCAGTCTGCTCAGCCGTACGCTCTCCAAGGTAATCAAGCCGAGAGCGCCATGACAGCCCCTGCCAGCCCACAGACGAAGGACGGCGCACGACGCGGCGCCGAGGAAGCCGCACCGCCGGATGACCGGCTGCGCCCGCTGAGCGCAGGCGAGCGCGAGAGCAAGGAGCTCATCTACCAGCGCCTGCTCAAGGTCATGGACCTGTCGCTCATCGGGGAGCTCGAGGACAAGGACGCCCGGCATCAGATCCGCCAGATCTGCGAGCGGCTGATGAGCGAGCTGCAGCTGCCCTTGAGCCTCGCCTCGCGGCAACGGATCGTGCGGCGCATCGAGGACGAGGTGCTCGGGCTCGGGCCGCTCGAGCCGCTGCTCGCCGACAAGACCGTCTCCGACATCCTGGTGAACGGCCCCGCGCAGGTGTACGTGGAGCGCCACGGGCGCCTCGAGCTCACGGATGTGAGCTTCAACAGCGATGCGCATCTGATGAACATCATCGATCGCATCGTCTCGGCGGTGGGCCGGCGCGTCGATGAGTCCTCGCCCATGGTCGATGCGCGCCTGAAGGACGGCTCGCGCGTCAACGCCATCATCCCCCCGCTCGCCATCGACGGCCCGTCGCTGTCCATCCGCCGCTTCGCGGCGGACATGCTCACCATCGAGGATCTCATCAACCTCGGTTCCCTGACACGACCGCTCGCGGACATCCTGAGCGCGATCGTTCGCGCCAGGCTCAACGTCCTCGTCTCCGGCGGCACGGGCGCGGGCAAGACCACGCTCCTCAACATTCTCTCCGGGTTCATTCCGCCCACCGAGCGGATCGTCACCATCGAGGACTCCGCGGAGCTGCAGTTGCGCCAGCCCCACGTCGTGCGGCTCGAGACACGCCCGCCGAACATCGAGGGCCGTGGCGCGGTCACCCAGCGGGATCTGGTGCGCAACAGCCTGCGCATGCGCCCGGACCGCATCGTGATCGGGGAGGTCCGGGGCGGCGAAGCCCTCGACATGCTGCAGGCGATGAACACCGGGCACGATGGCTCGCTCACCACGATTCACGCCAACTCCCCGCGCGATGCCCTCGGGCGCATCGAGAACATGGTGGCGATGACCGGCATCACGTTTCCGGCGCGGGCGCTGCGTGCGCAGATCACTTCCGCCATCGACATCATCGTGCAGATCGAGCGGCACGAGGACGGCCGCCGCCGCGTGGTGAGCCTGCAGGAAACCAACGGCATGGAAGGCGAGGTCATCACCATCTCCGAGATCTTCGCCTTCCGGCGCCGCGGACTCGATGCGCAGGGCAACGTGCTCGGGGAGCTGGGCGCCACCGGGATCGTGCCGGGATTCCTCAAGCGCCTGCGCGAGCGCGGCATTGATCTGCCCTACGAGGTGTTCCGGGAGGCCGGCGAGCAGGGCGCCGGGAGGAAGGGGTCATGAGCGCGGAGGGCGTGTGGATTTTCGTCGCTCTGGTGTTCCTCGCAGTGTTTCTGCTGATTGCGGGTCTCACGATGCCCGTGTTCGGCGAGAGCCGCCGGATGCACAAGCGCCTGCTCGAGCGCCTGGCGACGCTCAAGACCGAAGCGGACGCGGAGGTGGAGACGCTCCTGCGCCAGAAATACCGCACGGAGCGCACGCCGCTCGAGCAGTCGCTCGAGTCCCTGCCGGGAATGCAGACCCTTGCCCGCCTGCTCGAGCAAAGCGGCAGCAGCACCCCGGCGTACCGGCTCGCGTTCGGCTCGGCCGCCCTGGGGGTTGCCGTCGGCGTAGCCGGATGGGACCTCATGCATCTGTGGTATGCCGCGGTGCTCGTGGCACTCGCCGCCTCGGCCCTGCCCTGGGTAAGGATCCTGCAGCAGCGCGCCCGCCGCACGGCGAAATTCGAGGAGCAGCTGCCCGAGGCGCTCGATGTCATGAAACGCGGGCTGCAGGCCGGCCACCCCTTCACGCAGTGCCTGAAGCTGGTGGCGCAGGACATGGAGCAGCCGATCGCACGGGAATTCGACTACATCTTCTCCGAGATCAATTACGGGGGCGATCTGCGGCATGCGCTGCTCGGGTTCCTCGAGCGGGTGCCGAGCGTGTCGGCCATGGCGTTCGTGACGGCCGTGCTCGTGCAGAAGGAGACCGGCGGCAACCTCGCGGAGATTCTCACCCGCATCACGGCGGTGATTCGCGGGCGGTTCAAGCTCCACCGCCGCATCCGCACGCTGTCGGCGGAAGGACGGCTGTCCGCCTGGATCCTGATGCTCATTCCCTTCGCGCTGTTTGCAATCATCTCGATCAGCAGTCCCGGATATTTCCCCGTGCTGCTGCACAACCCGCTCGGGCCGAAGTTGATCACCATCGCCGTCGTGATGGGATTCATCGGCATGGTCTGGATCCGCAGAATCATCCGGATCGTGGTCTGACCGGAGGCACTCATGTCGCGCACCCTCGCCCGCCTCGGCGCCGCATTCGCTCATCTGGCGAGCAATCCGGCCCTCTTCGTGCTGCTCGCCGCCGCCGCCGTGTTCGTGTTCAGTCTCGGGGTGCTCGCCGTGGTCACTTCGGCGGCGGATCCGCGCCGGCGGCGCCTCGGCAAGGTCGCGCGCGAGCAGGCGGCCCGCCCGCAGTTCGGCGCAAGGCTCTCGGCGCGTCTGCACCCGTTTGCGGCCCTGGTGCTGCCGAAGCGGGCCGGGGAGCGCTCGAAAGTCGAGCAGCGGCTCACCTACGCCGGCTACCGCTCCGCCACCGCGCTGCGCACGTTCTACGGCGCGAAGGCGCTGCTCATCACGGTCCCGCCGCTTGCGGTGCTGCTCGCCTGGCCGCTCTTCCCGAAGGTGAGCCCCGACCAGCTGATCTTTTGTGCCCTGGCGGCCTCGGTGGCCGGCTCCTTGCTACCGAGCATGTGGCTCGATCGACGCGTGCTCAAGCGCCAGCGCGCCCTGCGTGCCGGCTTTCCCGATGCGCTCGATCTGCTCGTCGTCTGTGTGGAAGCGGGGCTCGGGCTTGCGCCCGCCCTGCAGCGGGTGGCCGAGGAGCTCACCGTGAGCCATCCGCAGCTCGGCGCGGAGATTGCGCTCGTCAACGCCGAGATGCGCGCGGGCGTCGAGCGCGCACAGGCGTTGAAGAACCTGGCCGAGCGCACCGGCCTCGCGGACATCCGCGGCCTGGTGACGCTCATGGTGCAGACCCTGCGCTTCGGCACCAGCATCGCGGACGCCCTGCGGATCTATGCCGAGGAGTTTCGCGACAAGCGCGTGCAGGCCGCCGAAGAGCAGGCGGCCAAGATCGGCACCAAGATGATCTTTCCGCTCGCGCTGTGCCTGTTCCCGTCGTTCTTTCTGGTCGCCGTGGGTCCGGCGGTGGTCAGACTGGTGACCGTGTTCAGCGACTTGATGCATCACCATCCCTGATGCCTCCCGCACCTGACACCGTAACACCCTGCCCTGCAGCGTGCGGTGCCCTTGCAGGTACCCAGCGGACAAGTTGATGCGCTATCGATGAGCACCCTGCAACAGGTTGTCCCCCGCTTGCCCGCCGCGCGCTGCGCAAGCGCGCCCGAGGCGCGAGCAACGGCTGCCCGGGACCTGCCGAGCTCGCGTCTTCGCATCGGGAAAAGCGCGGATGTGCGGCCCGATGGCAATCCTGGAATATGTACAATTGACCATTTTTGCCTCACCGGAAGATAACTGCTAGATTCGGGCTCATAAGAACGATAACGCGGCAGTCTATGGTCCCACTGCAGTTGCTTTGGGTGAATGATTGCAACGCCGCCGTACCCCGTGAAGCCTGGGTGGCGGGATTTGCCGCGGCGTGCCGGTTGCACGAGATCGAGATCACCCAACTGTCCGACAGAGAGACCGCGGGAGACTGGGACCTCATCGCCTTCAACTTCGACTATCCGGAGATGGCCCAGCTGAAGCGGATCCCGGAAACCAAGCGCCGCTGGCCTTCCGCACCCATCCTGCTGCTCACCGCGCAATGCTCGCTCGAGCTCGCGGTGTGGGCCCTGCGCGTGCGGGTGTTTGATCTGCTCATCAAGCCGATCGCCCCCGAGGAGATCGAGCACTGCCTGCAGCGCGTAGCGCAGGCCGTGCATGCGCGGCGCTCGCAGTCGGAGCGGCAGCCGCAGACGCTGTTGGCACCAATGCCGGCGGAGGCCCGCTACCGGCCGCACACCGCCCCATCGCTGCGTCTCGGTCACTCCCTGACACACATCAGCAAGCACTACGGACAGCCCCTGCCCGAGTCCCAGATTGCCCGGCTCTGTCAGATGTCACCTTCCCGATTCTGTCGGGAATTCAAGGCGGCCTACGGCCTCACCTATGTCGAGTACCTGGCTCGCTACCGCATCGAGCAGGCCAAACGACTGCTCAACAACCCCGCCATGTCGATCGCCGACGTGGCGGCAGCCGTCGGATTCAACGATCCGTCGTATTTCACCAGGGTGTTCCGCCGGGTCACCGGTGTCTCCCCGAGCGCCCACCGGGAGTGCCCGGCAGCGCCCGAGGTCTCGCTCACTGCGCGCGAAGGCGCCGCCGGCACCTCTGCGGCCGCCGTGTGAGCCGGTCCGGGCCACGGCAACGCCTGCTGCTACAATGGCCGCTCATCGTCCGGGCCTCAGGCAGCATCTCCGTGAAAGCAATTTCGATCGCCGGCCTCGTGCTCATCGCCGGCGGGATCTTCCTCATCGTGCGTCCCCCGCATTACTCGAGCGAGCGCCGCGTGCTCAACTTCGGCGGCTTGACGGCGAGCGTGAGCCAGGAGCGGCCGCTGCCCGGCTGGGTGGGCGGCACGGTGCTCGGGGCCGGACTGGTGCTGCTCTCGGTGGGACTGCTCAAGCGCTAGAATCGCCCTCCCCTGCGCACACCTGGAGAGAGCATCATGGCGATCCGCGAGCAGTTGATCGAATACCGCGACGGGCAGGCCCTCCTCGAGGGCTTCTTCTGTCACGACGACGCCCGTCCGGGGCCGCAGCCCGCGGTCCTCATCAGCCACGCCTGGGGCGGGCGGGACGAGTTCGTCGAGCGCAAGGCGCGCCGGCTCGCCTGGCACGGCTATGCGACCTTCGCGCTCGACATGTTCGGCAAGGGCAAGCGCGGCACCACCACCGAGGAGTGCTCGGCCCTCATCACCCCCTTCATGCAGGACCGCGCCCTGCTCGCCCGCCGCATCGGCGCGGCGCTCGAGACGCTGCAGGGTCTTAAGCAGATCGATTCGCGGCGCATCGCCGCCATGGGCTTTTGCTTCGGCGGACTGTGCGTGCTCGACCTGGCGCGCGCCGGCGCCGATGTGCGCGGCGTCGCCGCCTTCCACGCGCTGCTCAAGCCGAGCGGGCTCCCCGCCAGGAAGATCCGCGCCAAGGTGCTCATCATGCACGGCTACGATGATCCCATGGCCCCGCCCGAGGACGCGCTCGCGATCGCGAAGGAGCTCACCGCCGCCGGCGCGGACTGGCAGCTGCACGCCTACGGCCACACGCTGCACGCCTTCACCAATCCGCAGGCCAATGCCCCCGCGAACGGCATGCAATACAACGAGGCGGCCGACCGCCGTTCCTGGCACTCGCTGCTGCAGTTCCTGGAGGAAGTATTGCGTTGATTCCAAGCCGGGGACTCGGCCGAGTCCCCGGACCCCACCCGCGGCGGTGGCTATCAGCCGGTGACGACTTCGAGCGTCACCGTGCGGGTCTCAGGATCGAAGAGAATGCGCGCCGCGCCGCGCTCGATCTGCGCGCGCACCTGGGCGACTTTCTCCTCGAGCGAGCATTCCCGCTCGCCGTAATCCGTGCCCTCGCGCAGCACGAACGCCTCGATGACCCCGCGTAGCGCCTGCGCGGTGAGCTCCCGGTAGGGAATCTCGACCGCCGCGCCCGCGCTCACTGCCGCTGGATTTTCGACAGCAGCCGCAGCATCTCCAGGTACATCCACACCAGCGTCACCATCAGCGCAAAGGCGCCGTACCACTCCATGTACTTGGGCACGCCGCCGGCGGCTCCGCGCTCGATCATGTCGAAGTCGAGCGCCAGGTTGAACGCGGCAATGCCGACGACGAGCACCGAGAAGCCGATGCCGAGGGGCGAGGCGGAGTTGATGAACGGCACCACGACATGGAAGAACCCGAGGATCCAGCTGGCCAGGTACAGCAGGAAGATGCCGCCCGTTGCGCCGATCACCATGGCGCGGAATCGGTCGGTGACCCGGATCACACGGGTCCTGTACAACACCAGCATGACCAGCGTGACCGCGAAGGTCGCGCCGACCGCCTCGATGGCGATGCCCGGATAGCTCGCATTGAACTGGGCCGAGATCCCCCCGAGCACCAAGCCCTCGAGGGCGGCATACGGCACGGACAGGAACGGGGCCGTGGTGGGCTTGAAGCTCACGATCAGGGCGAGCACCAGGCCGCCGATGAGGCCGAGCATCATTTCCCCGCCGACCGCCTGCATGTTGCCGGAGGTGGCCTGCGACCAGGGTAACAGCGCACAGGTCATGAGGACGACGAGCAGCAGGAAGCTCTTGTTGACGGCGCCCTGCACCGTCATCGCCTCCGCGCCCAGCCCTACGCTCGGCGCGCGCGCAAAGGCATTGAAGGCGGGATTACCGGATCGCCGGGTCTGCGTAGGCAAAGGCATCTATGATCTCCAGTATCGAGTCGGACTATTCTAGAGCATGCGTGATGGGGCTGCGAGGAGAAAAAACAATCCCCGCGCGTCCACTACAATAGACATATCAACCGCTTACACGTTCCCGCTCAGGCTCCCAAAAGGTTCGGATCGCGCCAGGTCCGCTCGAACGGCAGCCGCCAGGCGTGCGGGGCGATCAGCTGATGCATGGAGTTCGGTCCCCACGACCCCGGGGCATAGAGCCGCACCGGCGGCGGGGATTCCAGCAATGGGGTGGAGACCTCCCACAGCCGCTCGATGCCCTCGGCCGTCGTGAACAGCGTGCGATCGCCCCGCATGGCATCGAGGATCAGCCGCTCGTAGGCCTCGAGCACCTCCCCGACGAGTCCGGTGTCGTGCATGGCGAACTGCAGGCTGAGCTTATCGAGCCGCATGCCCGGACCGGGACGCTTGCCGTAGAAGGAGAGGGACATCTTCGACACATCCGCCAGATCGAAGGTGAGATGGTCCGGTCCCTGCGCCCCGACCCCGGAATCCTGCGGAAACATGCTTTTCGGCGGCTCGCGAAAGGCGATGGAGATGATGCGCCGGCCCTCGGCGAGGCGCTTGCCGGTGCGCAGGTAAAACGGCACCCCCGCCCAGCGCCAGTTGTCGATGGTGCACTTGAGGGCGATGAAGGTCTCGGTGTCCGACTCCGCAGCCACCCCCTCCTCGCTGCGGTAGCTGGTGTACTGGCCGCGCACCACATCGGCGGGCTTGATGGGCAGCATGCTGCGGAAGACCTTGTTTTTTTCCTCGCTGATCGAGGTCGGCTCGAGCGCGGTCGGCGGCTCCATCGCCACGAACGCGAGCACCTGAAACAGGTGCGTGACGACCATGTCGCGGAACGCGCCGATCGCGTCGTAGAACGCGGTGCGTTTCTCGAGTCCCAGTGTTTCCGGCACGTCGATCTGCACGTGCTCGATGAAGTTGCGGTTCCAGATCGGCTCGAACAGACCGTTGGCGAAACGGAACGCGAGGATGTTCTGCGCCGGCTCCTTGCCGAGGAAGTGATCGATGCGAAAGATCTGCTCTTCCGAGAAGACCGCGTGCAGCTTGGCGTTGAGCGACTGGGCGCTCGCCAGATCCGTGCCGAAGGGCTTCTCCATGATGATGCGCGAGCGCTGCACCAGACCCGCCTCCCCGAGCATGCGCACGCACGACAGCGCCGCGCTCGGCGGCACGCTCAGGTAGTGCAGCCGCTCGCACGGCGCAGCGAGGGCCTTCTCGGCGCGCTCGACCGCCGCCTTGAGTTCCCCCGCCCCGGCCCCGAGCGGCACGTAATCGAGGGCCTCGGCAAACGCTTCCCGCTGCTCCGCGCCCGCCTTGCACGTGGAAAACTCATCGATCGCCGCGCGGGCCAGCTTGCGAAACGCCGGCGCGTCGATGTCCTCGAGCGAGACGCCGACGATGCGGCAGCCCGGGATGAAGCCGGCGCTGATCAGATGAAACAGGCCCGGCAGGAGCTTGCGCCGGGCGAGATCGCCGGTCGCCCCGATGAGAAGCACGACTTGCGCATTGCGCGGACCGACTCCGGCAGGTATTTTGGCCACTCTTCCGTCCTGTTCAATCAACCGACTGCTGGCGGCCGGGAAGAATAGCGGGCCGCCGGGATCGAATCCATCGATTCGGCCCTATCGCCGGAATACACTCGCCTGTCAAAGACCACCGCTGCGCCGGGCAGTTCCCGGCGCGCCCGAGCGCACCTTGCAGCGGCGCGCCGGCGCGATGGGCCTCAGGGGCCGGCCGAGGCGCCGGGCTGCACGCGCACCGGCAGGCGCCTCTCGCCCCACTGCCCCGGCGCCGGCCCAAACACCCCCGCGCAGACGGCGCCGCACTCGGCGCAGCACTCCCCCGCCAGCCCCCAGTGCGTGATCCGATAGCCCAGGCGCCCGATGAGCTTCACCCCGCACCCGGCACACCAGGTGCTGCCGCCCTCGGGGTCGGGCACGTTGCCCGTGTAGACATGACGCAGGCCGTGGCGCAGCGCGATCCGCCGAGCCCGCTGGAGCGTCGCCAGGGGCGTCGGCGGCACCTCGCGCATCTTCCAATCGGGGTGGAAGGCCGTGAAGTGCAGCGGCACCTGCTCGCCCAGGTGCCCGGCAAACCAGGCGCACAGCGCCTCGATCTCGGCATCCGAGTCGTTCAATCCGGGGATGAGGAGCGTCGTTACCTCGAGCCACACGCGCGTCTCGCGCCGAACGTACTCCAGCGTCTCGAGCACCGGGGCGAGCGCGCCGCCGCAGACCTTGCGGTAGAACGATTCGCTGAAGCCCTTCAGGTCGATGTTGGCCGCGTCCATGTGGGCAAAGAGCTCCGCGCGCGGCTGCGCGCAGAGGTAGCCGGCCGTGACCGCGACGCTGCGCACGCCGCGCTCGCGGGCCGCTTCGGCCACATCGATCGCGTACTCGAGGAACACCGCCGGGTCGTTGTAGGTGTAGGCGATGGCGGCGCAGCCGAGCCGCGCGGCCGCCGCGGCGAGCTGCTGCGGGCCGGCGCGCTCGGCGAGCGTGTCCATCTCGCGGGACTTGCTCATGTCCCAGTTCTGGCAGAACTTGCACGCGAGGTTGCACCCGGCGGTGCCGAAGGAGAGCACGGCGCTGCCGGGGAGGAAGTGATTGAGCGGCTTCTTCTCGATCGGATCGATGCAAAAGCCGCTCGAGCGGCCATAGGTGAAGAGCTTGACCGCGCCGTCCTCGGCGCCGCGCACGAAACACAAGCCGCGCTGGCCCGCGTGCAGCCGGCAGCCCCGCGGACATACATCGCACTGCACCCGCCCGTCATCGAGCCGATGCCAGTGGCGGGTAGCGCGCCCCGCGGCGGCGGATGCGCTCAACTGCGGCACCTCGCGAATACGCTGCGGTGCGCCGGACGGTTGAATCGTGCTGCCCAAGGCTCCATGATGAGGAGGGTACACCCGTTGTCAACCGCGCCGGCCCAGGCGAAATCGTGGCCGCCACCCCTCTTCAATCCGTGCGCCCGGCAGCTGTGGCAGGCTTGTTCTACCCGGCCGATCCGGTGCAATTGACCGCCCGCATCGAGGCGCTGCTCGATGGGCCGCGCAACATTGCGCCGATCGAGGCCTGCGAGCCGCTGCGGGCGCTCATCGTCCCGCACGCCGGGGAGGTGTACTGCGGCCCGATCGCCGCCCACGCCTATCGGGAGCTCTCGATCGCACATACGCCGCAACGGCTCGTCCTGCTCGGACCGAGCCACTACGTGACGTTCCGCGGCCTGGCGATCCCGAGTGCGGCGGCGTTCGCGACACCGCTCGGGATCGTGGAGATCGACCGCGGCGCGCTGCGCGAGCTCCGCGATCTGCCCGGTGTGCTCCTCTCGGACGCCGCTCACGGCCCGGAGCACAGCCTGGAGGTGCAGCTGCCGTTCCTGCAACGCCTCGCCGCCGGGGTTCCCGTCGTGCCGCTCGTCACCGGCGAGGCGAGCGCGGCCGAAGTCGAGGCCGTCATCGATGCGCTGTGGGATGAGCGCACGCTGATCGTCGTCAGCTCCGATCTCAGCCACTATCACGCCTATGAGGCCGCCCGGGCGCTCGATGCACGCACCGCCCGGGCCATTGTCGCGGGCCGGGAGGATCTTTCGGGCGCGCAGGCCTGCGGCTGCGTCGCGCTCAACGGACTCGCGCGCGCGGCGCGCAAACGGGGACTGACGCCTCGGTTGCTCGATCTGCGCAACTCCGGGGACACGGCGGGGGATCGGCAGCGGGTGGTCGGCTACGGCGCGTTTGCCTTGTATGGCGCTCGGGGCTGAGGCGCGCACGCGCTTGCTCGGGCTCGCCCGCCGCTCGATCCTCGACGGGCTCGGCCAGGGCGTGCCGCCCCCCCTTGCGCCGGAAGCCTGGCCCGAGGCGCTCAACGAGCCGCGCGCGACCTTCGTCACGCTGAAGCTCGCCGGAGAGCTGCGGGGCTGTCGCGGCACGCTAGAGGCTCGGTGTCCTTTGGCGCAGGACCTGTGGCGAAACGCATGGTTCAGTGCGTACGCGGATCCGCGTTTCCGGCCCGTCTCGGGCGAGGAAATCGCCCGGCTCGAGGTCGCGATCAGCGTGCTCACTGCGCTCACCCCGCTGCATGTCGCGAGCGAGACCGAGCTGCTTGCAGCGCTGCGGCCCGGAGTCGATGGGCTCGTACTGCGCTGCGGCGCGGCGGCGGCGACCTTCCTGCCGGCGGTGTGGGAGGATCTGCCCGACCCGCGCGATTTTCTCACGCAGCTGAAGCTCAAAGCCGGTTGGGCGCCCTCGTTCTGGTCGGAGGCGCTGCGGGCCGAGCGCTACTGCACCGAGACCTT
>JAJZVF010000056.1 GCA_021845825.1 Pseudomonadota bacterium | reverse complement strand
GCCGGGCTGCTGCGTACCGACTTCAAGGCCTCGCTCGGCAAGGTGAGCTACCACGTGCCTTGTCATCTGCGGGTGCAGAACATGGGCCTGAAGACGCGCGAGGTGCTGCAGCTCATCCCCGGCACTACGGTCGAAGCGATCGAGCGCTGTTCGGGGCACAATGGCACCTATGGCGTGAAGAAGGAATTTCGCGACGCTGCGGTGAAGATCGGCCGCCCGGTGGCCGAGCGAGTCGGCAGCGCGGGTGCCGATCACTACAGCAGCGACTGCCCCATGGCCGGACACCAGATCGAAAGCGGCCTGCACGCCGGCCGCGAGCCCGAGCATCCTCTGCGGCTGCTGCGGCTCGCCTACGGGCTGTGAGCGCCGCAGGGATTAAGGAGAGCACCATGGACAGGCTGACCGCCGAAGATCTGCTGAGCCTCGAGCAGTATGCCCGCGAGCGCGAGACGTTCCGCGCCCGGGTGCTCGCGCACAAGCGCCATCGCCGGCTTGCGCTCGGGCCCAACATGACATGGTGCTTCGAGGACCGGCTTACCATCCGCTATCAGATCCAGGAGATGCTGCGGGTCGAGCGCATCTTCGAGCCCGAGGGCATCCGCGCGGAGCTCGAGGCCTACAATCCGCTGATTCCCGACGGCGGCAACTGGAAAGCGACGCTGCTCATCGAATTTGCGGATCCGGCCGAGCGGCAGCGGCAACTGGTGCGGCTGAAGGGCGTGGACAGCCGGTGCTGGGTCGAGGTGCGCGGGCATGCGCCGGTCTATGCGATCGCCGACGAGGACATGGAGCGGGAGAACGCGGACAAGACCTCCGCGGTGCATTTTCTGCGCTTCGAGCTCGCCCCCGAGATGATCGCCGCGCTGCGTGCGGGGGCGGCGCTCGCCGCAGGAGTCGACCACGAGCACTACCGCCACTGGCTCGACCCGGTGCCGGAGCCCGTCAAAGCCGCCTTGCTGGCGGATCTGGACGAGTCCGCGGGCAAAACCGGGTAAGATTCGCGCCTTTGGGCCCCGGCGCGGGCAGCCGGCGCGAGATCTTCGACCCAGACGATGAGCAATTCCTATACCGCCTCCGACATCGAGGTGCTGAGCGGCCTCGAGCCCGTACGGCGCCGCCCGGGCATGTACACGCATACCTCGCGGCCCAATCACCTGGCCCACGAGGTCATCGACAACAGCGTCGATGAGGCGATCGCCGGGTACTGCAAACAGATCGACGTGATGCTCTACAAGGACGGCTCGCTGCAGGTGGCCGACGACGGCCGCGGCATGCCGGTCGATATCCACCCCAAGGAGAAGGTGAGCGGTGTCGAGCTGATCCTCACCCGGCTGCACGCCGGTGGCAAGTTCTCCGAGAAGTCCTACAGGTTCTCCGGCGGCCTGCACGGCGTCGGCGTCTCCGTGGTGAACGCGCTCTCGAAGCAGCTGCAGTGCCGGGTCAAGCGCGGCGGCAAGGAATACGGCATGAGCTTTCAGGACGGCAAGGTGCGCTCGGGGCTGCAGGTGCTGGGCTCGGTCGGGCAGCGTAACACCGGTACGACGGTGCGCTTCTGGCCGGACCCGCAGTTCTTCGACACCGACAAGTTCTCGGTGCCTCAGCTCAAGCACACACTCAAGGCCAAAGCCGTGCTCTGTGCGGGGCTGCGCATCACCTTCACCAACGAGGCGACCGGTGAGAAAGACGAGTGGTTCTACACCGGCGATCTCGGCGCGTACCTGCTCGAGGAGCTTGGCGACAGCGAGCGGCTGCCCAACGAGCCGATCACCGCCGCCCGCGAGAGCGAGAGCGATGCGGTGAGCTACGCGCTCGTGTGGGCGCCGGGCGCCGAGACCTCCATCGGCGAGAGCTACGTCAACCTGATTCCGACTCCCGAGGGCGGCACGCACGTCAACGGCCTGCGCTCCGGGGTTGCGCAGGCCGTGCGCGAGTTCTGCGAATTCCGCAACCTCGTGCCTCGCGGCATCAAGCTCTCCCCGGAGGACGTCTGGGACAAGGCGAACTTCGTCTTGTCGGCCAAGATCCACGAGCCGCAGTTCGCCGGGCAGATGAAGGAGCGTCTGGCTTCGCGCGACGCCGCCGCCACGGTGGAATCCTTCGTGCGCGACTCCCTGGCGCTGTGGTTGAACGGTCATCCGGACGCCGGCGAGCGGATCGCTCAGTTCGCCATCGCCAACGCCCAGGAGCGCGCCAAGGCCGCGCAGCGGGTCGTGCGCAAGCGCATCGCGGGCGGGCCGGCGCTGCCGGGCAAGCTCGCCGACTGCGCGAGCCAGGACCCCCGGCGCTCGGAGCTGTTCCTCGTGGAGGGCGATTCCGCGGGCGGCTCGGCCAAGCAAGCGCGCGACAAGGATTTTCAGGCCATCCTGCCGTTGCGCGGCAAGATTCTGAACACCTGGGAGCTCGAGCCCGGACAGATCGGCGCCTCGCAGGAGGTGCACGACATCGGCGTGGCGCTCGGCGTGGAGCCCGGCGCTCACGACCTCGGCCAGCTGCGCTACCACAAGATCTGCATCCTGGCGGACGCCGATTCCGACGGGCAGCACATCGCAACGTTGCTGTGCGCGCTGTTCTTGCGCCACTTCCGTCCATTGGTGACCAACGGTCACGTGTATGTGGCCATGCCGCCGCTTTATCGCATCGATGCCGGCAAGCAGGTGTACTACGCGCTCGATGACCCCGAGCGCGACCAGATCCTCAAACGCATCGGCAAGGACAGTCCCCGCGCCAAGCCGACGGTGACGCGCTTCAAGGGCCTGGGAGAGATGAACCCGGCGCAGCTGCGCGAGACCACCATCGATCCGCGCACCCGCCGCCTGGTGCAGCTTACCATCGAGGGCCAGGACGAGACCGACAAGCTGATGGACATGCTGCTCGCCAAGAAGCGCGCCGCCGACCGGCGCGAGTGGCTCGAGCGCAAGGGCAATCTCGCCGATGTGCAGGTTTGAGCGTTGCCGATGCCGCTCCCGGGAGCGCGAAGCGCAGCCGCACGTGCGGGGTTTGCGGGGTAAATCCCGGTGAATTCCGGCCGGAGGCCATGACATGCAAGACCAGGAGCTGAATTTCGAGGGCGTCGAGCGCCAGCCGCTGCGCGCCTTCACCGAGAAGGCGTATCTCGATTACTCGATGTACGTCATCCTCGATCGCGCACTGCCCGCGATCGGCGACGGCCTGAAGCCCGTGCAGCGGCGCATCATCTACGCGATGAGCGAGCTTGGTCTCTCGGCCGCCTCCAAGCACAAGAAGTCGGCGCGTACCGTGGGCGATGTGATCGGCAAGTTCCATCCGCACGGGGACTCGGCCTGTTACGAGGCGATGGTGCTGATGGCGCAGCCGTTCGCGTACCGCTACCCCATCGTGGATGGTCAGGGCAACTGGGGCTCGCAGGACGATCCGAAGTCCTTCGCCGCCATGCGCTATACCGAGGCGAAGCTCACCGCCTATGCCGAGGTGCTGCTCGGGGAGCTGGCGCACGGCACGGCCGACTGGACGGCGAACTTCGACGGCACGCTCGAGGAGCCGGTGATCCTGCCCGCGCGACTGCCCAATCTGCTGCTCAACGGTACTTCCGGGATTGCCGTCGGCATGGCCACCGACATTCCGCCGCACAATCTGCGGGAAATCGCCAACGCCTGCATCCAGCTGCTCGAGGATCCTCAGTCGAGCACGGCCGCGCTGATGAAGCACGTGAAGGGGCCGGATCTGCCGACCGGCGCCGAGATCATCTCGCCGCGCTCGGAAATCAAGGAGATCTACGAGACGGGCGTCGGGTCCTTCAAGGCGCGCGCGACCTACGAGCTCGAGGACGGGAACGTGGTCATCACCGCTTTTCCGTACCAGGTCTCGCCGGCGAGGGTGCAGGAGCAGATCGCCGAGCAGATGCGCGCCAAGAAGCTGCCGATGATCGAGGACGTGCGCGATGAGTCCGATCACGAGCACCCGGTGCGCCTGGTGCTCGTGCCGCGCTCGAGCCGCGTGGACCTGGTGGAAGCGATGAACCACCTGTTCGCCACCACCGATCTCGAGCGCAACTACCGGGTGAACCTCAACATCATCGGCCTCGATGGCCGGCCGCGCGTGCTCGGGCTGCGGAGCATTCTCGGGGAATGGCTGCAGTTCCGCGTGCTCACCGTCAGGCGCCGCCTGGCGCACCGTCTGCAGAAGGTGAGCCGGCGGCTGCACATTCTTGCGGGGCTGCTCATCGTCTATCTCAACCTCGATGAGGTGATCCGCATCATCCGGCGCGAGGAGGAGCCGAAGCCGGCGCTCATGCGCCGCTTCAGTCTCTCGGACGAGCAGGCCGAGGAGATCCTCAACACCCGGCTGCGCCACCTGGCAAAGCTCGAGGAGATGAAGATCCGCGAGGAGCAGACATCGCTCGATGCCGAGCGGCGCGAGCTCGAAGCGGTGCTGGCGAGCGAGGCGAGGCTCAAGCGGATGGTCGCCGCCGAAATTCGCGCCGACGCGGACAAATACGGCGATGCCCGCCGTACCCGCATCATCGAGCGGGAGGCGGCCCAGGCCATCGATGAGACGGCGCTCATCACCAACGAGCCGGTGACCGTCGTGCTCTCGACCGGCGGCTGGGTGCGCGCGGCCAAGGGGCATGAGATCGACCCGCGCACGCTTTCCTACAAGACCGGCGATGCCTTCCAGGCGATGGCGCGCGGGCGAAGCCTGCAGCCGGCGGTGTTTCTCGACAGCACCGGACGCACCTACGCACTGCCGGCGCACGCACTGCCCTCGGCACGCGGCCAGGGCGAGCCGCTTTCCGGCCGGCTGAACCCCCCGGACGGCGCCCGATTCACGGGCGTCATGATGGGCGAGCCCGAGGACCTGTGGCTGCTCGCGAGCGATGCGGGCTACGGTTTCACGGTGCGCCTGAAAGAGCTGATCACCGACCGGCGCGCGGGCAAGACGGTGCTCAACGTGCCGGCCAACTCACTGGCGTTGCCGCCGGCGCCGGTGACATCGCCCGATGCCCTGGTGGCGGTGGTGAGCAGCGAGGGCAAGCTCCTTGTCTTTCCGGTGGCGCAGGTGCCGGAGATGCCCCGCGGCAAGGGCAACAAGCTGTACGACATCGCGGCAGCCAGGGCCGCCGCGCGCGAGGAGCTGCTCGCCGGTGCGGCGGTGGTCGCGCCGAAAGGGCGCCTGCTGCTGTGGTCGGGCGAGCAGCAGAAGACCCTGGAGTGGACCGACCTCAAGTCCTACCTCGGTGAGCGCGCCCGCCGCGGCTCGGTGCTGCCGCGGGGTTGGCCGCGCACCATCGATCGACTGCAGGGGCAGTCTCCCGGCCCTTGAGCGCCTCACCGGGAGCGCGGCTCGCCGAGGCTGCGGACCTGTGCCGTTTCGCTCAAGGCGCGCAGCCGGGCTGTGCCCTCGTCGGCTTTCAGCACGACCTCCTCCGGGGCGTTGACGAAATAGCCCTGGATGTACTCGATGCCGAGCTGCCAGAGCACCGCCATGGTGTTGGCGTCTTCGACCCGCTCGGCAATGGTGCGGATGCCGTGTCCGGCGGCCACCTCGGTGAGCGCTCGCACACGCTGCTGAAGCTCTTTGTCGCGGGCGAGCGACTGAACGAGCGAGCCGTCGATTTTCACGAAATCGAGCGGCATCGATTCGAGCAGGAGCGGTGAGCCGGCGGCTGAGCCGAAGCTCTCGAGCGCGAAGCGAAATCCCCACTGGCGCAGCTTCTCGGCGAGGACCCGCGTCTGCGGTTGAGCGACGCAGACCGCCTCGGTCACCTGGAAGCACACGCGCTGGGGGTCGGCGCGGGTCGAGCGGACGTGTCCGTCGAGCCAGGCGAGGAACGAGGCATCCTGTACCGTCTCTTTCGAGAGCCGCACGAACAGACAGGCCGGCCGGTGCTGTGCGGCAAAGGACAGGGAAGCGGCGACCACCCAGCGGTCGATGTTCTTCAGCAGGCCGTTGCGCTCGGCCGCGGGCAGAAACTCCCCCGGCAGCACTTCCTTGCCTTGGCCGTCCACCATGCGCAGCAGCACATCGAACATCCGCGGATCACCGCCCCCTAGGCTCGCCACGGGCTGTTTCACCAGACGGAAGCGGTTCTCGAGCAGCGCGCTCTTGAGCCGTTTGATCCAGATCTCCTCGTGCGCGCCGCCGCTGCCGCCGCCGTCCCACGCGGCGAGCGCCTGGCTGCCGCCGCGCTGGCGTGCTCTGGCGTAAGCCTCGACCGCTGCGGCGATTGCCGAGTCGATATCCGTCGATGCCGGGGACACGATGGCGAGGCCGATCGTGCAGGGGGTCGCGACGGTCTTGTCGCGCACGCGCAGCGAGCGCTTGGCGGCCTGCGCCACCAGCTGCTGCGCCCATGCCGTCAGGTCGCGCTCGTTGCCGCGCTGCAGCAATACGAGAAATCTCACGCCGCCGAAGCGGCCGGCAATCTCGCTCGGGTGCAGCGTCTCCTTCAGCAAGGCGGCGAAATGGGCGAGCACCCCTTCGCTCGCCGTCGCGCCGACCTCACGCTCGATCGCCGTAAATCCCTCGAGCTTGACGAGGGCCAGACACCGCACCCCGCCCTGCAGGGCAACCGGCAGACGGTCGCGCAGCGTTTGCAGCAGCGCCGGCCGGTGCAGCAGGCCGGTCGTCTGGTCGATGCGCACGGCGTGCTCGAGCTCCGCGATGCGCCCGCGCTCATCGGGCGGCTCGTGTCGGCCGGCCGGCGCCGTAAGCTGAATGCACAGTCCGTACGGCGCGTATTCGGCGAGGCCGAGCGCGACCTCGGTGCTCACCACGGTCCGGTCCGGGCGCAGCACACCGGCCTTGAGCGTATGGCCGCTCCAACGACCTTGCAGACAGGCGGACAGCGCGCCTTTGAGCGCCGGCCGGCAGGCCTCCTCGAACAAGTCCATGACCGGCTGGCCGATCAACTCGCTGCCGGCGCCGAATCGCTGCACCCATGCGGGATTGGCATCGACCACGATGCCTTCCTGGATCTGGATGGCCGCATCGGCCGGCTGGCCGCAAGCCCCGGGCGCTGCAAGCGGCGGGGCGGAAAGTGCACGCTCGGACAAGGTGGCTCCTGAAGGTCTCTCATCCTTGACGATCAGCCCGATTGTAGCGGGCCGCGACGAGCCGGTCGGGCCGGAGTCTCATTTGTGTGCAATTCCGCACACGGACCCGCAGAGAACAACACCGAACGGGATGCTGCGGCAAAGCTCACAGTCGCGCAGCAAGCGCGACTTTCGCCGGCGCGCCGGGCATTTCCCGCACCAGCTGCGGGACGAGGTAGCCCGGCAGACGCGCAGCGAGCGCGCCGGCAAGGGCGCGGGCGCGCTCATCCGGCACCGCGAAATGTGCCGCCCCGCGCACCGGGTCGAGCGCGTGCAGATAGTAGGGAAGCACTCCCGCGCGGAACAAGCTCTTCGACAGCTCCTCGAGCACATCGGCGTCGTCATTGACCCCGGCGAGCAGCACCGACTGGTTGAGGAGCGTGATCCCGGTGGCGCGCAGCGCCGCGCACGCCTCGCCCACCTCCTCGCCGATCTCCCGCGGATGGTTGATGTGCAGCACGAATACGATCGGTAAAGATGCCGAGCGCAGCCATTGCAGCAGTCCCTCATCGACCCGCGTGGGCAGCACGACGGGCTGGCGTGTATGCACGCGCAGGCGCCGCACGTGGGAGATGGCCGCGAGCGAGCGGCTGAGGCCCGCAAGGCGGGCGTTGCTCAACGAGAGCGGATCGCCGCCGCTCAGGATGATCTCCTCGAGCGAGGCGTCTGCGGCGATCTGCGCAAGTGCCTCGCCCCAGCGCGGGCCGTCGCCGATTTGCCCGGCGTACGGAAACTCGCGCCGGAAGCAGTAACGGCAGTGCACGGCGCACGTGGAGGTGGTGATGAGCAGGGCGCGGCCCCGGTATTTTTGCAGCAGGCCCGGGGCGCGCACGGCCGCCTGCTCCCCGACCGGGTCGGCGCCGTAGCCGGGGTGCTCGGCCAGCTCTTCGCTCACCGGCAGGATCTGGCGCAGCAGCGGATCGTCCGGATCGCCCCGGCGAATGCGGGCGACGAAGCTGCGCGGCACGCGCAACGGGAAGAGCCGGGCCGCCGAAATCGCCGCGGCGAGGCGCTCGGGCGGCAGACCGAGCGCCGCCGCCAGCTCCTCGGGCCGAGTGATCGCTTCGGCGAGCTCCTGCTGCCATGCGGAGCCGCAACGCTGGCGGGGCTTACCCGATGCCGTTATCATACGCGGCCCTTTGATCGGAGTGGGCGTGCATTCTGCCGCTCCGGATGCGAGAAAGAAATGGCCAGCTACACCACTGCCGAGATTCGCTCGGGTCTGAAAGTTCTGCTCGACGGCGATCCGTACGCCGTGGTCGAGAACGAGTTCGTCAAGCCCGGCAAGGGCCAGGCGTTCAACCGCATCAAGGTGCGCAACCTGAAGACCGGCCGGACCATCGAGAAGACGTTCAAGTCCGGCGATTCGCTGGAGGCGGCCGATGTGGTCGACACCGAGATGCAGTACCTGTACCAGGACGGGGATTTCTGGCACTTCATGGTGCCGGACAACTTCGAGCAATACACGGCCGGCAGGTCCGCCGTGGGCGAGAACGCGCAGTGGCTGAAGGAAGGGGTCGTGTGCATCGTGACGCTGTGGAACGGCGAGCCGCTGGTGGTCACGCCGCCGGCGCACGTGGAGCTCAAGATCGTCGAGACCGACCCTGGTCTGCGCGGGGACACGGCCACGGGCGGCCAGAAGCCGGCCAAGCTGGAGACCGGAGCGGTGGTGCGCGTGCCGCTGTTCATCGATCAGGGCGAGGTCATTCGCATCGACACGCGCACCGGCCAATACGTCTCGCGCGCCAAGCAGTAGCTTGAGCGCCGGCAGTCCGGAGCGTGACCGCGGCGCGGATTTTCTTCGGGTGCCGCACAACGGAAGGTTTCTTCTTCCTCTGCGAGCCGCTTGCGCGAAAGCGACTGTCCCAGGGACCCGGAGGGAACGGCTCACGGCGTTCGGGGGGGATCGGCACGAGGGAGCGATCCACAAGGCTCATTCGTCCGGCTGGCCGCGAGGAACAGAGCCGCCAGGCGCGCAAGCCCGCGCGCATCCTCGTCGTCGAAACGCCCGGGCCGGGGGCTGTCGAGATCAAGCACGCCCAACAGCCGCTCACCCAACAGCGGCACCACGATTTCCGAGCGTGACGCGCCATCGCAGGCGATGTGGCCGGGGAACTCGCGCACGTCCGGCACGACAATCGTGGTGCGCTGCAGGGCGGCCGTCCCACATACGCCCCTGCCCAGGGCGATGCGCACGCAGGCCGGTTTGCCCTGGAAAGGCCCCACCACCAGCTCCTCGCCGCGCAGGAAGTAAAAGCCAGCCCAATTGATCGCCGGCAGCGCATCGAACAGCAGCGCCGCGGTGTTGGCGGCGTTGGCGATGAGGTCGGATTCTCCGGCGAGCAGCCCTTGCAGGTCGAGCGCGAGCTGCCGGTAGCCGCGGCGCTTGTCCTCAAAGTCGTAGTGTTTGCCCGAGTATGTCATCCGGGAGCCTCTGCTAGGCCCGCTCGATGGGGAAGGGCAGGACATCGTCGATGCACTCGGCACCCGCCGCCAGCATGAGCGTGCGGTCGAAGCCGAGCGCCACTCCGCAGCAATCCGGCAGGCCCGCCTCCAGGGCCCCGAGCAGCCGCTCATCGAGCCCTGCCGCGCGCAGACCGAGGCGCCGGCGCTCGGCGAGGTCGCCTTCGAAACGCGCGCGCTGCTCCCCGGCATCCGCAAGCTCGTGAAAGCCGTTGGCAAGCTCCACGCCCTCGCAGTACAGCTCGAAGCGCTCGGCCGCACGCGGCTCGGCCGGCTGCAGACGGGCGAGCGCCGCCTGGCTCGCCGGGTAGCCATACACGAATGTGAGCCTCCCGCGTCCGAGCTGTGGTCCGATCCGGGCGCCCATCAGAAACTCCAGCAACTCGTCGCGAGTCGAGGTCTCGGCGGCGAGGCCCGCCGCCCGCGCCGCCTGCGCGAGCGCGGCCAGGGACACCGAGAACGGGTCGATGGCCAGTTCCCGCAGGAAGACCTGGCGATAGCTGATCCGCTCGGTGGGCCGTTGCGGGCCCGCGGGTGCGAGCATCCGCCGCAGCAGCGCATCGACTTCCTCCATGAGCGCATCGAGCGAAATCCCTCGGCGATACCACTCGATCAGAGTGAATTCGGCATTGTGCAGCCGACCGCGCTCGCGCGCGCGGATCACGTGACAGATCTGATAGATGTCTGCGGCGCCGGCCGCGAGCAGGCGCTTCATGGCGTATTCCGGCGAGGTGTGCAGGAAGTACGTCCGGGACGGGCCCGCGCCGTCCTCAAATAGTACACGCGCCGAATGAATGTGCACGTCCGTCACCGGCGCATTGACCACCAGCGGAGTATCCACCTCGAGCACGCCGCGCTCGGCGAAGAACGCCCGCGCCCGGGATAAAAGGTCTGCGCGTCGCTTCAGCATGGCCGCTGAGGCGGTGGGTCGCCAGTCCGCCGTCATCGCGCGCCCCTCGCAGTGCCGGCTTCGACCTCGAGCGAGCCGAGCGGCTGACCGACCTTGACGCGGCTGCCGGGCACAAGCCCGGGTTGCCAGCCGACCGTCCCGCCCGGCAGCAGCACGATGACCGTCGAGCCCATGTTGAAACGCCCGAGCTCGGCGCCTTTCTCGAGCCGCAACGCCCCGGCATCGGGCGGGGCCAGGCGGCGCGGAACCCGCGGGTCGTCTGCGGCGAGCTCTCCGTGCCAGACCGTGCTCATGCTGCCGACGAACAAAGCTCCGACCAATACTACGGCGAAGGCGAGCGGGCCGGACTCGAATGCCAGGATCGCCCGCTCGTTGCGCGCGAACAATCCGGGCACCGCGGCCGCCGTGGCGGCATTGACGCTGAACAGCGATCCGGGGATGAACCAGGCTGCCCGCAGCTCGGCGGACACGGGCATGTGGATGCGGTGGTAGTCGTATGGCGCCAGGTACAGTGTGGCGAAGGAGCCGCCCACAAAGCGCTGCGACCACTGCGAGGGACCGCCGAGCAGCGCCTCCACGGTGTACTCATGCCCTTTTGCCTGCAGGATCCTGGCGCCGCCGAGCCGGCCGATCTGGCTCACCGCCCCGTCGACCGGCGAGGCGAACACGCGTGCATCCGGGGCGCAGGGGCGGGCCCCGGGCTTCAGTGCGCGGGTGAAGAAGGCGTTGAACGTGGGGTAGCTCAGCGGGTCAGGATCGGCCGCCTCGCTCATGTCGGGTTGGTAATGACGCATGAAGGCGCCGATCAGCGCGTTCTTCAGGGGCCGCAGGCGCGCGCGCGTCAGCCGGCGCACCGCTCGCGACAGCAGGTGCTGCGGCAACAGGTACTGCAGGGCGACGAACGCGCGTGCGCGCAGAGTCGGGGATCCCGTGGCGCATGTCATTCTGGCTCGTGTCTCCGGATCTCAGCTCGGGGCGAGCAAGCGCCGCTCCCTGCGCCGCAGCACCGCGGCAAGCCGCCGGGGGTGGAAGGGCGGCATGAACACCGCCGCCTCCCGCGCGCGCGCATTGAACAGGAACACCGCCACGGTATGCTCGAAAGCATGGCCGCCGCCGG
This sequence comes from Pseudomonadota bacterium, assembly GCA_021845825.1. GTDB lineage: Bacteria > Pseudomonadota > Gammaproteobacteria > Steroidobacterales > Steroidobacteraceae > 13-2-20CM-66-19. Next base: position 4,183 of record JAJZVF010000056.1, on the reverse strand, counting down.
GCAGCGCGACCCTGCCGAGTGCGACCCCGAGGGTGTGCGCGAGCCGCCGCAGCCGGCCGGCCGTGCCCGTGAGGCCGATGAACTGCGGATCGAAGCGGCGCAGGTAACGGGCCAGCACGGCCGGCGTGTCGCGGCGCGGATCGACGGTGACGAACAGTACCTGCAGGCGCGGCAGGTGCGCGGACCGCTGCACGCGCGCCAGCATGGCGAGCGTGTCCGGGCACTCGTGCGAGCAGTGGCTGTAGCCGAAGTACACCAGACTTACCCGCCCGTCGAGATCGGCGCGCGTGAACGGCCGTCCATGGCTGTCGATGAGGCGCAAGCGCCCGATGGGCCGCGGCCGCGGTAGCCAGGTGCCGTAGCCGGGCGCCGGGCGCCGGTTGTCCGGCCTGCCGGCGAGCCGGTACCCTGCGAGCGCCGCGGCGAGACACAGCAGTCCGACCAGGGGCCAGAAAAGACGAGAGGACATGAGCGGATTATTTCACACTGACCGCGTGCGCAGCGCGCGGGAGCATGACGGCCGCACACGCAGTGCGCCGGAGCGTGCCGGCCGAAGGCGCACCGCCGGGCAAAGCGAGCGGATTTCAGCGCCGCGCCGGCCTGCGCCGCAGGTGCGTGCGCTCATCGAGCGGGGCGCGCGCCGGCTGCAGCGTGCCCGCGTTTGTTTCGGCCACGGCACCGACAATGCCTGGGACGAATCGGCGGCGCTGGTGCTGCATGCGCTTCGCCTGCCGCACTTCGACGCCGGCGTCTACCACCGGCGCGTGGGCGCGAACGATGAGCGGCGCGCCGAGGCGCTCATCAGCCGGCGCATCCGCGAGCGGATTCCGGCCGTCTATCTGACCGGGCGGACCTGGTTCGCCGGGCTTGCCTTTCACGTCGATCGCCGGGTGCTGATTCCCCGCTCGCCGATTGCCGAACTCATCGAGCGCCGGTTCGCGCCCTGGATCGAGCCGCGCCGGGTGCGCCGGATCCTCGATCTCGGCACCGGCTCGGGCTGCATCGCCATCGCCTGCGCCAAGGCATTTCCGCGCGCGCGCGTCGACGCCGTTGACATCTGCGCCGATGCCCTCGAGGTTGCCGCGATCAACGTGGGCCGCCACCGCCTCGGCCGGCGGGTGCGCCTCGTCCGCTCCGATCATTTCAGCGCCCTCGGCGCCGAGCGCTACGATATCATCGTGTCCAACCCGCCCTACGTGGGCAGGAAGGAGCTGGCGAGCCTGCCGCCCGAGTACCGTCACGAGCCGCCGCTCGCGCTGGCCGCCGGCCGTACGGGTCTCGATTCCGTGCGGATCATCCTCGGGGAGGCGGCCGATCACCTGCGCCCGGAAGGGCTGCTCGTCGTGGAGGTCGGCAATACGGAACGGGCAGTGCGCCGGGCCTTCAAACAGCTTCCCTTCCTGTGGCTCGAGTTCGAGCGCGGCGGCGGCGGCGTGTTTCTCCTCAACGCCGCGCAGCTGCCCGCTCGTGCACGGTGAGCTCGCATGATGCATGACCGAATCCGAGGACATCGGCGGCGCTGCATTCGGCGCGGGGTTGGAGGTCTTTAAAAATGTCCGGCAACACCATCGGCAAGCTGTTCACGGTGACGACCTTCGGGGAGAGCCACGGTCCGGCGCTCGGCTGCATCGTCGACGGCTGTCCCCCGGGGCTGCCGCTCGAGCCGGCCGATCTGCAGCAGCAGATCGACCGGCGCCGCACCGGCACCTCGCGCTTCGTGAGCCAGCGCCGTGAGAGCGATCAGGTACGCATTCTCTCGGGTGTGTTCGAGGGTCGAACGACCGGTACGCCGATCGGGCTGCTGATCGAGAATACCGACGCGCGCGCGCGCGACTACGAGAAGATCAAGGACCGTTTCCGTCCGGGGCACGCCGACTATACGTACCAGCAGAAATACGGCCTGCGCGATTACCGCGGCGGCGGGCGCTCCTCGGCGCGCGAGACGGTGATGCGAGTGGCTGCCGGAGCGATTGCCCGCAAGTATCTGGCGAGCCGCCTGGGGGTAGGCATTTACGGTTATCTCAGCCGGATCGGCTCACTCGTGCTCGAGCCGCGGGACGTGCAATCCGCGTACCGGAACCCGTTCTTCTGCCCCGACCCGGCACGCCTCGAGGAGCTCGAGGCGCTGATCTGGCGGCTGCGCGAGGCGGGTGACTCGATCGGAGCGCGGGTCACCGTGATCGCGACGGGGGTGCCGCCCGGTCTCGGCGAGCCGGTCTTCGGCCGGCTGGATGCGGATATCGCCGCGGCGTTGATGGGCATCAACGCGGTCAAGGCGGTCGAGATCGGTGCCGGTACGCTTGCCGCCGCCCAGCGAGGCAGCGAGCACCGCGACGAGCTCACCCCCGAGGGCTTCTCGAGCAACAACGCCGGCGGGATCCTCGGCGGTATTTCTTCCGGGCAGGACGTAGTGGCGCATTTGACGTTCAAGCCGACCTCCAGCATCCAGGTGCCCGGCCGGACCATCGATATCGAGGGCCGGGCGGTGGACATCGTCACGACCGGCCGGCATGACCCCTGCGTCGGCCTGCGTGCCACGCCAATTGCCGAGGCCATGCTGGCGATCGTGCTGATGGACCACTACCTGCGACATCGGGCCCAGAATGCCGATGTGCGCTCGGTGACCCCGGACATCGCGCGCCGGCCCTGATGAGCGGCCTTTGATCTCTTGCGAACGCGCAAATGGGCCAGTCTACGAAGCGCGACACAGTTTGCGGTGCCAGAATGAGTAAAGATCGGCGGGCCGGCGCGGAAATTTGCCTCAGGACCGACGGCGGCTTTGGTATGACAGCCAATATTAAGTTATATTGCGGGCCGCGTCCGATGAGCCGTCAGATTCGGCCATCCATTTGTTTTCATAAAGGGTTTTACCCACCTATGCCTTGCGGGGAGGGGTAATGGTCGCCAAACGCTCAAGCCTGGCGGTGCTGCCGCTGCTCGCCGTGCCAGGGGCGGCTCTCGCTCTGGGCCTCGGGAACATCCACGTACGGTCTCATCTCGATCAGCCTCTCGATGCGCGGATCGCCTTGATCGATCCGACGCCGGGCGCTCTTCAGAGCCTCACCGTCGGTGTCGCCTCGAGTGCCACCTTTGCCCGGTACGGACTGAATCGCCCGATCTACCTGAACGGTGCGCAGGCAAAGGTCGTCCGGGCGGCAGGCGGCCGGGTGATCGTGCACATCACCTCTGACCAGCCCGTCACGGATCCCATTCTGACCCTTCTGGTGAAGGCCAGCTGGGATCGCGGGATCATGATCCGGGAGTACACGCTGCTCCTCAATCCGCCGGTGTACATGCCCCACAGCGCTCAGGCGACTCAGGCGATCGCCGCGCCCGTCGTGGGCCCTGCGCAGCGGGTGGGGGAGATCCGGCGGCCGGGCGCGGCCCCGCAACCGCCGCCTTCCCGGGAACCGGCCGCTGCGGCAGCGCCCGCAGTGGAGGTATCGACCGCGAGCCGGCCGCATTCGGTCGCGGTGCACCGGGGCGATACGCTCTCCGGAATCGCCACGCGCATCAGCGGTGCCGGTTTGGCTGCCGCGCGGACGCGCCAGTGGATGGTGGCCATCTATCGGGCCAACCCGCAGGCCTTCGATCACAACATGAATCTGCTGCGCTCCGGCACGGTGCTCACCATCCCGGCCCGCTCCTCGATGCGGCAGATTTCCCCAGCGGCAGCCTGGGGGGAGATCCGCCGCCAGACCGAGGCGTGGGACAACGCCCTGCAGCCCCCCAACGCCGGTCCCGGCAGACTGCGCTTGGTGGCCCCGAAGCGCGCCGGCACCGGTGCGCAGAGCGGCGCCGGCAGTGCGGCGACCGCGGCGGGGCAGGTGCAGGCACTGAAGGCGCAGGTGCAAAGGCTGCAGGGCGAACTCGTCAAGGAAAAGCGGCTGTTGCGGCTCAAGAGCGCCGCACTCGCACAGCTTCAGGCACTGGCCGGGCACAAGCCCGCCGCCGTGACGGCGCCCCCTGCGGCGAAGGCTGCCGGTGCTGCGACTCAGGTGACCCCGGGTCGCGGGCCGGCGACTTCGCCGGCCGCCACCGCAGCGCGCGCGCCGCTCGAGGCTGCCGCCCTGCGCCCGCAGCCGCCCGCGCAGCGTTCGCTGTTTGATTCGCTGCTCGGCACGCTGCGGCGCTACTGGTGGGCCGTCGTGGGACTGGTGGTGCTGCTCGCGGCTTTGCTCGC
>JAJZVF010000248.1 GCA_021845825.1 Pseudomonadota bacterium | reverse complement strand
CGTCTGCCGGCCGGAAGCGGCATGGGCCTGGCCTGCTCGCACTATGTGAGCGGCGCCGGCAAGCCCATCCACCGTACCGGTGAGCCGCATGCGGTGGTGGAGCTGCGCCTCGATTTCGACGGGGGCATCACGCTGCTCACGGGAGCCGCCGACATCGGACAAGGGTCCTCGACCGTGCTCGCGCAGATCGCGGCCGAAGTTCTCGGCGTCGAGCTCGGACGCATCCGGGTCGTTGCCGCCGACAGCGCCCTCACCCCGAAGGACAATGGCTCATATTCGTCGCGGGTCACCTTCATGGTCGGCAACGCAGCCATCGAGGCGGCGCGCGCTCTGCGGGAGATCCTGGTGCGGGCGGCGGCGAGACGGCTCGAGGCCGATCCGGCACGGATCGAATGTGTGGGCGAGCGGTTTTTCGTCTCGGGTACCGAGGCGGGCGGCCTCGGCTTTCGCGAGGTCGCGGCCGCGGCGCTGGCCGATGGGGGCAGCATCACCGCCAAGGGCACCTTCACCGTACCGCTCGAATACCAGGGCGGCAAACACCGTGGCGGCGCGGTCGGCTCCACGATGGCGATGAGCTACTCGGCGCAGGTCGCCGAAGTGCAGGTCGATGCCGACACCGGCATGGTGCGTGTCAAGAAGATCTGGGTCGCTCATGACTGTGGCCGCGCGCTCAATCCGCTCGCGGTGGAAGGACAAGTCGAGGGCGCGGTCTGGATGGGACTGGGGCAGGCGCTCGGTGAGGAAACCCGGTACGACAAAGGGCTTCCGCTGCACGCGAGTCTGCTCGGCTACCGGGTGCCGAGCGCCGTCGAATCCCCGCCGATCGAAGTCCATATCGTCGAGTGCCTCGATCCGAATGGCCCCTTCGGCGCCAAGGAGGCGAGCGAGGGTTCGCTCGCCGGCGCACTTGCCGCGCTGACCAATGCCGTGGCTGATGCGATCGGGCTGCGCATGACGGAGCTGCCGATCACCCCGGAGCGCATTTTCGAGGCGTTGACCCGCAGGCAACGTGACAGGCGACAGCGCGATATCAAGCCGCTCGCCCGTGGGGCGGCCTCATCATGACGCTTGCGGATTTTCAACTGGTCAGGCCGGCAAGCCTCCCGGAAGCGCTCGCTGCACGACGCGCCTATCCCGGGGCGCGCCTGCTCGCCGGCGGCACCGACCTGGTTCCCAACCTTCGACACGGCATCGGCGAGGCTGCGGTGCTCATTGACCTCACCGCAGTGCCGCGTCTGCGGGAGCTGACCGTCGAGCCGTCGGCTTTGCACATAGGCGCCGCGGTGACGCTCGATCGCTTGGCGACCGACCCGATGATCGCGCAGCACGCGCCCGCTCTGGCGGAGGCGGCACGGCAGATCGCCGGAGCCACGCACCGTACGGTCGCGACGATCGGCGGGAACCTGTGTCTCGATACACGTTGTCTTTATTACAACCAAAGCGCCTGGTGGCGGCAAAGCAACGGCTTCTGTCTCAAATATCGCGGTGAGCGTTGCCATGTTGCACCGGAGGGCAACCGTTGTCGCGCGGCCTACAGCGGCGATGCGGCGCCGCTGCTGCTGACGCTGGGTGCGACGGTCGAGCTCGCCGACGGAACGGGGACCGCATGGGTGGATCTCGAGAGCATTTTCCGGGACGACGGCGCCGCCCATCTTCGACTCGGCGAGGATCAGATACTGCTCGCCGTGCGGGTACCGATCCGTTCCGGTCTCGTCGCGGGCTATGAGAAGGCGCGCCTGCGCGATGCGATGGATTTTCCGCTCGCCGGCGTGGCCGTGGCGTTGCGTCGCGAGAACGACCGGTTGGCGGAGCTGCGCATCGCGGTGACCGGCACGAGCTCGCGACCGGTTCTGTTGACGGACTGCGAGGCATTGCTCGGCCGGTCACTCGATGCAGAGCTTCTCCGGCAGATCGACAAGCTGGTGCAAAGACAAGTCAAGCCGATGCGCACGACGCTGATACCGGCGCACAGCCGGCGCCGCATGGCGGCGGCGCTCGCGGTTCGCCTCGTGCGCCGCCTCTGGAGCTGTTGAGACGGGGGAGCGCAGTGATGAGCGTAGACAGTGTCCCGCGGTCCCGATCGCTGTGCAATGCGGCAGATGAGATTCTCGGGCCACCCCTCGCGCGGGGTCAGGGCGGCGATGTGGCGATCCTGTGCGCCGAGGCGAGGGTCACCTTCGATGAGCTGAATCGCAGCGTCAATCGCTTCGCCTCCGCATTGCAACCGCACCTGGCAGCGGGCGAGCGGGCGGTGCTCCTGCTCAAGGACAGTCCCGTCTTCATCGCCGCGCACCTCGGCGTGATGCGCAGCGGCGCGGTCGCGGTGGCCATCAGCACCCGCTCGAGCGCCAAGGATCTCGCCCACGTGATCGAGGACGCGCGCCCCAGGGTGCTGCTGCTCGAGGAGGAATTTCTCCCGACTTACGAGCAGGCAGCCGCGGGGTGCGCGCACGTTCCGGAGCTGATCGGCGTGCGTGGCCAAGGGAGGACGGGCATGCGCTCGATCGAGGACATACTGTCCGATGGCCGGGACGAGTTCCCATCCGCGCGCACAACGGCGGACGACATGGCGTTCTGGTTTTACACCTCGGGGACCACCGGTACGCCCAAAGCCGCCATCCACTGCCACGGCGATGTTACCGTCGCGGACTGGTTCATGCGGGCCTTCGGTTTTGGCCCCGGTGAGCGCGTCTTCTCCACCTCCAAGATGTTTTTTGTCTTTTCCTTCGCTCACGTCGTGATCGGCGCGTTGCGCATGGG
>JAJZVF010000247.1 GCA_021845825.1 Pseudomonadota bacterium | reverse complement strand
ATATCTACGCGACCTCGAGCGGCCGCCGGTGTGCCCAGAGATTCGCAAGCGCGCACGAGGCGAGGCGCGCTGCCGCATCATCGGCCCGGCTGGTGAGGACGATCGGAACGCGCGTGCCCAGCACCACGCCGGCAAGTCGTGCACGGGAAAGGTACTCGAGCTGCTTGGCGAGCATATTGCCCGCTTCGATGTCGGGAACGACAAAGATATCCGCTCGGCCGGCGACAGCGGACACGATGTGCTTGGTCGCCGCGGCTTCGCTCGAGACCGCATTGTCGAACCCGAACGGGCCGTCGAGCACGCCGCCCGTGATTTGCCCCCGATCGGCCATTTTGCACAGCGCGGCGGCCTCGATGGTCGACTTGATCCTGGAAGTGACCAGCTCGAGGGCGGACAGGATTGCCACGCGCGGGGTGCGCACGCCTAGTGTCCGGGCAAGGTCGATCGCATTCTGCACGATGTCACGCTTGTCCTCGAGCGTTGGATAGATATTGACGGCGGCATCGGTGATGAACAGCAGCCGCGGGTATTGAGGCGACTCGATGACGAAGACGTGACTGGCGCGGCGGGCGGTGCGCAGCCCGTGCTCGGGATCGACGGCGGCGTGCATCAGCTCATCGGTATGCAGAGCGCCCTTCATCAACGCCGCCACCTCCCCGGCGCGCGCCATCGCGATCGCGCGCGCGGCGCTCTGCGAGTCGTGCTCCGCGGCGACGAGGGAGTAAGAAGACAGGTCGATGTGCGCCGCCCGGGCGACCTCGCGGATCGTTTGCTCGGGCCCCACCAGGACCGGATCGATCAGACCCTGATGGGCAGCCTCGATTGCACCCAGCAGCGAGACCTCATCCGTCGGATGGACCACCGCCGTGCGCAGCGCTGCGAACTCTCGTGCCCGGTCGATCAGTTGCTGGAGGTGGCGGGGCTCCTCGTGCGAGTCGGCCGTGTGCCGTTCGAGATCTTCAGGGTTGCCAGGTTCGCGAGCCGCTTTCATAGCAATGACATTCCATGGGCATCACTCATGGATCATGCGCGCCGGCGCAGCTGGCGGCAATCCGTATAAGCCTGTGCGCTCAACGCATCTTGGGCGGCTCCTTCAGCCGGGCTCGCCTGGGCCGCGCCCGGCGCCCTGGACTGTGCAAAAATATGGACTTCCCCGCTCTGCAGCCGAGAATCATGGCGACACCGGCCGATGCCCGCCCGGCGGACAGATCCCGCGCGGCCAGACAGTTCGTCGAGGCGCGGTTGCGCGCCGTATCTCTGGAACGTGGCGGCCGGCGCGTGCTCGATGAGGTGAGCTGGACGATCCGCCCCGGGGAGCGATGGGTGCTCGCCGGCGCGAACGGGGCAGGCAAGACCCAATTGCTGAAGCTGGTCGCGGGCGCCGTCTGGCCGACCGCGGGGCGGGGCGTGCGCCAGTACCTCTGGCAGGGCAGAGTGTGGCCTACGCCGCAGGAGGTGCAGGAGGAGATCGGCTACCTGGGGCCGGAGCGCCAGGACAAGTATGAGCGCTATGGCTGGAATTACACCGCCGAGGAGGTGGTCGCCACCGGCTTGTACCGTACCGATATTCCGCTCGAGGCGCCGACCGAGGCCGACCGCACGCGCGTGACCGCGATGCTGCGTCGGCTGCGGCTCGCTCCGCTCGGCCCGCGGCGGTTTCTGACCCTCTCCTACGGTGAGCGGCGCCTGATGCTGCTGGCAAGGGCGCTGCTGTCCCGGCCGAGGCTGCTGCTGCTCGATGAGCTGTTGAACGGCCTGGACGACGCCAATCGCAGGCGCGCGTTGCGCTGGCTGCAAGGCACCGCCCGCTCGTCTTTGCCGTGGGTGCTGTCCACCCACAGAGCCGAGGATGTGCCGCCCTCCACCACGCATGCCCTTGTGTTGGAACATGGGCGCATCGCCTACCGCGGCCCGGTTCGGGCCGGCCCGCTCGGCCGCTGGCTGGGGGAAAAGGCCCGCCCGGCTCCCTCGCATGCGTCCGCTTCGCCTCGCACCGGGTCGTCGGCCGGCAGGGTCCTGATTCGTATGACGGATGCCAGTGTCCATCTCGATGAGCACGTGGCTCTGCGCGGGGTGTCGCTGACGATTCGGGCGGGTGAATGCTGGGTGGTGCACGGACACAACGGCTCCGGCAAGACCACACTGCTGAGGACGCTTTACGGAGACCACGGTGTCGCGGCTTCCGGGCACATCGAGCGTGCCGGTATCCATCCGGGAGTCCCGCTGCAGCAGTTCAAACGGCACGTCGGGTTGGTGGCGCCGCACCTGCATGCCGACCACCCGCAGCACCTGACGGTCAGCGAGGTCGTGCAGTCGGGGCGGTATGCCAGCATCGGGTTGAACGATGCACCGACGTCGGCCGATCGTGCCGCTGCCCGGCGTGCGCTCGCGCAGTTCGGGCTGACGGCCCTGGCGAGACGGACGCTGCGCGAATTGTCCTACGGGCAGCTGCGCAAGGTGCTGTTTGCGCGGGCCTGGGTGCGCCGTCCGGCGCTGTTGCTGCTCGATGAGCCGTTTTCGGGTCTGGACGCGCCGACGCAGCGTGAGCTGCGTGACTGGATCGAGCCGCTGGTCAGCGATGGGGCCGCCGTGGTGATGACCGTGCATCGGCGGTCGGAATGGCCCGGCTGTTGCACGCACGAACTCGAGCTCGCGCATGGGTGCGTGCGCTACGCCGGGCCGGCGCGCGCCAGGGTCGCTGAGGCCTAGAGTGTCATCTCGGTCTGAAAGACCGACACCGCCTGGCCGATGATCCACACCGCGGAGACGGCTCCAC
>JAJZVF010000055.1 GCA_021845825.1 Pseudomonadota bacterium | reverse complement strand
CACGAGCATGCGCCGGTCGGCGTCATGCCGTGCGGTGAGGCCAGCACGGGCGAGCGCCTCGGACAGGCGGACCAGGGGGACGTTGCCGGCGATCGCCGCCGGGACTTCGGACTGCGCCACGGCGGGCGCGGGTAGACTTGCGGTGGGCATGGCTGCCTCCAGTCGTTGGGAAAGCAATCGGACTGGAGATGGCTTGCAGTGCCGAGGGAGCGAAAAAGCGCTCTTGGAAGCCGAGCCGTCTGCACGGCCCCGTTCCCACCACGTTCCCATGGCGAGGGCTTTCACGCTTTGAAGCGCGTAAGTCTTTGATTTACTGGCGCTCCCTACGGGATTCGAACCCGTGTTACAGCCTTGAGAGGGCTATGTCCTGGGCCTCTAGACGAAGGGAGCGCGGCTTGAGGGCTTAGCCTCAGGAGCGCGGTATTATAGGTATCCTTAAGGTTTGCTCAAGCAGAAAGCGCAGAATTGAATTCCCCCCCCGTGCGCCAGACGGCGCCTCCCGCTCCGCCGCGGATCATTCCGCGGGCGCAGCATACTGTTTCCCGCTCCCATATCTCCCCGAACGCCTTGCGGGTGCTGTATCGCCTGCGCGACGCGGGATTCCAGGCTTTCCTCGTCGGCGGGTGCGTGCGCGACCTGCTGCTGGGGCTCGATCCGAAGGACTTCGACGTGGCGACGGACGCGCTGCCGGAGCAGGTCAAGCGCTTGTTCCGCAACTGCCGGCTGGTGGGCCGACGGTTCCGCCTCGCGCACGTGTTCTTCGGGCAGGAAACCATCGAGGTCGCCACTTTCCGGGCGACGAGCGCTCCGCCTGAGGGCGAGGAGCCGCTCGAAGGCGAGGAGGCGGGCGAGGAGGCGGACGGCGAGGAAGGCGAAATACTCGATCTCGGTGGTCCGGTGACCGAGCCGCGGGCGGCCCGTGCCGAGGCCGCACACGCTCCCTTGGGGGAGATTCAGGAGGGGGATCTGGATCCTGATGCGGTGCGGATGTTCGATGAGACCGGCCGCATCCTGCGGGACAACGTCTACGGCACCATCGACAATGACGTCTGGCGGCGGGACTTCACCGCCAATGCTCTCTATTACAACGTCGCCGATTTCTCCATCTGGGACTACGTCGGCGGCGTCGAGGACATCGCGGCCCGGCGCCTGCGCCTCATCGGCGATCCGCAGACCCGCTACCGCGAGGACCCGGTGCGCATGCTGCGCGCGGCGCGTTTCGAGGCCAAGCTCGGCTTCGAGCTCGATGCGCAGACGGCCGAGCCCCTCGGTACGTTGCGCGATCTGCTCGGCGGGGTGCCGCCGGCCCGTCTCTTCGATGAAATGCTGAAGCTCTTTCTCACCGGGCACGGCGCGCGCAGCCTCGAGGTGCTGCGCCGCCGAGGTCTGCTGGCCGCGCTCCTGCCGAACGTGGAGGTCTATCTCGCCGCCCACCCGGGCGGTCTGGTCGAGAAGCTGCTGCACAAAGGGCTCGCCAACACCGATGCGCGCATCGTCGCCGGTCGGCCGGTCAGCCCGACTTTCCTGCTCGCCGTGCTGCTCTACGGACCCATCGCCGGGATCATCGAGGCGATGCCCCCGAACCGCTGGCACGAGCTTTCGGCCATTCTCGACGCTTGCGACCAGGCCGTGCGCGAAGCCCAGGCGCACATTGCCATTCCGAGGCGCTTTGCCCTCGGCGTGCGCGAGATGTTCGCGATGCAGCCCCGCCTGGAATACCCGCGGGGGCGGCGGGCATTGCGCCTGCTGACCCATCCGAAGTTCCGGGCCGGCTACGACCTGCTGCTGCTGCGTGCCGATTTCGGCCTGGCTTCCGCCGAGACGGCAGGCTGGTGGACGAAACTGCAGGGGGCCAGCGAGCAGGATCGGGAACAAATGGTCGATTCGCTGGTGCCCGAGCGTGCCGGCGCAGGCCGCAAGTCCCCGCGCCGGCGCAGCGGGCGGCGGGGACGGCGCACGCCCAACGCCTCCTGAATGAATCGCCGGGAGCGATTCATGCAGGCGCCAGGCACCGGACCCGAAGCGGCCAGTCCCGGGATGGGAGGAGCGATCCCGGCACGGGCGATCTGGCAGCCGGCCTATATCGGAATCGGCAGCAATCTCGAGACGCCGACCCTGCAGGTGCGGCGGGCCTGGGAGCGGCTGAAGGGCGTGCCGTGTACCGAGGCGATTCGCTGCTCGCCGCTTTATCGCTCGCTGCCCTTAGGGCCCCCCGCGCAGCCGCAGTTCGTCAATGCCGTGGCCGCGGTGCTCACGCGTCTGGATGCCCGCGCCCTGCTCGCGCAGCTCAAGGCCATCGAGCAGGCCTTCGGCAGGGCCTCCGACGGGCCGCGCTGGGGACCGCGCATCATCGACCTCGACCTGCTGGTGTACGGCCGCGAGCGTCGGGCCGAGCCGGACCTCATCCTGCCCCACCCCGGGATAGTGGAGCGCAACTTCGTTCTGTATCCTCTGGCGGATCTTGCCCCGGATCTCGATATGCCCGGGCTCGGTCGGGTGATCGAGCTCAAGGCCCGGGTTGCACCCGCGGGTCTGTGGCGCCTCGAGGAGCCGCAGCCCAGGAGCCTGTCAGACTCATGATGCCTCAGCTCGGCCTACCCATGGCGGATTCCTCCCGCGAGCCTTTCCGTTGCAGCCCGGCAGTCCATGCCATGCGCCGGAAATGCTTGCGCAAATCCGCGCGCCGGGGGTGCGCGCCCGCAGCGGCGATCATGCATCCGACCGGCTCCACCTGAGGGCCGCGCGCGGTACGGCAGACCATGGCAGCTGAGCACCGGTTCATCGTGGTGGAGGGGCCGATCGGGGTCGGCAAGACCAGCCTTGCCCGGCTGCTGGCGCAGAGCTTCTCGGCGCAGGCGGTGCTGGAGGACGCCGCGCAGAACCCCTTCCTCGAGCGCTTCTACAGAAGCCCGCGCACCGGGGCGCTGCCCGCACAGCTGTACTTCCTGTTTCAGCGCTGCCAGCAGCTCGCCGCGCTCAATCAGCAGGATCTGTTCGCGCCGGTGCGTGTGGCGGACTACCTGTGGGAGAAGGACCGGCTGTTCGCGCGGATTACCCTGGATGAAGCGGAATTCGCGCTGTACGAGCAGGTGAGCGGCCGGCTCGATGTGCACCCGCCGAGACCCGACCTGGTGGTGTATCTGCAGGCGCCGGCGGACGTGCTGCTCGAGCGCATCGCGCGGCGGGCCGTCGCCTACGAGCACTATATCGAGCGGGAATACCTGGTGCGCCTCAATGAGGCGTACGCGCGCTTCTTCCACGAGTATGAGGCCGCCCCGCTCCTCATCGTGAACGCCGCCGCCATCGATCCGGTCAACAACCCGGCCGATTACGCGGAGCTGCTCGGCGCGATCCGGCGCGTGAAGCACGGGCGGCTCTACTACAACCCCATGGGCGCTCGGGGGATCTAGGCGGGCGGCGCCTGCGCTGCGCCCTGGTACACTTGCAGCCATGTACACCCACCTGCAGCTTCGGGACTCGCAGCGCCAGCCGGTCACCTTGAGCACGCTGGCGCGCATGAAGGAGGAAGGCCGCAAGATCGCGAGCCTCACCTGCTACGATGCCAGCTTCGCCGTCCTGCTCGATGCGGCCGACATCGATGTGGTCCTGGTCGGGGATTCGCTCGGCATGGTGATCCAGGGGCGCGACACCACCGTGCCGGTCACGATGGATCACATGGTGTATCACTGCAGCATCGTCTCCAGAGGTCTGCATCGCCCGTTTCTCATCGGCGATCTGCCGTTCATGAGTTACCCGTCCAAGGAACGGGCGCTCGAGAACTCCGTGCGCCTGATGCAGGAGGGCGGTGCGCAGATGGTCAAGCTCGAAAGCGGCGCCGGCCAGCTCGAGATCGTCGAGTTCCTGGCCGGCCATGACATCGCGGTCTGCGCCCACCTGGGTCTCAGGCCCCAATCGGTGCACAAGACCGGCGGCTTTCGGGTGCAGGGGCGGCAGGAGGAGGGCGCCGCGCGCATGATCACGGAGGCCAAGCGGCTCGAGTCCGCCGGTGCCGACATCGTGCTGCTCGAGTGCATCCCGGCGGAGCTCGGCAAGGCGATCTGCGCCGAGCTCGCCGTGCCGGTCATCGGCATCGGCGCCGGCCCCGACACGGACGGGCAGATCCTGGTCCTCTACGACATCCTCGATATCACGACGGGGCGCAAGCCGCGTTTCGTACGCAACTTCATGGCCGGGGCGGGCGACACTCTCGAGGCGATCAAGCGCTACGTCGAGGCGGTGCGCTCCGGCGCCTATCCGGCCCCCGAGCACTGCTTCTGAGCGCATGCGTACCGTCACGACCATCGCGGACGTTCGCGCGCTGGCGCGCCGCTGGCGTCAGGCGGGCGAGCGCATCGTGTTCGTGCCGACGATGGGCAATCTGCACGCCGGTCACGTCAGCCTGATCGAGGCGGCACGCGCCCACGGGGAGCGCTTCGTCGCCAGCATCTTCGTGAACCCGATGCAGTTCGGGCCCAACGAGGACTTTGCCCATTACCCTCGCACCCCCGAGCGCGACGAGCAGATGCTGCGCGCGGCCGGGTGCGATCTGATGTTCATGCCGGATGTCGCCGAGATGTACCCGAACGGCTCGCAGCGCGCCACGCGGGTCGAAGTGCCGGGGCTCTCGGGGATCCTGTGCGGGGAGTTTCGGCCCGGGCACTTCGCCGGCGTCACCACGGTGGTGGCGAAGCTGCTGCACATCGTCGAGCCCGACGCTGCGGTCTTCGGCGAGAAGGACTACCAACAGCTCACTCTCATCCGGCGGATGGTGCGCGAGCTGTGCATGCCCATCGAGATCATCGCCGCGCCCACGGTGCGCGATGCCGACGGGCTCGCCATGAGCTCGCGCAATCAGTACCTCACCCCTGAGGAGCGGGCCAGGGCGCCCGCGATCCACCGGACGCTGCAGGCGGCCGCGCTGCGCTTGCGCGCGGGCGAGTGCGACTACCCGGGGATCGAGCGCACCGGAATCGAAGCGCTCGAGCGCGCGGGCTTGCAGCCCGATTACTTTGCGGTCCGCCGCGCCGAGGATCTCGGCGCGGCGCAGCCCGACACCCGCCACCTGGTGGTGCTCACTGCGGCCCGGCTCGGCAAGGCGCGGCTCATCGACAACCTGCAGGTGAGCCGTTAGCCTGCACTACGTACGAACGCCGACCGCGTGCGGCGGCGGGGCCGCGGCGAATGCTCGCGCCGCTTGCGCATAATCCGTGTCAGGCGCCGTCCGCGCCGCGGCCGAACTGGCGCGCCAGCGCCCACTCGATGTGCTCGCGCACCAATGCGGAAGGATCGTTGCGGCGCCGCTGCAGCGCCGCGATCACCGCAGCGGTGCCCGGCGCGTTGCCGAGTGCGACCGCGATGTTGCGCGACCAGCGCTCGTAGCCGATGCGGTAGATGGCCGAGCCGCGCATGCGCTGCTCGAACTGCGCCTCGCTCCAGCCGAACAGCTCGGTGAGCCGCGTCGCATCGAGTCGCTCACGGACCCGGAAATCCGGGTGCGAGGCGGCGCGCGCGAACTTGTTCCACGGACACACCAGCTGACAGTCATCGCAACCGTATATCCGGTTGCCGACCGCCGCTCTCAGCTGCGCCGGGATGGCACCGCCCGATTCGATCGTCAGATACGAGATGCAGCGGCGCGCATCCAACCGGTATGGCGCCACGATGGCCGCCGTCGGGCAGGCGCTGAGGCAGGCCGTGCACGAGCCGCAGTGCGCGCCGGCGGCTTCGTCCGCCGGCAGCGGCAGATCGGTGAGGATCTCCCCCAGGAAAAACCACGAGCCGGCATCGCGGGCGATGAGGTTGGTGTGCTTGCCGATCCAGCCGAGGCCCGCCTCTCGCGCCAGCGCCTTCTCGAGCACCGGCGCGCTGTCGACGCAGACGCGGTAGCCGAACGGTCCGATGCGCTCGGCCATGGCCGCGGCGAGCCGCGCCAGGGCCTTGCGCAGCACCTTGTGATAGTCGCGTCCCAAGGCGTAGCGGGAGATGTAGCCGGCTTGCCGATCGGCGAGCGCCTCGCCGGCCTCGCGCGCCTCACCCGGCCAGTAATCCATGCGGACGCTGATGACGCGTACGGTGCCGGGGACAAGCTCCCGCGGCCGGCTGCGCTTGTGGCCGTGCCGCTCCATGTAGTGCATGTCGCCGTGAAAGCCGGCATTGAGCCACTCGAGCAGGTGACGCTCGTCCTCGGGGATTTCGATGCGTGCCACGCCGAGGCGTCCGAAGCCGAGCGCGCGGGCGCGCGCGGCCAGCTCGCGCTTGACCGCGGCGAGATCGAGCGGCTGGATCATGGCGTCCCCATCGCGCCAGTATAATCACGCCCATGGCATTGCCGGTCTCGCTCTACTCCACCGCGCAGGTTCGTGCGCTCGATACGTACGCGATCGAGACATTGGGCATCGCGGGGTACACCCTCATGGAGCGTGCGGGGGAGGCGGCGCTGCGCTGCCTGCGCACGCGATGGCCCGTCGCACAACACGTGACGATCGTGTGCGGGCCGGGAAACAACGGCGGCGACGGCTATGTGCTCGCCCGCCTGGCGCGCGCAGCCGGGCTTACCGTCACCGTGCTCGCGGCGAGCCCGCCCGATGGGCTCAAGGGCGATGCGCGCGAGGCTTCCCGGGCCTGGCTCGCCTGCGGCGGGGAATCGCGCCCGTACGAGTCCCGGCTGCTCGAGCACGACGGGATCATCGTCGATGCCCTGCTCGGCACGGGCCTGCACGGTCCGGTTCGCGAGCAGATGGCGCGCGTCATCCACGACCTCAACGCCGCCGGCCGTCCTGTCCTTGCGCTCGATGTCCCCTCGGGCCTGGACAGCGATACCGGCATGCCGCTCGGGGCTGCGGTGCGCGCCGATTGCACCATGACTTTCGTGGGACTGAAGACGGGGCTTTTCGTGGGCGACGGCCCGCAGTTCGCCGGAGTCGTATGCTTCGACGACCTGGGTTTGCGCGCCCCCGTGGTCAACCCGCCGCCGGCGCGCATCGAGCGCATCGTCGAGACCGAGATCCAACGGGCGCTGCCGCGGCGGAGGCGCTCGGCGCACAAAGGGGATTTCGGGCGCGTGCTCATCGTGGGCGGAGGAGTGGGCATGCCGGGAGCGGCCCGGCTCTCGGGCGAGGCCTGTCTGCGCATCGGGGCAGGCCTGGTGACCGTCGCGGTGGCGCCGCAGAATTTACCGGCCGTCGCCGCCGGGCGCCCCGAGCTCATCTGCCTGCCCTGGAGCGAGCCCGGGGAGCTGCGCGAGGCTCTCGAGCGCGCCGAGCTCATCGCCATCGGACCTGGGCTCGGCCGCAGCGAATGGGCGCGCGCAGCGCTGCACGCCGTGCTCGGCGCCGGCAAGCCGCTGGTGCTCGATGCGGATGCGCTCAACCTCATCGCCGAGTCCGGCGCGAGCGCGCAGAGCGAGTGGATCCTGACCCCGCATCCGGGCGAGGCCGGCCGGTTGCTCGGGATTTCGACCGCCGAGGTTCAGCGGGACCGTCTCGGGGCGCTTGAGCGCCTGACGGCGCGCTATGGCGGCATCGTGGTGCTCAAGGGCGCCGGCACCCTGGTCGGCGGGCCAGGGCGCACGCCGGCGCTGTGCGAGCGCGGCAATCCCGGCATGGCCAGTGCCGGCATGGGCGATGTCCTCACGGGGGTGATTGCCGGTATTTTCGCCCAGAGCCGAGATGCGTGGCTCGCCGCCCGGGTGGGCGTGCTGGCGCACGCCCTGGCGGGCGATGCGGCGGCACGGAACGGCGAGCGGGGCCTGTTGGCCGGCGATGTCATCGAGGAGCTGCGTCGCTGCATCAACGACTAAAGGCAGCCGCGGACACCGAGGCGCTCGGGGAGCGGCTCGCCAGAGCGCGGCCCGCCCCCGGGGAACCGCTGGCGGTGCTGTACCTGAGCGGGGATCTCGGGGCGGGCAAGACCACGCTCGCGCGGGGGCTCCTGCGGGCGTGCGGCATCGCGGGCCCGATACGCAGTCCGACCTATACGCTCGTCCAGGTGTATGAAAGCGGGCCGCAGACGCTGCTGCACCTCGATCTGTATCGGCTCAAGGATGCCGCCGAACTCGAGCACCTGGGCCTCGGCGAATGGGCGCAGCCGGGCTCCCTCTGGCTCATCGAGTGGCCACAGCGGGGCGCCAAGTTGCTACCGCCCGCGGATCTGACCGTCACCCTGGCCGCCGGTCCGCATGGACATGAGGCGCAACTCGCTGCAAGCACGGCCGCGGGCGCGGCTTGGCTCGCTCGCATGGGCCGGAATGCCCGGGAGTTGAAAGCCTAGCGCACAAATCGTAGATTAGACGTCAACGAGTGCCCCGAAGCACATGATCAGAAAGATTTTTTTTCTCGTACTCATCTTGCTCATCGGAGCCGGACTCATCCGGCCTGCCCCGGCTGCCGCGGCCGAGGCGCGCTTGAATGGGGTGCTTCTGTCCAAGACCGGCGGCCGCACGCGGGCTTTCCTCTATCTTTCCCGCCATACGCAAGCGAGATACTTCACGCTCGATCACCCTTATCGTGCGGTGGTCGATCTCGAGCAGACCCAATTGGGCCACGCCGTGCGCTTGCCGCAAGAGTGGGGCTTGGTGAGCCACACCCGCGTCGGACGCCGGCCGAATGGGGCGCTGCGGGTGGTATTCGTCCTGCGGGCGGCCGCCGCCATGCAGCTGATTTGGCAGCGCGGCGCCCGGGGCGGACAGCAGCTTCTGATCCGCTTCTCCGCCGGTGCAGCCCCTGGCGGGGCGCCCACTCCCATTGCCGTGGCCAATGCGCCCAGGGACACCGGCCGCGACATCATCATCGCGGTCGATCCGGGCCACGGCGGCATCGATCCGGGCACCATCGGCGCCTACGGCACGGAGGAAAAGACCATCACGCTCGCCATCGGCAAGCTCCTGGCGCAGCGCATCGATGCGCAACGCGGCATGCGGGCCGTGCTCACCCGCGACCGGGATGTGTTCGTGCCGCTGCGCGAGCGGCGGCAGATCGCACAGCGGGCGCATGCGGACCTGTTCGTTTCGATCCACTGCAACTCGGTGTGGGATCACGACATCAAGGGCGCCCAAGTGTACATTCTGTCGCTGCACGGGGCCTCGAGCGAAGCGGCACGCATCCTTGCCGAGCACGAGAATGCCGCGGATCTGCGCGGCGGCGTGCAGCTCAACGACAAGTCGCGCACCCTGGCGGCGGTGCTGCTCAATCTGTCGCAGACGGCGACCATCAGCGAGAGCATGACGGCTGCGCGCGATGTGGTGCGTGCGATGGGCCGCTCGGTGCCCGTGCGCAGTCAACAGGTGCAGGCGGCGAACTTCGTGGTGCTGCGATCGCCCGACATCCCCTCCATGCTGATCGAGACCGATTATCTGTCCGATCCGGCGGAGGCGCTCAAGCTGCGCACCTATTGGTACCAGAAGCGGATCGCGGATGCGATTTTCCGCGGCATTCTCGCCTATTTCCGCGCCCATCCCCCCTCCGGCACCCTCTTTGCCGAGCAGCGCCAGGCGCGCGTCAATCGCCTGCTCGCGCGCAACTGAGGACCCGGGCACAGCGTAAAGCGGTCCTGCCGGGCACGGGGTCGTTTTATGATGCGCCCTCGACCGGTCAGCATTCCCGAGTTCCCATGCCCATCCGTATCCTCCCCGATGCGCTCATCGATCAGATCGCCGCCGGCGAAGTGATCGAGCGGCCCGCCTCGGTCGTCAAAGAGCTCGTCGAGAACAGCCTCGATGCGGCCGCGAAGCGTATCGAAGTCGATATCGAGCAGGGCGGGGTGGGGCTGATCCGCGTGCGCGATGACGGCCACGGCATCGCCGCCGAGGAGCTGCCGGTGGCGATCTGCCGGCATGCCACCAGCAAGCTCGCCGAGCTCGCGGATCTGGAGGCCATCGCTACGCTCGGCTTTCGCGGCGAGGCGCTGCCTGCCATCGGCTCGGTTTCCCGACTGCGGCTCGTCTCGCGTCCGGCCGGCGCCGAACACGGCGCGGAGATCGGCGTAGAGGGCGGCATGGTGACGCCGATGCGGCCCGCGGCTCATCCGCCGGGCACGACCATCGAGGTCCGTAACCTTTTTTACAACGTTCCGGCACGACGCAAGTTCGTACGCGGCGCCACGACGGAGTTCGGACACATCGCGCGACTGCTCGAGCGATTGGCATTGTCCCGCTCGGATGTGTCGTTTCGCCTGCGCAGCGGCGAGCGCGTGCACCTCGATGCGCCCGCCTCGGCGCAGAGCGCTGCAAGCGAGGTTGCCGACGAAAACAGAATTGCGCGGGTGCTCGGCAGAGCATTTCTCGACAACGCGCTCGCGGTGAGCCATTGCGCCGGGCCCGTGCGCCTCGCCGGCTGGATCGGCCTGCCCACCGCCTCGCGCGCCCAGTCCGATCAGCAGTACTGGTTCGTCAACGGCCGCAACGTGCGCGACAAGCTGCTCATGAGCGCGGTACGCCTCGGCTATCGCGACGTGTTGTATCACGGCCGCCATCCGGCCTATGTGCTGCATCTGTGGCTCGATCCGCGCCTGGTGGACGTCAACGCGCATCCGGCCAAGCTCGAAGTGCGCTTCCGTGACAGCCGTCAGGTCCACGAGTTCGTCCTGCGCGCCATCGAGCGCGCGCTGGCCGGCACCCGGCCCGGGCAGGCCGCGGCGGCGGCGAGCGCCGCGCCTTTGCTCGCCGGCGCCGGCTCGCCCGCGCCTTTCCCGGCCGGCGTGTTGCCGCTGCGCGAGAACGCTCCATCGGCCGCGCGCAATCCGTGGGCACTGGCGGCCGCCGTGCGCGAGCCGCGCTCGGCGGAACAGCCCGCCGCGCCGCCGGCCGAGGCGCCGCCGCTCGGAGTGGCGCTCGCGCAGCTGCACGGCATCTACATCCTGGCGCAGAGCCGCGACGGCCTCATTCTCGTCGACATGCACGCGGCGCACGAGCGCGTGTTGTATGAGCAGCTCAAGGCGGCCCGGACGGCCGGTCCGCCGGCCTCCCAACACCTGCTCGAGCCGCTGGTGTTGGAGTTGAAGCCGTACGAGCTCGAGGCGGTGCTCGAGCAGAGGATTGCGTGGGAGCAGGCGGGTTTCGAGCTCGATGCGCTCGGGTCCGCCCGGCTCGCGCTGCGCCGCGTCCCGGCGCTGCTCGCGGGCGAGCAGGTCGTGGATATTGTCAGATCCGTCGTGCAGGAGCTGGGAGGCGAAGGCGGGCACCATCATCTGGAGGAAGCCGCCGACCGGTTTCTCGGCACGCTTGCCTGCCGCACGGCGATTCATGCCCGGCGCCGGCTGACGCTCCCCGAGATGGACGCGCTGTTGCGGCAGATGGAGGCCACCGAGCGTGCCAACCAATGCAACCACGGGCGCCCGACCTGGACTCGGCTGACGTTGCGCGAGCTCGATCAGCTCTTTCTGCGGGGGCGTTGATGCCTCGCGGCACTGCCCCGGCGGGCGCCGTATCGCCGCTTCCCGTGTACGTCCTCACGGGCCCGACCGGCACCGGCAAGAGCGATTGGGCGCTGCGACTCGCCGAGGCGGCGCCCGTGGAAATCGTGAGTGTCGATTCGGCCCAGGTCTACCGCGGGCTCGACATCGGCACCGCCAAGCCCGACAGGGCCGTGCGCGAGCGCATCCCGCATCACCTCATCGATGTGTGCGATCCGGCGCAGAGCTACTCGGCGGGCCGTTTCGTGACCGATGCGCTGCGGTGCATCGCCGCCATCCACTGCCGCCGGCGAGTGCCGCTCCTGGTGGGTGGCACCATGCTCTACCTGCGCGCGCTGCTCGGGGGCCTCGCGCCGCTCCCCCAGGCGTCCCCACAGCTGCGCCGCGACCTCGACGAGCAAGCTCGGCGCGCCGGCTGGCCCGCGCTGCACGCGCAGCTCGCTCGGCTCGACCCGCTTGCCGCCGAGCGGATCCGGCCGCACGACCGCCAGCGCATCCAGCGGGCGCTCGAGGTCTGTCTGGTCACCGGTCAGCCGATCTCACAGCTGCAGCGTCAACGGGCCAGTCCCTTGGCGGGCCTGCCGGTCTCGCTCTGGGCGCTCGTCCCGCGCGAGCGCGACTGGCTGCATCGACGCCTGGCCGCCCGCTTCCACGCCATGATGGAAGCCGGCTTTCTGGAAGAGGTGCAGGGGCTGCGCGCCCGGGGCGATCTTTGCGCACAGCACCCCTCGATGCGGGCGGTCGGCTATCGCCAGCTCTGGGCCTACCTCGGGGGTGAGTGGGGTCTTGCCGAGGCGATCGAGCGCGGCATAGCCGCCACCCGGCAGCTCGCCAAGCGCCAGCTGACCTGGATGCGCGCCGAGAGCCTGCTCCGGTGTCTCGATCCTGAGACGGACGAGCTGTCATGGTACCGCGACGTGAGCCGGGAATTGCGGGGACTTGGTCTTTGAATCGGGCCGCATGTTAAGATCGCCCGGTCGCTATGATCTATCGCCCGCCGTGGAGGCGGACGCTTGCATGACCCCCGAAAAGGGAAGGCTCGCCGGCACTTCCCACCCCTGGACAAATAAAAGTCGTGAGAACAAGGAGAACCCGATGGCCAAAGGCCAGTCGCTTCAAGATCCTTTCCTGAACGCACTTCGCAAGGAGCGGGTGCCCGTTTCCATCTACCTCGTCAACGGGATCAAGTTGCAAGGTCAGATCGACTCGTTCGATCAGTTCGTCGTTTTGCTGAAGAACAGTGTCAGCCAGATGGTGTACAAGCACGCCATTTCCACGGTCGTGCCTGCACGCAATGTCCGTCTGAGCACGGATGAGGAGAGCGCGGAGTCCTCGGCCGAGTGATTCGCGCTCTGATCTGCCCGTGCCGGGAAGCGCCAGGTGTTCGAGCGCCCGCGTTCAGGTGAGCGCGCGCTGCTTGTGCGCATCGGACTCGGGACGCAGGTCGATCCGGAGGATCTCGAGGAATTCAAGCAGCTCGCCGTCTCGGCGGGAGCCGAGCCCGTTGCCACGGTGACCGGCCGCCGCGAGCGGCCGGACCCCCGCTATTTCGTCGGCAGCGGCAAGGCCGAGGAGCTCAAAGCGACGGCGGAAGCGGCCGCTGCGGAGGTCATCCTCGTCGACCATGCACTCTCGCCGAGCCAGGAGCGCAACCTCGAGCAGCTCACCGGCAGGCGCGTGCTCGATCGAAACAGCCTGATCCTCGACATCTTCGCCCAGCGGGCGCGCAGCTTCGAGGGAAAGCTCGAGGTGGAGCTGGCACAGCTCAAGCACATCGGCAGCCGCCTGGTGCGCGGCTGGAGCCACCTCGAGCGCCAGAAAGGCGGCATCGGCCTGCGTGGCCCCGGGGAGACTCAGCTCGAGACCGACCGGCGGCTGATCGCGCAGCGGGTGCGGTTGCTCACGCGGCGCCTGGCGAGGATCGGCCAGCAGCGCGAGACCGGGCGGCAGATGCGGGCCGAGATCCCCGTGCCCTCGCTTGCGCTGGTTGGCTACACCAACGCGGGCAAGTCGACGCTGTTTCGCGCCCTGACCGGTACGGATGCCTACATCGCCGATCAGCTGTTTGCGACGCTCGACCCCACGGTGCGCCGCATCACCCTTCCGGGCGGAACACAGGCGGTCGTGGCCGACACCGTCGGGTTCATCCGGGATCTGCCGCACGAGCTGGTGGCCGCCTTTCAATCGACGCTGACCGAGGCTCGCGAGGCGACGCTGCTGTTGCATGTGGTGGACGCAAGCGATCCGCGGCGCGATGAGCATATCGCTCAGGTGAACGAGGTGCTCGAGCAGATCGGGGCGCAGTCCATCCCCCAGATTCTGGTCTACAACAAGATCGACCGGCTCGCTCGCGGCAGCGCCGTCGAGCGCGGCCCCGAGGGCGCGGTCGGCGCGGTGTGGATCTCCGCGGCGATGCGCGCCGGACTCGATCGGCTCACCGCCGCGCTCGCCGAGCGGCTCTCGCGACTCGCGCGCAGCGCCCGCGTGCGCTTGCCGCCCGGCGCCGGCGCGCTGCGCTCACGGCTGTACGCGGCCAAGGTCGTGCGCGAGGAGCTCTCGGGCGAGGACGGCTCGATCGAGCTCACCGTGGAGCTGCCCGAGGAGGAGGTTCTGGCGCTCGCGCGCACCCCTGGAGTACGGATTCTCGAGGATCAGCCGCGCAAGGAGCACGGCCCGGGTCCCGGGCCCGGACACATCGAAGACATCCTGATTTGAGGAGCACAACCGCGGTGGGCAGATTCGTCATCGTGATCGGCACGCAATGGGGCGATGAGGGCAAAGGCAAGGTCGTCGATCTGCTCACCGAGCGCGCCGCCGCGGTGGTGCGCTTCCAGGGCGGGCACAACGCCGGCCACACCCTGGTCATCGGCGGGCGCAAGACCATCCTGTCGCTCATTCCCTCCGGGATTTTGCGCAAGGACGTGCGCTGCTTCATCGGCAACGGTGTCGTGCTCTCGCTCGAGGCACTGCTCAAGGAGAGCCGGGCGCTGATCGAGCAGGGCGTGCCGGTGTTCGAGCGGCTGTGCATCTCGCCCCTGTGCCCGCTCATCCTGCCCTCGCACATCCAGCTCGATCAGGCGCGCGAGCGGGAGCGCGGCGCCAACGCTATCGGCACCACCGGCCGCGGCATCGGACCCGCTTATGAGGACAAGGTGGCGCGCCGGGCGGTGCGGGTGGCGGACCTGTTCCAGCGCGATCGCTTCGCCGCCCGGCTCGGCGAGGTGCTCGATTTTCACAACTTCGTGCTGCAGCACTATTTCCGCCAGAGTCCGGTCGATTTCCAGAAGACCCTCGATGAGCAGCTCGCCTATGCCGAGACCATCGCGCCGCTGGTGGTCGATGTGACCTCGGCCCTCAACCAGCTGCACCGCCAGGGCGCCAACGCCCTGTTCGAGGGCGCGCAGGGGGCGATGCTCGATGTCGACCTCGGTACCTACCCCTACGTCACTTCTTCCAACACGACCGCCGGCTTCGCCGGCACCGGCTGCGGGATCGGGCCGCGAGCCTTCGATTATGTCCTCGGGATCGTCAAGGCCTATACGACGCGCGTGGGTGCGGGCCCCTTCCCCACGGAGCTGTTCGACGGCTATGGAGAGCATCTGTCGCGCGTGGGCCATGAATTCGGCTCGGTCACCGGGCGCGCCCGGCGCTGCGGCTGGTTCGACTCCGTGGCGCTCAGGCGCTCGATCATCAACTCCAGCGTCTCCGGCCTGTGCGTCACCAAGCTCGACGTGCTCGACGGTCTGGATGTCATACGGGTCTGCGTGGGCTACCGTACGGCCGGCCGGGTGGTCGCCGAGCCGCCGTTGAGTCTCGATGGGTATGCGGGGGTGGAGCCGCTTTACGAGGAGCTGCCGGGCTGGAGCGAGTCGACGGTCGGGATCACCGATTATGCGGCGCTGCCGCTGAACGCGCGCAAGTACCTCGAGCGCCTCGAGGCGCTGGTCGAAGTGCCCATCGACATCATCTCGACCGGCGCGGAGCGCGATCAGACCATCGTGCTCAGACACCCGTTCGATTGAGCCGGAGGATCCGTTCGAGGGCAGGAGGGTGAGGCGCGATGAGCGCCGAACGACCGCCCCGGATGGGCGGGCCGGAAGCAACGTCCAGGGAGGGTTGCTTGTCGCGCGGGCTACTTCAGCCGGAGGATCCGTTCGAGGGCAGGAGGATGAGAATAATGAAACGCCACGTACAGCCGGTCCGGCGTCAGCGTGCTGGCATTGCTGCGATAGAGCTTCACGAGCGCCGAGACCAGATCTGAGGCGCGCGCGTAGCGGGCGGCGAAGCGATCGGCCTCGAACTCATGCCGGCGCGACCACAGCGAAGTGAGAGGCGTGGTGAAGAACAGCACCGCCGGGGCTGCCAGGGCGAACAGCAGCAGCGCGGCGTGGGGGGAGGGGTGGGCGACGCCGAGCGCGTGGTAGAAGAGGCTCTGGCGCGCGAGCCAGCCGAGCACCGCAAAGGCGATGAACATCATGCCGATCGACACGGCGAGCCCGTTGCGGATGTGATGCAGGCGGAAATGCCCGAGCTCGTGCGCCAGCACGGCCTCGATTTCCGGCGGCTTAAGCAGCCCGAGCAGGGTGTCGAAGAACACGATGCGCTTGTTGCGGCCGATGCCGCTGAAATATGCGTTGCCGTGGCTGGAGCGGC
>JAJZVF010000246.1 GCA_021845825.1 Pseudomonadota bacterium | reverse complement strand
TGGGCGATCAAACGGATGTATTCGGGAACGTCGGTGTGGGCGGGACAAGCCCACTGGCAATCGACTATGCGATGGTAATAATCAGGGTGGGAAGTGTCGGTCGGGTCCACGGTGTTCCACTGCTGGGGCAGGGTGCATAATGATAGTGCAACCGGCCCGGCACAAACAGATGGTTCTCACTTCCCGATCGTTTGGGATATCACCGCGGCTCTGAAATCATAAAAAAAGCCGGACAGCTTTGACACCATCCGGCCCCGAAGGTTTCAAGACCCCCGTACGCGGGGCGGATTATTCGCACCAAGTGTATCAAAAAGCAAATTCTTCCCTATTCCAGATGGGCCTTGACAGACCATACCAATCTCCGGTATGCGGCCTCAGGACAGACCCAGAGGAGGCGTCCTTGCCCGTATGCCGCTTCCCGGATGCCGTTTCAGGTGCCACTATCCTTGATTAGAGCCTCTCTCGGCAGCTGCCGCCGGCTTCGTCGACGCGGGCCCGGGGGACCGTTTACCAGCGCCGCCTCCGGCGCCGCAACTGCGGGGCCGTGAGAGTGTCCGCCATGCCGGAGTCCCACACGTTCCTGGGATACAATGCCCACATTTCGGGGATAGCGGGCCAAATGAGCGAGGATCCAGTCACCGACTTCGGCTACGAGCGTGTTCCGTGGGACGAGAAAACCCGCCGTGTACGGGGTGTCTTCGACTCGGTAGCCCGCAAGTACGACCTGATGAACGATCTGATGTCGGGCGGAGTGCACCGGCTGTGGAAGCGCTTCACCTTGGCCCTGACCGGTCTTCGGCCCGGGCAGCGGGCGCTCGATGTCGCCGGCGGTACGGGAGACCTGACCGCGGGACTGGCGCGACAGGTGGGCGAGGGCGGCCTGGTTGTGCTCAGCGACATCAACGCGGCCATGCTCGGCCTAGGCCGCGATCGGCTCACCGATCGCGGCGTGCTCGGTAACGTCGAGTACGTGCAGGCCAACGCGGAAAGCCTACCGTTCCGGAAGGGGACGTTCGATTGCGTCACCATCGGGTTCGGGCTGCGCAACGTGACCGACAAACCCGCCGCGCTCGCCTCCATGTACCGGGTGCTGAGGCCGGGCGGCCAGCTGCTCGTACTGGAGTTCTCGCATCCTGTGGTCCCGGCTCTCGGGACGATTTACGACACGTACTCGTTCCGGGTACTGCCGCTGCTCGGCAAGCTTGTGGCACGCGACGAAGCGAGCTACCGCTACCTCGCGGAGTCGATCCGCATGCATCCGCCGCAGGAAAAACTCCTCGCCATGATGCAGGCGGCCGGGCTCGAGGGCTGCCGCTACCATAATCTCTCCGGCGGCATCGTAGCGGTGCATCGCGGCTACAAGTACTGAGCGCACCGATGTCCATGTTCATCGGGACGCTTGAGAACATCCTCAACCGCGGCTTGCCCCGCTCGGTGCGAGCTCGGGAGCTGTGCGCCGAGCTCGCCGGCCGGCGCCTCGCGATCGAGGCACCGGCGCTGGCGCGTGTGCTGGTCGGATCCACCGGCACCTCGCTCAGCTTGAGCCGCGGCACAGGCTCTGCGGACGCGGCGGTCATCGGCGGTCCGTTGAGCCTGGCGGTCCTGAGCAGCGGCATCTCCACCGGCCCCCTGCGGCGCGGCGAGATCCAGGTCCGCGGCGACGCCGAGGTCGCGCGCAAGTTCCAGGAGCTGCTGAGGCTGCTGTCCCCGGACCCTGAAGAAGAGCTTGCGCTGCTCATCGGCGACGCGCCGGCGCACCGCCTCGGACGGCTGGCGAGCGGCACGCTGGGGTGGTCGCGCAAGGCCGTCACGACCTTATTGCGGGACCTGGGCGAGTACGCGAGCCACGAGCGAGGGGATCTGGTGTCGCGGCAGGAGGGAGATCAGTTCCTGCGCGGGGTAGACGCCCTGCGCGAGGATGTCGATCGCTTCGAGGCGCGCCTGACACTGCTGCAGAAAGCCGCGGAAAAAAAGTAATGCCGGTCGCCCGGTCCATGCGGCTGCGCGTCCTGGTGCGGCTGATACAGATCCAGCATGTGCTTGTGAAGCACGGATTGGACGATTTCGTACGCGAGACCCACCTGTACCGACCGCTGCGCTTTCTGCTGCTCCTTTACCCCGGCACATGGTTCGGACCGGGCCGCAGCGTTCCCCTGGGGGAGCGGCTGCGCCTCGCGCTCGAGGCGCTCGGCCCCATTTTCGTGAAGTTCGGTCAGGCGGTCTCCACGCGCCGCGACCTGCTTCCGCCCGACATCGCCGAGGAGCTCTCCAAGCTCCAGGATCGCGTCCCCCCCTTCAGTGGCGCGACGGCGCGCGAGGCGATCGAGCGCAGCCTCGGACGACCGGTGCGCCAGATCTTCGCCGCATTCGACGAGACGCCGCTCGCGGCAGCCTCCATCGCGCAGGTCCATGCCGCACGCCTCGATAACGGGCGGGAAGTGGTCGTGAAGGTGCTGCGCCCCGGCATGCACGCGCGCATCGAGAAGGATCTCGAAGTGCTCTATTCGCTCGCCGCACTGGCGCAGACCTACTGGCGGGCTGCGCGCCGCCTGCGCCCCGTGGAGCTGGTCGAAGAGTACGAGAAGACCATCCTCGATGAGCTCGACCTGATGCGCGAGGCGGCCAACGCGACGCAGTTGCGGCGTAACTTCGCCGGCTCGGATCTACTCTATGTTCCCGAGGTGTTCTGGGACTACTGCCGTACCGACGTGATGGTGATGGAGCGCATCCGGGGCATCCCCATCAGCGACATGGCGCGGCTGCGCGCCGCCGGCACCGACATCGCGCGGCTCGCCGAGAACGGCGTACGCATCTTCTTCACTCAAGTATTCCGCCACAACTTCTT
>JAJZVF010000245.1 GCA_021845825.1 Pseudomonadota bacterium | reverse complement strand
CTGCTCGGGCAGTTCGCGCTCGACAGCGCCGAAGGCAAGGCGCTGATGAGCCTCGCCGAGGCGCTGCTGCGCACGCCCGATGCACTGAGCGCGGATCGTCTGATCGCCGAGCGACTCGCCGCGCTGCGCACCGGGGGGGCGGACGCTAGCCTGAAGGTGCGGCTCGGCCTGGCGCTGCTGCGCAACGCGGGCCGGGTGCTGCCCGATGCGCGCGTGCTGCTCACCGAGACGCCCGCGCGGCGCCATCTGCTCGCGCCGGCGACCCGCAGGATCATGCGCCGCGCCATGCGGCTGATGGGTCACGCATTCATCGTCGGGGAGTCGATCGAGGCGGCGCTCGCGCGCGGGACGAAACACCCCGAGCTCGCGCTGTGCTCCTTCGACATGCTCGGCGAGGGCGCGCGCACCGAGGCGGACGCCGAGCGCTATTTCCAGGCCTACCACAGCGCCATCGAGGCGCTCGGCCGGCAGCCGGCCGGCGCCGTGTACGCCCGCTCGGGCATCTCGGTGAAGCTCTCGGCGCTCGAGCCGCGCTACCTGCTCACGCAGCGGCCCCGTGTGCTCGAGCGGCTGGTGCCGCGAGCCCGGGAGCTCGCCCGCGCGGCCTGCCGCGCCGGCATCGGACTGACCATCGACGCCGAGGAGGCCGACCGGCTCGACCTGTCGCTCGATGTCATCGAGGCGCTCGCGCGCGATCCGGAGACCCTCGCCTGGGAGGGGCTCGGACTGGCGGTGCAGGCCTACGGGCGCCGCGCCCCGCTCGTGATCGAGTGGGTCGCCGCGCTCGCGCGCGCGGCAGGCCGGCGCATGAGCGTGCGGCTCGTCAAGGGCGCCTACTGGGACGCCGAGATCAAGCGCGCGCAGGAGCGGGGGCTGGCGAGTTTCCCGGTCTACACCGCCAAGGCCGTCACGGATGCCAGCTATCTGGTGTGCGTGCGACGGCTGTTCGCCGCGCAGGATGTCCTCTATCCGCAGTTCGCCACCCACAACGCCCTCACCGTGGCCGCGGTGGCCGCGCTCGCCCCGACAGGGGCGCGCTACGAGTACCAGCGGCTGCACGGCATGGGCCAGGCGCTCTACGGCGTGGTGCGCGCCGAGCGGCCGGATGTGCCGCCGGTGCGCGTCTATGCGCCGGTCGGCACCCACCAGGAGCTGCTGCCCTACCTCGTGCGCCGGCTGCTCGAAAACGGCGCCAACACGTCCTTCGTCCATCACTTCCTCAACAAACGCATTCCCGTGGAGCACGTCGTGGGACAGATCCTTCCCGAGAGCCCCGAGCGGTCCTTGAGCGTGCGCGAGCCGCCGCGCCTGTACGGCTCGCGCGCCAACTCGCACGGCGCGGATCTCGGCAATCCGCAGGAGCTCGCCGCGCTGTGCGCGGGCCTCGAGGCCGCGCGCGGCCGCCGTTACAGCGGCGGGCCGATTCTCGCCGCCGGCGCGCTCGCCCCGCCCGATGTGCCGGTGCGCTCGCCGGCCGACGGGCAGATCGTCGGGATGAGCCGCGATGCCAGCGAGGCGCAAATCACCGCCGCGATGCAATCGGCCGCCGAGGCCCAGCCGGCCTGGGACCGCCGCCCCGCCGCCGAGCGGGCCGAGTGCCTGGAGCGCGCCGCGGCGCTGCTCGAGCAGCGCCGCGAGCTGTTCCTCGGCCTGCTGGTGCGCGAGGCCGGCCGCACGCTCGCCGATGCCCTCTCCGAGGTGCGCGAGGCGAGCGATTTCTGCCGCTACTACGCCGAGCAGGGCCGCCGGCTCTTTGGCACGGCGCAAGCCCTGCCGGGCCCGGTGGGCGAGCGCAACGAACTGTGGCTGCAGGGCCGCGGAGTGTTCGCCTGCATCAGCCCGTGGAACTTCCCGCTCGCGATCTTCACCGGTCAGATCACCGCAGCCCTCATGGCCGGCAACGCGGTGCTCGCCAAGCCCGCCCCGAGCACCCCGCTCGTGGCGCACGCCATGGTGAGCCTGCTGCACGAGGCGGGCGTTGCGCGCGAGGTGCTGCAGCTGACCCCGGCCGACGGACCGCTCTTCGGCCGCACCGCACTCACCCATCCGGCCCTCGCCGGCGTGGCGTTCACCGGCTCGACCGCCACGGCGGCGACCATCAACCGCACGCTCGCCGGCCGCGACGGCCCGATCGTGCCGCTCATCGCCGAGACCGGCGGGGTGAACGCCATGATCGTCGATGCCACGGCGCTGCCCGAGCAGGTGGTCGACGATGTGGTCACCTCGGCGTTCACCAGCGCCGGCCAGCGCTGCTCGGCGCTGCGCGTGCTGTATCTGCAGGAGGAGATCTCCGCGCGGGTCATCGAGATGCTGATCGGCGCGATGCGCTGCCTCACGCTCGGGGACCCCGCCGATCCGGCCACCGACGTCGGACCGCTCATCAGTGCGCAGGCGCTCGCGCGGCTCACGCGGCACGCCGAGCGCATGCGCCGCGAGGCGAAGCTCCTGTACGCCTGCCCGACCGATCAGTGCCCCGCGGGCGGGCATTTCTTCGCGCCGCAGCTGTTCGAACTCGCCGCGCTCGATCAGGTGAGGACCGAGGAGTTCGGTCCCATTCTGCACGTGGCCCGCTACCGCGCCGAGCAGTTGCCGCAGGTGCTCGCAGCGGTCCGCGCCACCGGCTTCGGCCTCACGCTCGGCGTGCACAGCCGGCTCGAGACCATGGCCGAGCACGTGTTTCACTCGCTGCCCGCGGGCAACACGTACGTCAACCGCAACATGATCGGCGCGGTGGTCGGCGTACAGCCCTTCGGCGGACAGGGCCTCTCGGGCACCGGCCCGAAAGCCGGCGGCCCGCACTACCTGGTGCGCTTCGCCACCGAGCGCACGCTGACGATCAACACCGCCGCGATCGGCGGCGCGGTGGAGCTGCT
>JAJZVF010000244.1 GCA_021845825.1 Pseudomonadota bacterium | reverse complement strand
CGCCACCCCGCATGCATGGGCAAACTCGACCAGCTTGCGCGTCGGCTCGATCAGCTTGTCCGCGGGCATTTCCTCATCGACGTACATGACCATATCGAAGCCCGCCTGGACGCCGCGGTACGCCACCTCCATGTCGGTGGACTCATTGAGCAAGGTGGCGACCGGAACGGCGGCAGCGGCGGCGACCCTTTTTGCAATCTCACCGTAGAGGCCGATGTCCTCTTTGAACCTGCGCGCCGGGCTGCCGAGATATTCACCGCAAAAGCCCGTCATCACCGGCGATCTCACGCTTTCCGCCGCTCGCACGATGGCGAGGAGCGACTCCAGGCTCCACGCCTCGAAGTACCCGACCGCGTAGTGGTGGTCACGCGCATGCTTGAGAAGATCGACGCATCGAATCGACGCCATATGTCGTGTGTCTCCGTTATATCTGCATGAGGGCGCGGGCTGCAGCGACGATGCGCGCAGTCGATGGAATGACGAAACTCTCCATCACCGCTGCGCACGGAATCGGTACATCGTGCGTAGCCACGCGGCTGATCGGGGCGTTGAGCAGGTAGATCTCGTGCTCGGCTACGTAGGCGGCGAGCTGGGCTCCCCAGCCGTTGCTATAGGTGTCTTCGTGCACGATCATCAGTCGGCCCGTCTTGCGCAGCGACTCGATCACGAGCGCGTAGTCGAACGGCACCAGGGTCCGCGGGTCGATCACCTCGCAGCTGATGCCGGCCTTGTCCAATTCCGCCGCCGCATCCATTGCCCGGTACATCATCAGAAGATTGGCGACGATGGTGATGTCTTTTCCTTCCCGGCGCACCACCCCTTGCCCGAACGGCAGAGTGTAGTCGTCCGCGGGGACCTCTCCCACCATGGACAAAGCGCCGCTCTCGGAGCGCTTGCCTCCGTAGAGGAGCTTGTGCTCGAAGACCAGCACCGGATTGTCATCCCGGATCGCCGACTTCAGCAGCCCTTTGGCGTCATAGGCGGTCGCGGGGCAGATCACCTTGAGTCCCGGCACGTGGGTAAAGAACCCCTCCAGGCTCTGCGCGTGCTGAGCGCCACGGCCCGTTGCCCCCACCGGCACGCGCAGCACCATCGGAACACTGACTCGGCCGCCGGACATGTAGCGCATCTTCGCGGCCTGGTTGACCAATTGGTCCATGCAGCAGAACAGAAAGTCGCCGTATTGCAGGTCGGCGATCGGCCGCATGCCGGTCATGGCCGCCCCGACCGCCATGCCGACGATCAGCATCTCCGAAATGGGGGTGTTGAGCACCCGCTCGGCACCGAACTTGGCATGCAGCCCCCGGGTCACCGCGAAGGCCCCTCCGTAGCCGCCATTGGCGTCGCTGATGTCCTCTCCCAGGCAGAAGACGCTCTCGTCCCGCTGCATTTCCTCGGCAATGGCGCAATTGAGCGCCTCGACAACCGACATCCGCGGCATCAGATTCCCCCTTCGCCGGCGTAGACGTCCCGCAGCGCGTCCTCCGGCAGAGGATCCGGTGAGGCTTCGGCGAGCTGCACCGCCTTGTCCACCTGCCCTTGCACCCGCTCATCGATCGCAGCCAACTCCGCGGCGCTTGCGAGTCCTTCCCCGATGAGCCTGCCGCGAAAGAGTTTGATCGGATCTCTCGCCTGCCACGCCGCCTCTTCCTCATCGGGGCGATACGCGGAGGCGTCGCTGCGCGAGTGTCCGGCGATCCGGTAGGTCATCAACTCGAGCAAGGTCGGCCCCTCGCCGCGCCTGGCGCGCGCAATGGCCCTTGCGCCCGCCTCGTTTACGGCCATCACATCGTTGCCGTCGATGCGCTCGGCGGGGATGCCGTAGGCTGCGCCGCGCTCGGCGATCGTGCGCACCTTCATGGTCGTCTCGACGTGCGTCGATGCCCCGTAGAGATTGTTCTCACAGACGAACACGACGGGCAGGCTCCAGATAGCCGCGCCGTTCAAACCCTCGTGGAACCCACCCTCGTTGCTCGCCCCGTCGCCGAAGAAGCACACCACGACATCGTCCGTGCGGCGCATCTTGCAGGAATACGCCATGCCCACCGATATCGGGATGTTGCTCCCGACGATCGCGTTTGCCGGTATGGCGCCCACGCCGATGTCGCCGGTATGCATGGCGCCGCCTTTGCCGTGGCAGCAACCGTTTGCCTTGCCGAACATCTCGCACATCATCGACTCAAGCGAGACGCCCTTCGCGAGATCGTGCCCGGCCGGCCGATGAGTGGAGGCCATCAGATCCGTCACCCGGCTGTCATAAAGCATCCCGACCGCGCAGGCCTCCTGCCCGTGCGACTGATGAATGCTGCCCGAGATTCTGCCTTCGAGGAACAGATAATAGATCTGCTCTTCGTACTTGCGGATCCGCACCATGGATTCGTACATTCCGAGCGCTTTATCTCTTTCCGGCAGGGCGCACACTTTTTTTGAGACCTTGTCGCTATCCAACTCAGTTATCTCCATTTTTATCCCGGCAGGAGCCGCGCGCCGCCCCGAGCGGCCCGCGCCTCATCGAGTCGCGTCGAACCTCGTTCGGCAGGTCATGTCCGGCCGCGCTGCGAGCGGACCCCATTATAGCTGTCACACCACTGTCATAAAGCAGCTCTACCATGCATCCGTCTGCCATACGTCTCTCATGAAGCGCTCCGACCGCACGTGACTGGCGCCCGAGCGAGCGACACATGCTTCGGCAGATACCGTCCTCGAGCAACAGAGCCTACAGCTGCTCTTCACTGCCGACGACTCCGTACGCTCGACCAAAGTGCATAATTATGCTGCATATTTACTATTGACACCAGTGATAGCACAGAGTACGTTCTTGCACAACAAAACAGAGGGGCCGTCAATGAGAATGAAGCCGCTGGTCATTGCCGCACCGGTCGCACTGCTCGTCGCA
>JAJZVF010000243.1 GCA_021845825.1 Pseudomonadota bacterium | reverse complement strand
CGAAGCTCAAGGGGCGGCGGGCGCGCCCGGAGCCGGACTGGGCCTATATCCGCGGCGAGCTCGCCCGGCGCGATCACCACGTGACCCTCGCCCTGCTGTGGCAGGAGTACAAGGCCGAGCAGCCCGAGGGGTACCAGTACTCGCAGTTCTGCGACCTGTACCGGCGCTTCGAGAAGAAGCTCTCCGTGGTGCTGCGCCAGGTGCACCGCGGCGGGGAGAAGGTCTTCGTCGACTTCTGCGATGGGATCCCGCTGATCGACGTCGAGACCGGCGAGCTGATCCCGACGGAGCTGTTCGTCGGAGCACTCGGGGCGAGCTCCTACACTTTCGCCCACGCCACGCTTTCGCAGGAGTTGCCGGTGTGGCTCGACTGTCACACGCGGATGTACGAGTACTTCGAGGGTGTCAGTGCTCTGACGATCTGCGACAACCTTCGCTCAGGGGTGACACGTCCGGACCGCTACGAGGCTGAAGTAAACGCCACGTACCGCCATCTCGCCACGCATTACGGAACCTGTGTGTTTCCAACACGTGTCAGGAAGCCGCGCGACAAGGGCAAGGTCGAGGCGGCGGTACTCGTGGCACAGCGTTGGATCCTGGCGGCTCTGAGGCACCGTCGATTCTATCACCTCAATGAGCTGAACGCAGCCATCGCCGAGCTCTTCGAGAAGCTCAACCACCGCACGATGCGCCACGTCAACGCGTCGCGGCGGGAACTCTACGAGCGGCTCGATCGCCCGGCACTCAAACCCCTGCCGGCCAAACGCTACGAGTACGCCGAGCACAAGGAGGTCAAGGCGAACATCGACTACCATGTTGAGTTCGACGAGCACTACTACAGCGTCCCATACACCATGGTCGGGGAACAGTTCTGGTGCCGCGCCACGCACCAGACCGTCGAGCTCTACCACAAGGGCAAGCGCATCACCTCCCACGTGCGCAGCTTCGTCAAGCGCGGCTACAGCACCCATCCTGAGCATCGGCCCGCCTCCCACCGGGCGCATCTGGAGTGGACACCCTCCCGGCTGATCAACTGGGGCAAGACCATCGGTCCCCACACCGCGGCGGTGGCCGAGCACGTGCTGCGCTCCCGGCCGCATCCGGAGCAGGGCTATCGCTCAGTGCTGGGCCTGCTGCGCCTGAGCAATCGCTTCGGCACGGACCGCCTCGAGAAGGCCTGCGAGCGGGCGATCGCGATCGGCTCGGCCGGCTACCGCACGGTCAAGATCATCCTCAAGCGCCGTATGGAGGCCGCCCCGTTGCCCGGTCAGGAACAGACCTCAGACAGCACCGCCGAGCTTGGCGCTGCGAACGTGCGCGGCCGCCGGTACTACAGCTGAAGGCGCTCTCCGATCACCCCGGGATCGATGTGGCGTTTGAACTCGTGCACCAGGTCGGAAATGCCTTCAGAGAACGCAGGCGCTCCTGCCGCTGCGCGGCAGGCTGCGCTGCGGCGCCACCATAGAACGGAAGGAGGAGAACCACAAGATCAAGACAAACACGTCGCGCCAGCATCACCGTATCCACAGAACCACAGGATCACAACATGTTGCTCGAACAGACACTCGAGAAGCTCAACGCCATGAAGCTCTTCGGCCTCGCAAAATCGCTCAAGGAACGCCTCGAGCGCCAGGACCACCAGAGTCTCGACAAGTCCGCCTTCGTCGGGCTCCTCGTCGATGACGAGTGGCTCTACCGGGAAAACCGCAAGCTCACCGCGCGACTGAGGGTCGCGAAGTTCAAGGACCGCTCCGCCTCGATCGAGGGCCTCGACTACCGCACCGCCCGGGGACTGCGCAAGGAGCAACTCCTCGAGCTCGCCCAGAACCGCTGGATCACCGCCCACCAGTCGATCCTGATCACGGGGCCTTCCGGGTCCGGCAAGAGCTTCGTCGCTCAGGCCCTCGGCCAGCACGCGTGCCGCTCCGGCTTCTCCGCCCAGTACCTGCGTCTGCCCACGCTCCTGAACCTCTTCGTGCAGGCTCGTGCCGAGGGCACCTACGATCGGCTGCTCAAGCGCCTCTCCAAGATCGCCGTCATCCTGATCGATGACTTTGGCCTCGCCAGCCTCGCTGACCGGGAAAAGCAGGACCTGCTGGAAGCCCTCGAGGAGCGCTACGGCACCGGCGCGCTCGTCGTCACCTCACAGCTCCCCGTCACCGACTGGCATGAGTTCCTCGGCGGCGGGCGCATCGCCGATGCCATCCTCGACCGCCTCGTCCACCACGCCCATCGCATCGAGCTGCACTCACCGGAATCGATGCGCGAAGCCTATCCCCCTGGGCAGCATGGCGGACAGTCGGTAGAGTAACCGCCCTGCTTGCGTCGCTTCGCTCCGATGGTGTCCGTCATCACCGGAACAGCTGTCCGTCATGGCCGGAATGCGCAATTCTAGCGCACAGCAGTTGCGGTTGGCGCCGTCAGTGATCTGCCTGGGCACCCGCAGAATGAAGAAAGGCACCCCGGAAGAGGTGGCACCCCGACCCGTGACATAGCGACGACCCGTGCGGGGTGCCGGTCTCCGCCGGAGTCCCCTGATCATTTCCCCCGCATGATTCTGCCCGCCCGTCTTTCCGGCGGGGCTCTGGCCAGGGAGGGGTGGGCGCTGAGGGGGCATCGACGCGGATCGCCGCTCTCGCGACGGCACAGGGCGGTCCTGCTGCGGGGTGGCCACGGTGCAGCTTATGGCGCCGTAGGCGCGACTGGTTGATGGGATCAATGAAGTGCTTGCGGTACAGTCC
The DNA here is from genome assembly GCA_021845825.1 of Pseudomonadota bacterium. Classification (GTDB taxonomy): domain Bacteria; phylum Pseudomonadota; class Gammaproteobacteria; order Steroidobacterales; family Steroidobacteraceae; genus 13-2-20CM-66-19. The sequence goes on along the minus strand of JAJZVF010000243.1, from coordinate 164 downwards.
AGCGGTTCCCGCTGAACTGTACAAATCGTGACTACCTTAATACCGAGCGCGTACTGATGGCAGCGAGCCACCATGTATCGGGCGTACCCGTAGATTTTGGTAAAATGCGCCGCCGAACGGGGAGGTGCGATGGCTACGCGCATTGAGTGGACCGAGCAGACCTG
>JAJZVF010000054.1 GCA_021845825.1 Pseudomonadota bacterium | reverse complement strand
GGTCCTCGCACTCAGCGAATCGCTCGCCGACAGCACCGCGGTGCGGCTCGGCGCCGGGGCCGAAAGGACAGGCGGCGCAGGCGCCTGCAGGGACTCACCCGGTGATGAGGCGGGTGAGTCGGGCAAGTCCCGCTCCGTCCCGGTCTCGGTGACGCGCGGCGCAGCGGCGGCGCCGAGTGAGGCCGAGCCGGTGGGCGCAGGGCCGGGTGCAAGCGGCGCCGGGGCGGAAACAGGGTCGGTGGCACGCTCGGGCTCGGCCAAGTGCTCGCCCGGATCGAGCGGCAGAGTCGAATTGAGCGTCGCCTCGAGCTCATCGATCACCTCACGCATGCCGGCCGGGCGCTCGTCGGCGCTCTTGGCGAGCATACGCATTACCAGCTCGATCAGCTTCGCAGGGGCGGCACGGACGGGCACGAGCTGCGCCACCGGCTCGCGCTCGGCGCGGGCGGCGTCGAAGCGGGGATGGTAAGGCGGGTGACCCGCGAGCAGCGTGTAGGCCAACGCTCCAAAGCCGTAGACATCGTCGGCGGGACTCGCCGGCTCGCCGCGCAGCTGCGCGGGGCTCGCGGTGAAAGGCGACAGCCCCGCGGCGCTCGCCTCGGCCGCCCCCGCCCCGGCGGCGGGCAGCAAGGCGGCGACGCCGAAGTCGGCGAGCTTCACCCGGCCGCGGCTGTCGAAGAGCACATTGTCCGGCTTGAGATCCCTGTGCACCACACCGCGGGAGTGCACGTACTCGAGCGCCTCGGCGACCTCGAGCAGCACCGGCACGACCTGCAAATACCCCTCGCCGCAGAGCCGTGACAAGTCCCCGCCTACGGCGAGCTCCATCGGCAGCACCGCGTACCCGTCAAGATACTCCGGGGGCTCGACCTGAAGAACGGCCGGGTGCTCGAGCCGGGCACAGATGGCGTGCTCGCGCTCGAGAACCGCCCAGACCGCGGGCACGCGCGCCAGGTTCGGAGCAAGGATCTTGAGCGCGACGTCGACGCCCCGGGCGCCATCGTGCGCCCGCCAGATCTCACCCCGCCCGCCGATCCCGAGCCGCTCGATCAGATTGTAGCGGCCGAGCGTCATCGGTTGTACCGCTGCGCGAACCTGCGACATGACCTCCACCTGCGATGCTTGAGCTCATTCGAGCCCACGCCTTGCGGCTGCTCGAGAAACGCCGGATCGAGGCAAGCGCACCCGGTCCGCGGCGAGCCGGCGAAAAAAACAGCACTCGCTCACCGCCTGCGCGCACACTCCTGTGATCGGCTGGTGTCCGTGCATCATGCTACGCGATCGCCCGCCGGCGATGGGCAATTACTCTATATCGCCGCACTGGAAAATGTTACCGCCTGCGCGGGGCGGATTGCCCCTGTCGCGGTTTGCAAACAGCCCGGCACCGCGGCTCAGCCGAACCGGCCCGTGATGTAGTCTTCCGTCAACCGGTGCTTCGGGTTGGTGAACACCCGCTCGGTCGGCCCGACTTCCACCAGCCTGCCGAGGTGAAAGTAGGCGGTGCGCTGCGAGACGCGCGCCGCCTGCTGCATCGAGTGTGTCACGATCACGATCGCGTAGGACTCGCGCAGCTCCTCGATCAGGTCCTCGATGCGCGCCGTGGCGATCGGATCGAGCGCCGAGCACGGCTCGTCCATCAGGATCACCTCCGGCTGCACGGCGAGCGCGCGCGCAATGCACAGCCGCTGCTGCTGCCCGCCCGAGAGCCCCGTGCCGAGCGCGCCCAGCCGGTCTTTGACCTCGCTCCACAAGCCCGCACGCTGCAGGCTGGTGAACACCAGCTCATCGAGATCGGCGCGGCTGGCGGTGAGCTTGTGAATACGCGGACCGTAGGCGACGTTGTCGTAGATCGACTTCGGGAAGGGATTGGGGCGCTGGAAGACCATGCCGATGCGCGCGCGCAGCCGCGCCACATCCATCTGTCTGTCATGGATGTCCTGGCCGTCCAGGGTGATCGAGCCGGTGACCCGCGCCCCGGGAATCGTATCGTTCATGCGATTCAGACAGCGCAGGAACGTCGACTTGCCGCAACCGGAAGGGCCGATGCAGGCGAGCACCTGGCGGCGCCCGATGTCGACCGTCACGCCGTTCAGCGCCTGCTTGGCGCCATAGAAGACACTGACGTCCTTGCACGAGAACACCGGGTCAGCGACGGTGGTCTCGCCGGCGGTTGCCCCGGCGAGGCCCTCGGCGAGCGATTCCGGGATGTGCACCCGTGCGCTTGGCTTGATGCCGAGCTCCGCGGGCAAATCGCCCGTGTGGGGACCGTCGGGGGTGACAGCCCGCGCCGGCGGCGCTACCCCCCCATGCGCCGTCTGCGCCCGCTCGCCTTCCATCAGCCGAACCTCCCGGTCACGTAGTCATCGGTGCGCCGGTCGCGCGGCGCGGTGAACAGCTGCCCGGTCGGTCCCATCTCAATGAGCTCTCCCTGGTACAGAAACGCCGTGGTGCTCGAGACCCGGGCCGCCTGCTGGAGGTTGTGCGTCACGATGGCGATGCAGTATCGCTCGCGCAGGCTCTGCAGGGTCTCCTCGACCCGGAGCGTGGAGATCGGATCGAGCGCTGCAGTCGGCTCATCGAGCAGGATCACCTCCGGCTCGAGCGCGATGGTGCGCGCGATGCACAGTCTCTGCTGCTGCCCGCCGGAGAGGCTCCGTCCGTCCTCGTGCAGCTTGTCCTTGACCTCCTCCCACAGCGCGGCATCCTGCAGCGCCGCGTGCACCCGGTCGGTGAGCTCGCCCTTGCCGATCCGCCGGGCGAGACGCAGACCGAAGGCGACGTTCTCGAAGATCGACATGGGAAACGGAGTCGGCTTCTGGAAGACCATGCCCACCCGCAGGCGCAGCCGGGTCACGTCCATCGCCGGCGAGAGGATGTCCTCGCCGTCGAGGCGCACCTCGCCGCTCGCGCGCTGCCCGGGATAGAGCGTGTACATCCGGTTGAATACCCGCAGCAGAGTCGATTTGCCGCAGCCCGAGGGGCCGATGAAAGCGGTGATGCTGCGGTCCGCGAGCGAGAGGCTGATGTTCTTCAAGGCCTGCTGGCGGCCGTAGTGGAAGCTCAGGTTGCGCACCTCGAGCTTGCCGCCGGCGCCGCCCGGGTTGGCCGATCGGCTGCCATCGGCGCGCTCGGCGCCGGGCGGGGCAGCCACGGTCATGGCCGCCCGCCGGCGTGGTGATGGTCTTTACTGTGCATGCCCTTCAGTCCGAGGCGCCGGCCGCTGTGCAGCGACCCGGGTGAGCAGCCGCCCGCCGACGTGCGGTGACGGAAGCGCAAGATTACCGCAGTTCTCGCCCTTGCGGGACGCGCCGGAAGCGCTGGGCGATGCAGGCTCTAAAATGCGTAGGTGATCATCACCCGGTTGTACAGGAACCGTCCGCCGCCGGGATTGGCGTTGCCGTGGCTGATCCCGAGGCGGTTGCGCAGCGTGAGGCCCTTCATCCAACCCCCCAGCCTCAAGAGGACACCGAAGTACAGCTCCGTGTCGAGGCCCGCGAAATCCGTCCGGTATTCGGCGAAGGAGGCCGACAGCCGCAGCCGCTTGCCGAGCGTGTGCTCGCCCGCCCGCACCTTCCAAGCACTGCCGGGGCCGAGCTCGACCATGCCGCGGATCATCGATGTCGTAAACAGCGGATCGGTGGCGTAGCCGGCGGTGTACGGGGAGATCAGCACGCCCGCCCCGAGCGCCCCGACGCCCTCGCGCCGCACCCGATCGTAGGAGACCGAGAGGCTCGCGCCATACGCCCTCACACCGGCGATGCCGCCCAGGGTGAGATTGTCGACCGCCGTGCCGGGCTGGCCGAAGAAGCGCGTGCCGGTCTCGGCAAAGCGGTTCGCGCGCCCCCACTCGCGCACGATCTGCGCTGCGGCGAAAGGCTCGATGGGCGCGCCGGTGGGCCCGTCCTCGATCTGCCCGTAGACCATGTGTGCGAAGCCGAGGAAGCGGTAATACCAGGCGCTCGCCTGCAGCCCGCCGAACCGACAGGTGGCGCCGAAGGCGAGCGCGCCGGCGGCATGCGGGGCGCTCGCCGGCAGGTTCGAGATCCCTCCGTAGCTGCCGTCCCCGTGCCATGTCGGCGAATAATACAGGTTGTCCTGGAAGAATCCCTGTGCAGTGCGCCCCTTGAACCCCGTGATGCGCAGCACCCTCAGCTTGAGGCCCGCCACGGGCGTGAACGCGCCGTAGAGCGCCCGATAGGTCGCGGGCAACGCGCGCGAATCGCTCGCACCGGCCCAGGGCGTGTTGAGCAGCTGATCGCCGATACGCACCAGTACGGCGTGACCGCTGTACTGCAGGAACGCCTGCCCGAGCACGTTGACGGCATTGCCCGCGCCCATGAGCGTGGCATCGACCCGCTTCGGGTCGGCGCTTTGCGAGCCGAGTGCATTCGCGGTGAAGAAGCTCGCCCCGAGGCTCAAGCCGCCGAGGAACCCCGGGGTGCGGTAGTTGAACAGCCCGGCGAGTGCGAATGCTCGGGCATTCACCGCGGAGGCCGTCGAGTAGTCCCGACTGAAGTAGTACGAGCGCAGTTGGCCGCTGAACTGCCCTTGTGACAGAAAGCCGGCAGGTGAGCGCGCATGCGCCGGCGGTATCGCCGCCGCTGAAGCGGCCGCGACCGCGCAGAGAAGGACCGCGGATTTCCCGGGCATCAATGGCTCCTGGAGACGTTGAGTGTGCTCGGGCGGTCAGGGGCCGGCCGGGTGCTCGAGCATCACCCCGTTGCCGCGGGCACGTATTCAATGGGACGAATGTGACAGTTTAATGACAGCGCTCGGCCAATGCTGCAGTCTCGTGACGGTTTCTTGACCGCGGTCCGCCGGCAAAGCCCGCGGACACCGCCCTTTATGACGGAGTGATGACACGCCGTCCCCGCCGCAGACGGCGTACGCAAAAAAAAATGGCTTGCCGGGCGGGCGCGTGCACCTTATAAAACAGCCCACCGCTTCACCGCCCTCGGATCCGCCCGGCCGTACATGTCCCCCACTCTCGAGCTCACCCGTGACCTGATGGCTCGCCGCTCCGTGACTCCCGCCGACGAGGGCTGTCAGGAGGTGATGATCCGGCGCCTGCGCGCGCTCGGCTTCGAAGTCGAGCCGCTGCGCTTTGGCACCGTGTCGAACTTCTGGGCTCACCGCGGCGAGAGCGGACCGGTGTTCTGCTTCGCCGGCCACACCGATGTGGTGCCGACAGGACCGCTCGAGGAATGGCGCAGCGACCCGTTCGTGCCGACGATCCGCGACGGGTTGCTCTACGGCCGGGGAGCGGCCGACATGAAAAGCGGGCTGGCCGCCATGATCACCGCGACGGAGGCCTTCGTGGCCGCTCATGCGAGGCATCGCGGCCGGATTGCCTTCCTTATCACCAGCGACGAGGAAGGGCCCTCGGTCGAGGGCACCAAGCGCGTGGCGGCGCTCCTTGCACAGCGCGGCGAACGGATCGACTGGTGCCTGGTGGGCGAGCCCTCGAGCGAGGTCTCGATCGGCGACACCATCAAGATCGGCCGGCGCGGCTCATTCAGCGGCCGGCTCACGGTGCACGGCGTGCAGGGACACGTGGCCTATCCGCAGCTCGCGGAGAATCCGGTCCACACCCTGGCCCCGGCGCTCGCCGAGCTCACCAGCCGGGTGTGGGATCAGGGGAGCGAGCACTTCGACCCGACCAGCTTCCAGGTCTCCAATCTCAATGCCGGCACGGGCGCTCCGAACGTGATTCCCGGGGAGCTCAAGGCGCGGTTCAATCTGCGCTACTCGCCGGTGCAGACGCTCGAGGGCCTGAAGGAGACCGTCGAGGGCATTCTGCGCAAGCACGGGGTGCGCTACACGCTCGAGTGGTACCTTTCCGGCGAGCCGTTCTACACACCCCCGGGTGCGCTGTCGGAGGCGGTGTGCCAGGCGGTGCGTGCGGTCACCGGCGCGCCGCCGCGGCTGTCGACGGGCGGCGGGACCTCCGACGGACGGTTCATCGCACCCCTCGGCGCACAGGTGGTGGAGCTCGGTGTGGTCAATGCGTCGATCCACAAGGTGAACGAGCACGTGCGCGTGTCCGATATCGACGCGCTGCACCGGATGTACCTCAACGTGCTGGGGAACCTGTTCGGTTGAGCCGAATGATCGCGCCGCTCGGCACTAATCCGGGCGCGGCGGCCGGGTGTTGCGCGCGTTCAGCACGACCCCGCCCACCCCCAGCACCACCGCCCACATCAGCACCCATTCCGCCATCGACAGGCCGAGGAACGTCCAGTCGATGATGCCGCACTCGCCGCTGCCGGTGAGCACCTTGCGAATGACGGCCGTCAGGGGCAGGAACTGCAACATGACCGACAGCGGCGCGCCGCAGGAGGGCACTTCCCCCGGCGGCAGGTGCTGCAGGTAGATCTGACGGCCCGCCACGGCGATGGTCGCGGCCGCCGCGAGCGCGATGAGCACGGCATACACGCGCGCGCCCCAGCGCCGGGGACCCTGCAGCGCCGCGATCAGGAAGATCACCCCGAGCGCCGTGATGCCGATGCGCTGGAAGACGCACAGCGGACAGGGCTCGAGGTGCAGATGAAACTGCGCATACAGCGCATACCCCATCAGCGCCGCGCACACGGCGAAGCCGAAGGCGTTGGCGGCGCGCCGATAGGTCCGGTCGCCGGCGAGCGCGGCGCAGACCCGCTGCGAGAAGCTCATCGACCCGAGTCCTGCACCTCGGACACCGGGATCTCACGCCTCAGCTCCCGTTCCACGTCATCGAGCGAGGTGTGCCTGACATCCTTGCCGTAGACCATGTAGATCACGTACTCGCTGATGTTTTTCGCGTGATCGCCGATGCGCTCGAGGGAGCGCACCACCCACATCACATCGAGCGCCCGGCGGATGGTGCGCGGGTCCTCCATCATGAAGGTGATGCTCTGGCGCTGGATGGCCTCGTACTCCTCGTCCACCAGCCGGTCCTGGCGCGCGACCCGCAGAGCCGACTCCGCATCCATGCGGGCGAACGCATCGAGCGCATCGTGCACCATCCCGGTCACGATGCGGCCGAGGTGCTTGATCTCACGGTACTTGTCGACCGGGCGCTCCATGGCGGCGAGCCGCGAGGCGATGTAGCCGATCTTCTCGCCCTCATCGCCGATGCGCTCGAGGTCGGTGATGGTCTTGATGATGGCGACGATGACGCGCAGATCCCCCGCCGCCGGCGCGCGCGTCGCGAGGATGCGGCTGCATTCCTCGTCGATCGACACCTCCATGTTGTTGACCGTGTGATCCCCGCGGGCGACCGATTCCCCGAGCGCACTGTCGCCCTCGATCAACGCGGCGATCGCCTTCTGGATCTGCTGCTCGACGAAGCCGCCCATGGCGAGCACCTTGCTGCGCACGCGCTCGAGGTCCTCGTTGAAGCGGCGGGAGATGTGATGCGTGAGATCGGCGGTTTCCATCGACGGGTACCTCCACGTGCCGGCGATGATAGCCCAACCGGCGCTGCGGGAAACGCCTGACGAAGCGAGGCCCCGCCGTACGGTCGCAGCTCGTGAATCCTTAAGGCGCTAGCCGCCGACCAGCGCCTCGCTCTCTCGGCTCACCCGCTGCGGCGGGAAGTGGCAGGTGAAGGTGCTGCCCTTGCCGGGGGTGCTTTGGATCTCGAGCTCCGCCTCGTGGCGCTGCAGAACGTGCTTGACGATGGCGAGCCCCAGGCCCGAGCCGCCGGTGCTGCGGGAGCGGCCCGGATCGACGCGGTAGAAGCGCTCGGTGAGGCGCGGGATGTGCTCGGACGGGATGCCGATACCGGTGTCGGTCACGCAGAAGTGGCCGCCGTCGGCGTCCACCCACCAGCGCATGTGTACCGAGCCCTCGGGCGGGGTGTACTTGGCGGCGTTGTCGACCAGGTTGGCGAGCGCCGAGTGGATCTCCGACTCCTTGCCCATCAGGGCGGCATCGGAATCGACCTGCACGCGCACCTCCCGCGGATGCACCGGGCGGGCGAGCACGTCCTTGCGCAGCACCGCCATGAGCGCCGCCATGTCGAGCGGCTCGCCGCGCACCCACTCGTCGGTCTCCTCCAGGCGGGACAGCTCGAGCAGATCGTGAATGATGCACGTCATGCGCTCTGCCTGCCGGCGCATCTCGGCGATCGGCGCGGCGAGCTCCGCATCGAGCGCCGGATCCTGGCTGAGCGTCTCGAGGTATCCGCAGATGACGGTGAGCGGGGAGCGCAGCTCGTGCGAAGCGTTGGCGACGAAGTCCCGGCGCACCGCCTCGAGCCGGACCTGCCGCGAGACATCGCTTACGAGCAGCAGCTGCTCGCCGTCGCCGTAGGGCACCAGCTGCAGCGACAGAAAGCTCTGCGGCGGGCTCGAGCGGCGGATCACCACGGGGTTCGAATACTCGCCCCGCTCGAGGTAACGGGCGAACTGCGGCTCGCGCAGCAGGTTCTCCACGCGCAGCCCCAGGTCGACCGCCGGGCGCAGCCCGAGGAGCCTCGCGGCCATGCGGTTGAACCAGACGATCTCGCGCCGCTCATCGAGGATCACCACACCGTTCGGCAGCGCCGCCGTCGACAGGCGCAACTGGCGCATCAGCTGCACGAAGCGCTCTTTGTGGAAGCGCTTGCGCCGGTGCAGGCGCACGATCTGCGAGATCACCCGGCCCCAGACCCCGCCGGTCTCCGGCGGCTCGGCGACGCTGCGATGGTGCAGCCACCAGTCGACCCGGGCGAGCAGGAGCAGCTGCCAGGTGAGATACGCAGCGAGCGCGCACGCCACGCCCGCCCAGGGGTAGTGCGCCAGGGCGCCGACGATCAGGCCGACCGCCACCGTGGCGAGCAGCCGCCCCGCCGCGAACCCCCAGACCCGAGCGGCCGGCTGCATCAGTGCGTCTTGGCGGAGAAGCGGTATCCGGAGCCGCGCACCGTCTGCACCAGGCAGTCCAGCCCGTATTTCTCGAGCGACTTGCGGAGCCTGCGCACATGCACGTCGATGGTGCGCTCCTCCACGTAGACGTTGCCGCCCCAGAGCCGGTCGAGGAGCTGTTCGCGGCTGAATACCCGCTCGGGATGGGTCATGAAGAACTCGAGCATGCGGTATTCGGTCGGCCCGAGCGGCACGGTCTGTCCGTCGACCGTGACCCGCTGGCCCTGCTGATCGAGCCTGAGCGCTTCGAACTCGACGACGTGATCGAGTGCGGCCGTGCCCGAGCGGCGCAGCACCGCATGGATGCGGGCCAGCAGCTCCCGCGGGGAAAACGGCTTGGTGACGTAGTCATCGGCGCCGCTGTCGAGCCCGGTCACCTTGTCGCCTTCCCCGGCCCGCGCAGTGAGCAGGATGATCGGCAGCTCCCGGGTATGCCGGTCGCGCTTGATCGTGCGTGTCAGCTCGAGGCCGCTCATGTCAGGCAGCATCCAGTCGATGAGCAGCAGATCGGGACGCTGGTCGGCGAGCGACTGGCGCGCCTCCCGGCAGTCCATGGCCTCCCGTACATCGAAGCCGGCGCGCCTCAGGCCGAAGGCGATCATCTGCCGGATCGCGTGCTCGTCTTCCACGATGAGGATCAGTTTCGCCGACATGGAGCGGTTCTAGGCAGCGCCAGCGCATCATTTCAAAGCAAGAGTGTTGCAGCATCATGACAGCACGCGCGGCCCGCCGTCACATGTCAAGAGGATGACGGCCGGGCCACAGTGTCGCGCAGATACACCGGCAGGGCCGCCTCGGGGGCGAGCAGCCCGCCGGCCTGCGCCTCCCGGGCCGCCAGGCGGGCGATCTCCGCCGCCCGCGGCAGCAGCCGCTCCCAGGCCGGATCCACCGTGATTCCCTCGAGCGCACGCAGGCGCGGGTAGGCGGCAAAACCGCCGCCGAAGCCCGCGAGCTGCGCCCCGGTCGGCGGGCGCACGCTCTGCGGGGGACCGACGTGCTCCGGTCCAGCCGGCGCCGCCCATCCGTCCCGGCGCTCGAAACAGGCCCAGTAGACCTCCTGCATGCGCGCATCATGGCATACCAGTGCGCGCTCGATGGACGAATCGAGGTCGAAGCCCCGCTGCGCGAGCGCCTGCAGGTCCGAGACCGGCACCACCGGCAGCTCCGCCCCGAAGGCGAGTCCCTGGGCGAGGCTCGCCGCGAGGCGCACCCCCGTGAACGAGCCGGGACCGCGGCCGAAGGCGATCGCGGTGAGCGCTGCGAGCCCAAGCCCCGCCTCGGCCAGCAACGCATCGACCATGGGCAGGATGTGCTCGGCATGGCCGCGGGCGAATTGCGCCTCGCGGGTGAGCAGCCGCGTGCCGAGCAGCAGCGCCGCCGAGCAGTTCTCCGTGGCGGTGTCGAGCGCGAGCAGCTTCATAAGCTCACCCGCGCGCGCACCGGCGGCCTCGCCCGCGGCGCGTGCCCGCGCAGAAACTCGGCCGCCGTCTGCAGGCTGCGGGTGCGTGCCATCGGCGGCAGCGCCGCGAGAAACACCTTGCCGTATCCCCTGCCCGTCAGGCGCGGATCGCAGATTGCCACGGCGCCGAAGTCCTCCTCGCTGCGGATGAGCCGTCCCACCCCTTGTTTGAGCGCGAGCGCCGCCTCGGGCAGTTGATAGTCGCGAAACGCGTTGCCGCCGGCGGCCCTCAGATGCTCGATCCGCGCCCGCACCAGCGGGTCATCGGGCGAGGCGAACGGCAGCTTCTCGATGATGACCAGCCGCAACGCGCTGCCCTTGACGTCGACCCCCTCCCAGAAGCTGGCGGTGCCGAACAGCACCGCGTTGCCGTCGGTGCGAAAGGACTCGAGCAGCCGCTCGCGCGGCGCCTCGCCCTGCACGAGCAGCGGATAACCGCCGGCCGCATCCCGCGCACGCCACAGCTCCGCCGCCTGGGAAAGCGAGCGGTGGCTGGTGAACAACACGAACGCGCCGCCGCGCGCGGCCTCGATCAGCTCGCGCGCGAGGCTCAAGAGCGCCGGCAGATGCTGCGGGGACTGCGGCTCGGGCAACCCCTCGGGCAGACACAGCAGGCTCTGGCGGGCGTAGTCGAAGGGGCTGTCGATGCGCAGCGTGTCGCAGTCGAGTCCGAGACGGGTCGTGAAATGGCTGAAGTCCTCGCCGATCGAGAGCGTCGCGGAGGTGAAGATCCAGGCGCACGGGCGCGCGGCGAGCAGCGCCTGGAAGCGCGGCGCGATGTCAAATGGAATCAGGCTGAGCGCGAATCCCCTCGAGGAGACTTCCACGGAGCGGGCGCCCTCGTGCCCGGCGCTTGCGCCGATGCGTACGAGGCTTGCGGCGAGCTCCGCAGCGCGCTCGGCGAGCGCGCCGAGCGTGCCTTGCTCCTCGGAGAGCTGGCGCAGCCGCTCGGCCAGGGCGCCGATCGCCGCGGCGAGATCCTCCACCCGATCCCCGAGGCTCTCGGCAGCCTCGCTCCAGGGCAGGCGGGCGCTGCGGCCCCCGAGCGCCGCCGCGAGGCGCCTGAGCCCGCCCCACGCCGACTGCACGGCCTCCTCGGCACCGCGCGCGCGCGCGCCCTTGCCGGCGAGCTCGGCCGTGAGCGCGCTCAACAGCGTCTCGATGCGCCGGCTGCTCACCTGTGCGCCGAAGAACTGCGCGGCGAGATCGGGGATCTGGTGGGCCTCATCGAGAATGACCGCATCGGCGGCACCGAGCAGATCGCCGAAACCGTCCTCCTTGAGGGCAAGGTCCGCGAGCAGCAGGTGGTGGTTGACGATCACGATGTCCGCCTCGAGCGCGGCGCGGCGCGCGAGGGCAAGGTGGCACCGCGACAGCTGCGGGCAGCGCGTGCCGAGGCAGTTGTCCCGCGTGGAGGTCACCTGCGCCCACACGGGATGGGCATCGCCGAGCCCGGGGACCTCCGCCAGATCGCCGCTGCGGGTGGTGTGCGCCCACAGGCGGATGCGCGCGAGCATGTCCACGGGGGCTGCGCCGGCGAAGACCGCCGGATCCTCGAGCGGCAGCGCCTGCGGGATGTCCTCCAGGCGGTGGCGGCACAGATAGTTGCCGCGGCCCTTGAGCAGCGCGACCTTGACCGGCCGGCCGAGCGCCCCGCCGAGCAGCGGCAGGTCCTTGCTGAACAGCTGGTCCTGGAGCGCGCGTGTGCCGGTCGAGATGAGCACCCGCGCCCCCGAGAGCAGCGCCGGCACCAGGTACGCGAAGGTTTTACCGGTGCCGGTGCCGGCCTCGACCACGAGCGCCGCGCGCTGCGCAATGGCCGCGGCCACCCGCACGGCCATGTGCCGCTGCTGGGGCCGGACGTTGAACTGCGGCAGCGCCCGGCGCAGGGGCCCGTCCTGCGAGAAGATATCCTCGAGATCCAACGGGGAACTCACCTCGGAATGCTGCGCGGCTCGCGCCTCGGATTATGGGACAGGCAGGCCGCTTTCATCGTACTTTATGCGGGTATTGCCCCCGCGCGGCTATACTGCCGGGACCCTTCGGGACGGGTCAACGATCCACCCCGGCTAACCTCGGTGCATGGCGTCGCCCCAGACCTCACCGGCACCGTACTGAAGAGGACTCGAGCATGGCCACAGCCTCTCCCCTGCCGATGCCGCTCGCCCGGCTCAGCCGGCCGGTCGCCGATTGGGTCGATGCGGTCCGCGCCCTCACCCAGCCCGCCGAGGTGTACTGGTGCGAGGGCACGGAGGCCGAGCGCGAGGAGCTCACCGCCCGCCTGGTGCGCAGCGGCGAGCTCACGCGGCTCGATCCGGTGCAATTTCCGGGCTGCCACCTGTACCGCTCGCACCCCGCCGACGTGGCTCGGGTCGAGCAGCTCACCTACATCTGCACGCGCTCGAAGGACGATGCCGGCCCGAACAACAACTGGATGGAGCCGCAGGCGGCGCATGCGAAGATGCGCGAGCTGTTCCGCGCCAGCATGCGCGGCCGGACGCTGTACGTGATCCCCTACTGCATGGGCCCGCTCGATTCGCCGCTCGCGCGCTGCGGGGTGGAGATCACCGACAGCGCCTATGTGGCCATCAACATGCTGATCATGACCCGCGCCGGCCGGCCGGCCCTCGAGCGCATCGCCCTGGAGGACACCTTCGTGCGCGGTCTGCACTCGACAGGCGAGCTCGACCCGCAGCGGCGCTTCATCATGCACTTCCCCGAGGAGCTGTCGATCGAGAGCTTCGGCTCCGGCTACGGGGGCAATGCGCTGCTCGGCAAGAAGTGCCACGCGCTGCGCATCGCGAGCTGGCAGGCGCGCGAGGAGGGCTGGCTCGCCGAGCACATGCTCATCGTTGGGCTCCAAAACCCCAAGGGTGAGACCCATTACGTGGCGGCGGCCTTCCCCTCGGCCTGCGGCAAGACCAACCTCGCCATGCTGATTCCCCCGGAATCGATGCCCGGCTGGAAGGTGTTCACGGTGGGCGATGACATCGCCTGGCTGCATCCCGGCGCCGACGGGCGGCTCTGGGCCATCAACCCCGAGGCCGGCTATTTCGGCGTGCTGCCCGGCACCAACCGCGAAAGCAACCGCAACGCCTACGACATGATCCGCCGGGACACCTTGTTCACGAACACCGCGCTGACGGCCGACAACCGCCCCTGGTGGGAAGGGCTGCCCGCCGGCACCCCGCACACCGACTGGCAGGGACGGCCGTTTGACCCGGCCCGGGGCCCGGCCGCCCATCCGAACTCCCGGTTCACGGTGTCCGCCCGGCGCAACCCCTGCTACTCCCCGCACGCGGAGGACCCGCAGGGCGTGCCGATCTCGGCCATCCTCTTCGGCGGCAGGCGCCGCGAGGTCGCCCCGCTCGTGTACGAGGCGCGCGACTGGTCCCACGGCGTACTGGTCGGCGCTTCGGTGGCCTCCGAGACGACGGCGGCGGCGGACGGTCAGGTCGGCGTCGTGCGCCGCGACCCGATGGCGATGCAGCCGTTCTGCGGCTACAACTTCGCCGATTACTGGCGCCACTGGCTGGCGGTGGGCGCGAAGCTCGCGAGGCCGCCGCGGCTCTTCCATGTCAACTGGTTCCGTCGCGACCCGCAGGGCAGGTTCCTCTGGCCGGGATTCGGCGAGAACCTGCGGGTGCTCGCCTGGATGCTCGATCGATGCGCCGGCAAGGCACATGCGATCGACGGCGGCATCGGGCTGCTGCCGCGGCCGAAGGACCTCAACACCGCCGGGCTGCGGGTGAGCCCCGAGGAGCTGCGCGCGCTGCTGTCGGTGGACAGGGAGCTGTGGCAGAAGGAAGTGGCGGAGCTGCGCGCGTACCTGCGCGGGTTCGGCGAGCGGCTGCCGGCGCAGATGTGGGCCGAGCTCGAGAAGACCGCCGCGGCCCTCGGCGGCGTACAGGAATCCCCCGCCACCGGCGAGTAATCGCCCGCTGCGCAGACGCTCGCCGGGGACGGCGCCCGGGCGAGCGTCACTGACAGAGGAAGCGGATGGTCTGTGCCGAGTCGGCCTCCGGCAGGCGCCCGAGGCCGATCGTCCCGCTGCCCTTCAGCTGCAGGGTATCCCGGCGCACGAAGGACTCCTCGCCGTTGGCGGCGCGCACGAAGGTGCCGTTGGTGCTGTGATCGATCAGCATGAACTTGTGGCGCGTGAACTCGATGCGCGCGTGCAGGCGCGAAATGAGGCTGCCCTTGACCACCAGGTCGTTCTCATCCGCCCGTCCGATGGTGAGAATGGCGTGCTGCTCGTCGACCACCAGCTCGCGGTCGAGCCACCAGAGCATGAGACGCGCGTAGGCGTGATCGGCCGCGAGCGGCACGGCCCGCACCATGCTCGTCACGTCATCGGCCTGCCAGAGCACCTCGTAGAGCGGCACCTCGTTGCCCTGTCCCTTGATCGGCGCGTTGTCGATCAGGCGGCAGGCGCTGCGCCACTGCGGGGAGAGCCGCCCGACGGTGGCCTCGGTGATGATGATCTGCCCGGCCTTGGCCTGGCTCGTCATGCGGTTGGCGGTGTGCACCGTGACGCCGAAGATGTCCTGCCGCTCGGTCATGACGGGCCCGAAATGACAGCCGATGCGAATCGCCACGGGTTGGCCGTCGGCGCGCAGCTGCGTGTGGCCCATGATCTGCTTTTGCATCTGGGTGGCGGCATTGAGCGCATCATCGGCGCTCGGGAAGGTGGCCATGACCTCATCGCCCATGGTCTTGACCACCGTGCCCGTATGCTGCTCGGTGGCGTTGCGCATCAGCTCGATGCACAGGGAAACCATGTCGCGGGCACGCTGGTCGCCCATCCGCTCATAGAGGCGGGTCGAGCCCACCACGTCGGCGAACAGTACGGCGAGCTCAATGTCCTCACCCATGGCGCACGCTGCCCACCCTTCCCCCCCGACTGTTGGATGTCTCGAACGCGGACATGCGGCTGGCGGAAAAATTGTAGAAGAGTATACGCGAGTCGCATCGGCAAGCGCCACCGGCGCACGTGCGCACAAGTCCGAGGCACACCCTGCCGCGCCGGCCTTGCCCCCGCAAGGCGGGCCCTCAACGCTGTGTCGCCGCCCGGCGGATCAGCGCCGGTCCCGCCCCGGCAACGCGTGCGCCTTCGCTCAGCAAGCGGCGAAATTCCTTCGCGCCGGGCTGCCCGGCGTACAGCCCGAGCATGTGGCGCGTGATGGCCTGCAGCGGCTCGCCCGCGAGCATCTGCCGCTGCGCGTAGCGGGCCATGCGCTCGAGCATGAGCGCCCGATCCGGGCTCGCCGGCGCCGCCGGCGCGAGCGTGCGCTGCAGCTCCGCCAGCACCCACGGGCGATGATAGGCCTCGCGGCCGAGCATGACTCCATCGCACCAGCTCAAGGCATCGAGGACGGCGGAGGCATCGCGCAGCCCGCCGTTGACGACCACGGACAGGTCGGCGAATGCCCGCTTCAAACGCCGCACCACATCGTAGCGCAGCGGGGGAACCTGCCGATTGTCCTTCGGCGAGAGTCCGCCGAGCACCGCCTTGCGCGCGTGCACGACGGCCACCGTGCAGCCGGCTGAGCGGATCGCGCCGACGAATTCGTGCAGCGCCTGCTCGTCGGCTTCCTCGAAGCCGGCGAGCGCCTCGCGCCAGCGGGTGTCGGCGGCGCTCACGACACCGATGCGCATCTTGACGGTGATCGGAACGTGCACCGCCGCCCGCATCGCCGCCACACACTCGGCCACGCGCGCCGGCTCGCGCATGAGGCAGGCGCCGAAGGCGCCGCTCGCGACCCGCTCGCTCGGACAACCGCAGTTGAGATTGATCTCGTCATAACCGGCCTCCTCCGCGAGGCGGGCGGCCCGGGCGAGCGCGCCCGGCTCGCTGCCCCCGAGCTGCAGCGCCACGGGGTGCTCCTCCGGATCGAACTCGAGGAGCCTGCGGGCATCGCCGCGGACGATGGCCGCCGCGGCGATCATCTCCGTGTAAAGGAGCGTCAGGGGCGAGAAGCCGCGCAGAAAGTACCGGCAATGACGGTCGGTCCAGTCCATCATCGGGGCGACGCTGATTGTGCGGTCGATTTTCAGGTCTTGATCCGGCAGGTGTATGCAACGAGCGCGGGCGCCTGCGCCTCAAGAGGCAGTCTATCAAGACATGCCG
>JAJZVF010000053.1 GCA_021845825.1 Pseudomonadota bacterium | reverse complement strand
TGCCCTTGATGCCCATGGCCGCGCCGCTGCCCTTGATGCCCATGGCCGCGCCGCTGCCCTTGATGCCCATGGCTGCGCCGCTGCCCTTGATGCCCATGGCCGCGCCGCTGCCCTTGATGCCCATGGCCGCGCCGCTGCCCTTGATGCCATCCAGCGAAACGATATTCTGAGCAAGGAAGAGCCCGTCCTGGTTCGGCTGCGTCCCTGTAATCGAGACCAATCCGCCGACCGCAAAGTTCTGCGAATCGCTGGTCAAGGTGGGCGTAATGTCGACTGTCAGATTGCCCACCTTTACGTCACCGGCAGCCGTCTCGGACGAAACCACGCCCGTCACCAGAAGGCGAGTTGCTCCCGGCACGTCAATTTGCGAAAGGCTGGTGACGCTGCTGACGGTTGCTTTGCCGGCTTTAGTCTCCGTGCCGTCGATTACTACCAACGTATCCGGAGTAAGAGAGCCGAGGGCCTCAGCTGCGCCTGCCTGGTTCCTGACGGAAACCGAGGGGCCGATCTGGTAGGTCTGCCCCAACACGACCATGGTCGACGCCTTGAGATCGACCTGCTCGATGGGACCGACGGTCAGGGTGCCTGCACGAGCCGTCGCAACCAGGGCGGCAGCCACGAAAGCCGCAACTGCCGGAATTGACGCGCCGCGGAAGGAAGATTGCGCGGATCGAGACATCTGAACCTCCTGAAAAGCCACTTCGGCCAGTAGTCGAGCCATTTTTATTACCTTATGTAATATCGATTATGTCTTATGTAAGAAAGCCTATCAAGAAAGTGTGAATTGCGTCAAAGAAACTCCCGAAGGAGCAAGCGTGGTCTCAGACTATGCCGTAGTGAATACGGCATCCATCGGAGCGTCGATTTGGGGCTTGCGATGGGCCGAGCGGACCGTCGCGACTAGCGGCTTGTGCTCGTCTTGCTTTCGGAGGCGGTGACGAGATCGGCCAGAGGGGCCTCGTCGCCTGAGGGCTCTATGTACAGGAAAACATCAACGCCGGCATCAACCCGGTCGTGAGCACTCGAATCGCCCGAAATCCGCGATGCGAACCAATTATCCAAATCCAGCAGAAGTTCAGTTGCCCTGCTGCGCACGTATTTCTCAAATGCGGGAACGAGTTCGACTGGCAGGCCTCGGTCGGCGCTGACTCTCCGTTGCAGTAGTTTGTCGCCGTCTTTTGATTCCATGTTGTGCTCCATGGTCCGCGCGAGCCGCCAAAGCGTCATTCCAAAATGCTCGATCAACTGAGGTGATGCGGGTGTCGACATCAACAAAGAACGGGATACCGCGCGAAAGCGCTTGTCACCCGACCAAGTGATTGCGCCGACTAAATGCAGTTCCTCGACAGCGCGAGCGGCATCGATCTTGGGATCCACCAGCGCCACCAAACTGCAAAAACAGCGACTGGGAGGCGTGGAAAATTCCAACTCCAGCGGGATACCATACGGACCGGCATACCCCGGAGTTGTGTGCCACTTGTGCAAGATCTCGACCAAGATGTCCGCCATGGTCGGGTCGGCCGAGGGGTGGTTCGCGCTCAGGTCTAGGTGGCGATTTACTTGACGCCGGGTGAGTCCGGTGACTGTGGCGATACGCTCTCGCGAGGGAATGCTCGGGTATTCTAAATCGCGGATGGCGCTTTCGATGAATACATTCTGAGCGACAGCAGCAAATTCGTCGAAGCGGACGCCGACACGAATCAACAGGCGTGCGAGGGATCGCAGCACGCGCCGCAGAAAGAAAAGAAGGCCCTGGTGGGTCTCGCCCGAACTCATGACGTAGATTCGTCACTGCAAGACGTTATGTTACGGCGGGATTGAACTAGAGCCGGCAGGTTCCGTGGGTCCGGTGGTGGGTCGACGTAAAGAAACACATTGACGCCGGCTGCTACGCGCGGACCCAGATGGTCTGTATCTGAGTCGGCGCACCGAGCAATCCAATCATCAAGGTCCAAGAGAAACTGATTGGCACGCTCCATCGCATGAGCTTGGAACATGGGCAGTAAATGTCGGGGAAGGCCCTCGTCGGCGAACACAGAGCGTTCGAGTCGCTTGTCTTCCGCCTGGGCGACATTGAAGTTGTACTCATACGTTCCAATAAGTTGTGACAAAGCGATGCCAAAGTGCTCAATCGCGGCTAGATCTTCCCGCGGCCAGATGAAGAAACGCGTGACCGGGTGTATCCGGTTGTCGTCCAAACGCGTAACGCATTTGGCTCGCAGCAGCGCATCGAGCACCGCTCCTGGGCTCACTTCGGCATTGATTTCGGTGACCAGGCCAAAAAAACTGCACCCGGAACATGCGTCGAAATCCAGGTCAATAGGAGTCCCTGCGTCGCCCAGATAGCGCGGGTCGGTGTGCCATTTGTGAAGCACTTCAACAAGCACGTTCGTTAATGTGGGTAACGCTCTGGGCAGACTATCCTCATCATCGATGTAATGATCGACGCGTTGCCTTGGAATTCCCGTGATCTGAGCAATCTGCTCGCGGGTCGGCTTCGGGCATTGACCGAACCAATCTCGGACCGCGCTTTCGACATAGGCGCCCCGCGCCACCTCGGCGAACTCGGCGTAGCCGATGCCGTGGCGTATCAACAACCTGATGATGGGCCGCAGCGCACGCCGCAGCGCCTGCAGAAAATGGCGGCGGGCGTCGCGTGTCAGTGCCGGATCGGGGCCGGACATCTTAAGTGCGCTCCGCGGGGTCGAACATCCGCCGGTGCTCGAGGATTGCGTACCGGTCGGTCATGCCGGCGATGTAGTCGGCGACCGCCCGGGCGCGGCCCCCGGTCCCCAGCTCAGCTTCGCCCCGGGCCGCGAACTCGCGGTGCTCCGGCGGCATCAGGCGGGGGTCGGTCATGAAGGCATCGAACAGCTGGGCGACCACGCGCCGGGCCTTGGTCGTCATGCGCAGCACCTTGTAATGGCGATACACGCGCTCCCGCAGGAAGCTCATCAGTTCCCGGTGCTCCTCCAGGGTTTCCTCCCCCAGCGCGATCAGGGGTTGCGGTTGCGCCCGCACCTCGTCGATCGACGCGGGGCGGGCCTGCTCGATGCGCGCCTGGCTCGTCCGGATCAGGTCCACGACGATGTGGTTGATCATGCCGCGGATGATCTCGTGCACGAGGCGCCGCCCGCCGAGCCCGGGGTGGCGCGTCGTGACTCGCTCGTACTGGCGGCGGAACATCCTCGTTTCCCGCAACTGCTCGAGGTCGAGCAGGCCTGCCCGGATACCGTCGTCGACGTCATGGTTGTTGTAGGCGATTTCGTCGGCCAGATTGGCGATCTGCGCCTCGAGTCCGGGCTGGCGGTGGCTGAGGAACCGCTCGCCGACGTCGCCGAGATCCCTCGCCGCCCGCGCCGAGCAGTGCTTGAGGATGCCTTCACGGCATTCGAAAGTCAGATTGAGACCCGGAAAGTCCGCGTAGCGCTCTTCCAGCTCGTCCACCACTCTGAGGGACTGCAGGTTGTGCTCGAAGCCGCCGTGCGGCCGCATGCACTCGTTGAGGGCATCCTGACCGGCATGCCCGAAGGGGGTATGCCCCAGATCGTGTGCCAGGCTGATCGCCTCGGCAAGCGTCTCCTCGACACGCAGCGCCCTCGCCACCGAGCGGGCGATCTGCGCGACCTCGATGGAATGGGTGACACGCGTACGGTACAGGTCCCCCTCGTGATTGACGAACACCTGGGTCTTGTAGACCAGGCGCCGGAAGGCGTTGGAGTGGATGATGCGGTCGCGGTCGCGCTGGAACTCGCCGCGGTACTCGGGCGCGGGCTCCGGGTAGCGGCGGCCGCGGGAGCGCGCCTCGCGCGCCGCGTACGGCGCCAGGCTCGGGGAATCAACTTCCGGTTGCTTCATCCGGGCAGCCCCGAGTGTCACTCCAACTGGGATTCCAGGGTGCGGCGCAGGCAGCCCTCGTCATAATCGGCGGTGACGAAGGCTGCGCCGATGCCGCGCAGGAGCACCAGGCGGATCCGGCCCGCCTGTACTTTCTTGTCGATGCGCATGTGCGCAAGGATCGTGTGGGGGGCAATGCCGGACACCCGTAACGGCAGACCCATGCGCGCGACCACCGTCATGATCCGCGCCAGATCCTCAGCGCCAAGCAGCCCCATTTCCTGCGACATGCGGGCGGCCATCACCAGGCCGGCTCCGACCGCCTCGCCATGCAGCCAGCGGCCGTATCCCGTGGCGGATTCGATCGCATGGCCGAACGTGTGTCCGAGATTGAGCAGTGCGCGGTCACCGTGCTCTTGCTCGTCCTGGCCGACGAGCGCCGCTTTGATCTCGCACGAGCGCCGGATCACCCGCGCCAGCGCGGATGGCTCGCCGGCGAGCAGGTCATCTGCACAGGTCTCGAGCCAGGCGAAGAATGCGCTGTCGCAGATGAGTCCGTATTTTATGACCTCCGCGAGCCCTGCCCGCAGCTCTCGCGGGGGAAGCGTGGCAAGCGTACGGGTATCGGTGATGACCGCCGCAGGTTGATGAAAGGCGCCGATCAGGTTCTTGCCTCCGGGATGGTTGACGCCCGTCTTGCCTCCCACCGCCGAGTCCACCTGGGCGAGGAGCGTCGTCGGCACTTGCACGAAGGCCACGCCGCGCTGGTAGATTGCCGCGGCAAAGCCGGCCATGTCGCCCACCACGCCGCCGCCGAGCGCTACGACGGTGCAGTCTCTCCCGAATCGATTGGCGACCAGAACGTCGAGGACCCGCGCGACCATATCCAGGGTCTTGTGCGGCTCGCCGTCGGGAAGGAGCGTCGCGATGGTCCTGCGCGGCTGCAGACTGTCTTCCAGGGCCCGCAGATAAAGCGGGGCAACCGTAGTGTTGCTGACGATCAGCACGTCGCGCGCGCCGATGTGCCGGCGGAAGATCGCCTGATCGGCGAGCAGCCCCTGCCCGATCAGGATCGGATAGCTGCGGCTGCCCAGTTCGACGCGCAAGGTGTCCATGAGGGCAATCTAGCGGATCGTCTCGATGATGTCGCGAACCACGGCCTTGATCTGCCGCCCGTCGGTGGGCAGGGTGAGATCAGCGATGGCGCTGTAGAGCGGATCGCGTATTTCCATGAGCTCGTGCAACCGTGCGTGGGTGTCGTCCACCCCGTTGAGGAGCGGGCGGTGACGGCCCGCCTTGACCCGCTCGGCCTGCTGGGCGACGGAGGTCTTCAGGTATACCACCCAGCCGTTCTCGGCCAGCAGGCGCCGGTTCTCGGGCAGCAGGATCGCGCCGCCCCCGGTGGCGAGCACGATCCGCCGCAGCCGAGTGAGCATCGCGATCGCTTCCCGCTCGCGCTCGCGAAAGCCCGCCTCGCCCTCTTTCTCGAAGATGTAGGGAATATCCACCCCGGTGCGCCGCTCGATCTCGGCGTCGCTGTCATGGAACGTCACGCGCAGATGCCGCGCGAGGCTGCGGCCGACTGCGCTCTTGCCCGAGCCCATGGGGCCGACGAGGAAAATATTTGGGGGCTTGCCTGGCATCGTCGCCGAGCATAGCGGAAACGGCCCGCGTGGGGTCCGGGCCGGCTCCGCGGCGGCGCCCGGGTCAGTTCATGCTCAGGTTCCGCTGGATGATCTTTGGCGTGATGAACACCAGCAGCTCGTCCTTGTCATTGGTCCGGTCCGTGTTCTTGAACAGATGTCCCAGAATCGGTATGTCGCCCAGCCAGGGCACCTTCGTGGCCACATTGCTCGATGTGGTCTGCAGGATGCCGCCGAGCACCACGGTCTGACCGTCATCGACCAGCACCTGGGTGGTGATCCTGCGCGTGTCGATCGCGGGCACGTCGACGCCTCCGGAGGACACGAAGGTCTGGCCCACCTGATCATCGCGGACGTGGAGATTGAGGATGATGTGGTTGTCCGGCGTGATCTGCGGAGTGACCTTGAGCTCGAGCACTGCCTTCTTGAACGAAATGGAGGTCGCGCCGCTCGAGGCGGACTGCTGGTAGGGGATCTCTATGCCCTGCATGATGGTCGCCTGCTTCTGATCGGCGGTGATCACCTTGGGCGAGGACACGATCTTGGCCTGGGTCTGCGCCTGGGCGGCCGACAACTCGAGGTCCAGCAGGTAGTTGCCGGTCAGGATACCGAAAGCGATCGAGCCCGCCGGGTTCGACACCGGCAGATTGATGTCGTAGCGGTTCGGGGCGTTCGTGCTGTTGCCGATGGCGCCGTCCAGCTGGTAGCTCGGGTTGGCGCCGCCGTTGATGTTGCCGATGGCGGAGCCGATCATGGTGCCCTCGCCGGCGGACGTGCCGGTGGTGACCCCGATGCCGCTGCTGCCGATGTTCGTCCAGTGCGTCAGGCCCAGCTGGGTGCCGAGCTTGCGCTCGAAATCGTTGTTGACCAGCACGATGCGCGCTTCGATCAGCACCTGACGCACCGGCACGTCAAGCCGCTTGACCAGCCGGTTGATCTGCGCCAGGCGCTGCGGGGTGTCCTGCAGCAGCAGTGTGTTGGTGCGCTTGTCGACCGAGACGGTGCCGCGCTTGGACAGCAGGGAGTTTCCTTGCGACTTGATCAGGGCGGCGAGGTCGGCCGCCTTGGCGTAGTTGATCTGCAGGTATTCCGAGCGCAGCGGCACGAGCTGCTGCACGGCGCGCTGCGCGGCGAGCTGGGCCTTTTCCCGATCGGCAAGCTCGGCCTGCGGGGCCACCAGGATCACATTGCCCTGCTTCTCCTCGCCGAGCCCCTTGATCTGCAGGATCAGGTGCAGCGCCTGATCCCAGGGCACATTGTGCAGGCGCAGCGTCAAGCTGCCCTTGACCGATCCACTGACCACGATGTTCTTGCCGCTGGCGTCGGCCAGCAGCTGCAATACGGCCCGCACGGGGATGTCCTGGAAGTTGAGCGAGAGCCGCTGGCCGGTGTAGCGCGGCTTCTGTACCAGGGCCTGTGCCTGGCTCACCGGGCGCAGCTCCACCACGTACTGGGTATTGGCCTGGTAAGCCATCTCATTGAACGCGCCGGTGCCATGGATCGTGATGCGCGATCCGGTGGGAGTGCGCGTGACCTCGAAGTCGATGACCGGCGTGCCGAAGTCCGTCGCGTCGAAGCGGCGCAGGAGATCGACCGGCACCGCGGCGCCGGTGAAGTCTACGATCACATGATCGCCGAGCTGGCGCAGATTGACCGGAATGTGCGGATTGGAAAGCTGCACGATTACCTTGCCGGCGCCGCCGGGGGTTCGCCTGAAGTCTATGCTGCGGATCTGCCGGATCGGGCCGGTGCCCGCGGCAGGCGCGGGGCTCGTTGAAACCAGCGGCGCGGGCGCCGCGGCAGATGCCGCGGGCATCACGTCCGAGGCCGCTCCCAGGGTCACCAGGATGTCGTTACCCAGCCGCTTCATCCGATAGGGGATGGGCCGCGCGAGCGTCAGCACGAGGCGCGAGCGGTGCTTGCTCTCGGCGGCGAGGATCGACTCGAGCCCGCCCGACTTGACGGGAATCAGATCCGAGGGCAAGGCGAGCCGTGTGGTCCGCAGGTCGATGACGATGCGCGCCGGATGGTCCATGGTGAAGGACAGCGGCCGCGGCGGCGCCGCGGAGAGCTGCAGTCGCAGTTGCACCGGCCCGTTCGGCAGCGGCAACACCTGGACGGACTGCAGCTGCGCTTCACCCGCGGCGCGCGCCGGTGGCGCCGGCAGCGCGAGCAGGGCCAGCAGCAGCGATACGGCGGCCGTCTCCAGGATGGGAAGTCTGCGCGGAAAGGGTTTCATTCTTGGACTCCCTGCTGGAGCATTGGCGACCTGTTGATTCACCGGCTCAGGCCCAAGGCGGCCGGCCGCTTCATGTACCCACCGAGACCGTTCGGGACTATCTCGACCAGTTGAATCTGCGTCGGCGTGATCCGCACGATGCGCCCGTCGTTTTGCCCCATGTAATTGCCGATCGTCACGCGGTGGACGATGCCGTCCTTGGTCTGCACCAGACCGTAGAGCGTCCCGTCGGTGGACAGCGTGCCGACCATTTTCAAGGTATCGAGCGGAAACCGCTCGAGATACTGGCGCGGACGTCCGGCGTCGGGGCGCACGAGGTTTGCGCCGGGTCCCTCGCTCGGCACGAACGGAGAGCGCATGGCCTGATCGGTGTAGGTGAAGGTTTCGTACTTCGGGACCGCTGGCAGCGGCTTGACGTAGCCGCCCGGCTGCTTGTCGGTCTGCGCGATGAAATGCTGCAGGTTGTCGCTGCCGCTCGAGCAGGCCGCCAGCACCAGGCAGCCGATAACCGTGCATGTGCGCGCCAGGGAGCCGGGCCGGATGGACTTGATCATTCGCTGCTTACTCCGCGCCTTCAGCCCGGTCCCCGCGGCGGGGGATGGGCGAACTTGCCCTTGTGCGCTTTAGCATATCGCGCCGCCATCTCCTCCTGGGTGAGATAGCGGTAGGTGTATGCGGTCAGCGTGAGGGAAAGCGAGTTGAAGGCGTTGGGACGCGTCGGCTTGATCTGGATGTCGTGCAAGGTCACGATGCGCGACAGCGCGGCGATGTCGCTGGCGAACTCGCCGAACTGATGGTAGCCGCCGGTCAGCACCATCTTGATCGGCAGCACTGCGTAGAACGCCTTGTCGGTCTCGTGGCCCGGCTGAAAGAGGTGCTGCTTCAGTCCGACGGCGGCCGCGGTGTCGGAGATGTTCTCGAGCAGGCTCGGCACCTCGGTCTTGCTCGGCAGCTGGCGCAGCAGCGCGCCGAAGGAGACGCGCAGCTCCTGCAACTGCCGCCGGTAGATCTTGAGGTTGGCCGCCACACTGTGCTTGATGACGAATTCCTGGCGCAGCTGGCGCTCCTGCGCTTCGCTTTGCTTCAGCTGCGGGCGCACCGTTTGCCATACGAACAGATACACCAGGATCAATGTCAGCACGACAAACGTCGCGCCCACCGCCCCGGCGCGTACCGCGAACGGCCAGCGGCCCGGATCGCGCGGATCGAGGTCGCGCAGCTGTTCGGTCAGGTCCTTGAGGTTCATTCGGCCGCCCTTCGCGCGATCGTTCGGGCCGGACCGGACTCTTTAAAGCGGCCGGCGCCTTTGGGCGAGGTCACCTTCGCATCCAACGTGAAGGTGGAGCCCGCTACCTTGCCGCCCGCCTTGATCACCTCCAGCTGGGCGTCGGCAAGCCATTGGGAGTGGTCGATATTGCGCATGAATTCCGAAACACGCGTGCTTGATTGGGCGACCCCCTTGAACCGAATGCGGTCGCCCTTCTGGTCGACTTCGGTCAGGTACAGGCCGGGGGGCACCGTTCGCACGATCTGGTCGAACACGTGCACGATCTGCGGTCGTGCGCGCTGCAGCCGCTCGATGACCTGCATGCGGGCGATGAAGCGGCGCTCGGTCTTGCGCAGGGTGTTGATCTTGCCGATCTGCCGGTTGAGGCTGTCGATCTGCGCTTGCAGCAGAGTGTTTCGGGCCTGCTGGTCGCTGATCATGGCGCTGTAAAGCAGGTGCACGCCGAAGGTGGCCACGACCGCCGCCAAGGCGGCGGCCACCAGCGCCACCGTGAATAGCTGCTTTCGCTCCTTGCGTTCGGCTTCGCGCCAGGGCAGCAGGTTGATGCGCGGCATCAGTCGAAGCTCCTGAGCGCCAGGCCGCAGGCCGTGAGCAGGGCGGTCGCATCGCGGTGCACGGCCTGCGTGCGCGCGCGCGCCGAAAGCTTCATCTGCCCGAGCGGCTCGCCCTTTTCGGCGGTGATGCCGACGCGGCTTGCGATCACGTCGGCCACGCCCGGGATGTTGGCACAGCCGCCGCACACGAGGATCTTCTCGGGCTGCTCGCGGCCGGTGCCGGAGGCGAGGTAGAACTGCAGCGAGCGGTTGACCTGCTGTGTCATGTCATCGATGAAGGGGTCGAGCACCTCGGACTGGTAGTTGCCCGGCAGTCCCCCTTCTTTCTTCGCGCGCCCGGCCTCCTCGAGCGACAGGCCGTACGTGCGCATGATCTCTTCGGTGAGCAGTTGGCCACCGAATGCGAAGTCGCGGGTGTAGATCACCTTGAGGTTGCGCAATACGCTGAAGGTGGTGCTGCTCGCGCCGAAGTCGGCGACGGCGACGGTGCGCTCGACCCCTCCCTCCGGCATCTGATGCGTCATCAGCCGGCAGGCGTTCTCCAGAGCGAATGCCTCGACGTCCACGATCCGGGCGGTCAGTCCCGCGGCCTTGACGGCGGCCTGGCGCTGCTCGACGTTTTCAGTGCGCGTGGCGACCAGCAGCACGTCGTTGGTGTCCGGCTCTTTCTCCGAAGGACCTAGGACCTCGAAATCGTAGCTCACCTCGTCCATGGGAAAGGGGATGTACTGGTCGGCTTGCATCTCCACCTGCGCTTCGAGGTCATTGGCGCGCAGGGAGCTCGGCATCTGGATGACCTTGGTGATGGCCGCATCGCCGCTGATGGCCAGCGCAACCTCGGTGTTCTTGGTGCCGGAGCGTTTGACGGCGCGGCGCACGGCCTCACCCACCGCCTCGGCGTCCACGATGCTCTTCTCGTTGATCGAGTTGGCAGGCGTGGGCTCGGCAGCATAGGACTCGACGCGATACTGCCCCCCGGCCATGCTGAGTTCGATCAGCTTGATCGAGGACGTAGTTATGTCAAGTCCGATCAGGGGTCGGTACTTCCGCGGGAAGAGGAACATTTTTTTCCTTTTCAGGGTCTTACGCCTGAAAATCGCCACCCCTTGTGAATATTCCTCCCAATATATAGCAGCCGAAGGTTAAATTGAACGTGAGCCGTCTCACGAAACGGGCGCCGCCCTGCAAAGGTCGGTACCCCGAAGCTGAAAACGGCGCCGCAGAGGAGCCTGCCGGCTCCTCCCCGCGGGACGTCTCCTGCCGCAGGCAGCTCAAACGCCGGCAGGGTTCCGGCGCACCCGGGCGGAGCCCGCGTGCGCCCCGGGGATGCTGCAGCGGCGAGTCGGGTGGCTCGTCGCCTGGAGGGGGCCGAACTTCCCCCGCCGGGCACGGTCCCTCGCTTGGGCGTTACCATGGGGACTTTAGGGTCCCCGGCCGGGCGGGTTCGCCACTCGCAGGTGCCGGATCCGTCGTACAGAGAGTCATCGTTCCGTGAAGTGGAAGCTATTTCGAATTCCGGCCATCCTCGTGACGGGCCTGGCGCTGGTCGTCCTCGGCGGTCTTTATGCCTACGCCTGTACCTACGTCTATTTGGACCCCTCCTTGCCGACGCTGAGCCAAATGCGGCACGTCAAGCTGGAAGTGCCGCTGAGGATCTACACCACCGGCCGCAGGCTGATCTCGCAAATCGGGGTGGAACAGCGAACGCCCGTGCGCTTCGACCAGGTGCCGCTGGGGCTGCGAGAGGCCTTTTTGGCCGCCGAGGATCACCTCTTTTACCAGGAGGGGGCGATCAATCTGGGGAGCCTTCTGCGGGCGACGCTGGTCGACGTGATCGAGGGCCGCAAGGCCCAGGGCGGCAGCACTATTACAATGGAGGCGGCCCGCAACCTCTTTTTGACGCTGAACAAGACGTGGCGGCGCAAGCTTCAGGAGAGCTTCGTCGCTTACCGGCTCGACCACCATTTCACCAAGAACAAGGTCTTCCAGCTCTACCTCAACGTTATTTATTTCGGCGAGCGCGCGTACGGGGTGGCGGCGGCCGCTCAGACCTACTATGGCAAGCCGCTCGATCGGCTTACGCTGGCGGAGGAGGCCACCCTCGCCGGCATCGTTCAGGCGCCCTCGCTGTACAACCCCATCGTGCATCCGCATCTGGCGGCGATGCGCCGCTCGTACGTCCTGACGCGCATGCTCGACCTCGGGTACATCAACGCGGCCGAGGCTAGGGCGGCCGACCAGGCACCCATCGCCGCGCGTCTGCACGCCCCCCGCGTCGCGGTCCAAGCCCCTTATGTGGCGGAGATGGTGCTCCAAAGGATGCTGAAGCGGTTCGGCCCGGCGGCCGAGACCGCCGGCTATCGCGTCTACACCACCGTCGACGGGCGGTTGCAGGTGGCCGCCCAGCGAGCCGTACAGCTCGGCTTGATCGCCTATGACCGGCGCCACGGCTACCGGGGACCGATTGGCCGCACGGTTCTCTCCGCCAGAGTCACCCCGGCGCAACTGCACACCCTGGTGGACGAATACGGACCCATAGGAGTTCTCTCGCCCGCAGTGGTGACCCGGGTCGGCCGCAAGAGTGCGACTGTTTACGTCCGCTCGCACGGCTTTGCCCGGATCGGCTGGGGTGGCCTCGTCTGGGCGAGGAAGGAGTACAGCGTGGACGCGCTGGGACCTGTGCCGAAAACCGCGGGCGACGTCCTTTCGCGCGGAGACGTTGTGTATGTCGTGTGGAAAGGCGGGCGGGCGGCCGAGCTTGCCCAGGTGCCGCAGGCACAGGCGGCCCTGGTGTCCCTCAATCCGGACGACGGGGCGATCGCCGCCCTCGTCGGCGGGTTCGACTACTTCACCAGCAAGTTCAACCGCGCCACCGAAGCGTTGCGCCAGCCGGGCTCCGGCTTCAAGCCTTTCTACTACTCCGGGGCCCTGCAGCAGGGCTACACCGCCTCGAGCACCTTCCTGGATGCGCCCCTGGTCACCGGCGGGTACGGCTCGGAGACCACTTGGCGGCCCGTGAACTACGGCGACAGGTTCGGAGGTCCGGTGCGGATGCGCGTCGCGCTCGCCCACTCGATCAATCTGGTGTCGATCCGCATCCTGCGGGCCATCGGTCTTCCGTTCGTCACGCGGTACGTCGCCCGCTTCGGCTTCGATCCGAAGACTTTGCCGCAGAATCTGACTCTCGCGCTCGGCTCTTTGGATGTGACGCCGATGCAGATGGCGACCGGCTATGCCGTATTCGCCAACGGGGGCTATCGCGTGAAGCCGTTCCTGATCGATCGGATCGTGAACGCCGCGGGCAAGGTGGTCTGGCAGGCCACCCCGCGCATCGCCTGCCACGGGTGCGATCAGCAGGCGAGCCTCAGCTCGCTTACGCCGGCGGCCAATACCAAGGCGCTGCTGGCGGAGGCGAGCGCACTGCGCGGCGACGGCGCGCAGTACATGCCGCCCGATCAGATCGCGCCGCGCGTGATCAGCGCGGACAACGACTACATCATGACCTCCATGATGCACAGCGTCATTCAGTTCGGTACGGGCATGGCCGCCCGCTCCCTCGGGCGCGACGACATCGCCGGCAAGACCGGTACAACCAACAACTTCACCAATGCGTGGTTCAACGGTTTCACGCCGCACCTCGTGGCCGTCGTGTGGGCGGGATTCGACGACAATCAGAGCCTCGGCTACGGCGAGCAGGGAGCGGCTGTGGCGCTGCCGATCTGGATCCGCTTCATGCGCGTGGCGCTCACGGGTGTACCGCAGTGGCGGCGACCGCAGCCGCCCGGCATCGTCCGGTTGCGAGTCTCGCCGCGCACCGGCCTGCTGGTGAGCGACGAGAACCCCGACGGCATCGAGGAGGTCTTCATGGCCAACCATCTGCCCGGAGGCAGCGGCGCACAGCCGCCCACCATGAGCCAAGGCGCAGCGGCGTCCATATTCTGATGTCCAAGCGCCCCACCCCCCGCGGCGAGAACCTTCGCCGTGCGCTGGCACAGGAGGCCGCGCGCATTATGGCCGAGCACGGAATTCGCGATTTCCTCGTGGCCAAGCGCAAGGCCGCCGAGCGCTTCGGTGTGAACGATGGCGCGGTGCTGCCGAGGAACACCGAGATCGAGCAGGCGCTCGCGGCGTATCAGCGCCTCTTCGGCGGCACGCTGCACCTCGAGTCGTTGCAGGCGCTGCGGCGCGCGGCGCTCGCGGCCATGCGGCGCCTGCCGGAGTTCGAGCCTCGGCTGGTCGGGCCGGTGCTGAGCGGGACCGCGACGGAACACTCCCCCGTGCAGCTGCACCTGTTTGCCGATTGCGCTGAATCGGTGGTGATGAGGCTGATCGATCTGGGTCTCGCGCACGAGGTGATCGAGAAGCGCGTGCGCATGAGCCCTGAGCGGGTGCTCGCCCGTCCGGGGCTGCGCTTCGAAATCGAGGATCAGCCGATCGAGGCTACGGTCTTTCCACCGGAAGGCATCCGCCAGGCTCCGGCCAGTCCGGTCGACGGCCGGCCCATGCGGCGAGCGAGCGCGCCGGAGGTCGAGGCGCTGCTCGACAGAGGTGAGCCGGTCGATGACACGACGGCAGGAATGTGCCCTTGATCCGTGCTGAGTGCTCAGTGCAGGATCAAGCGCGCTTGGTGATATCCACGTAATCGCGGCGGGTCGGACCGGTGTACAGCTGCCGCGGGCGTCCGATACGCATGGCGGGGTCGGCGATCATCTCGGCCCAGTGGGCGACCCAGCCCACCGTGCGGGCGATGGCGAACATCACGGTGAACATCGAGCGGGGAATGCCGATTGCGCTGTAAATGATGCCTGAATAGAAATCGACGTTCGGGTAGAGCTTGCGCTCGATGAAGTACTCGTCCTTGAGGGCCACTTCCTCCAGGCGCAACGCGAGCTCAAATAGCGGATTGTCCGAGCGGCCGAGGCGCGCGAGCACCTTGTGGCACATCTCGCGGATGATCTTGGCGCGCGGATCGAAGTTCTTGTAGACCCGGTGCCCGAAGCCCATGAGGCGCACGTGGCTGGTCTTGTCCTTGACTTGCGCGAGGAACTTCGGGATGTTGTCGACGGTGCCGATCTGCTCGAGCATGTTGAGCACCGCCTCGTTGGCGCCGCCGTGCGCCGGGCCCCACAGCGCCGAGATGCCCGCGGCGATGGCCGCGTAGGGGTTCGTGCCGGTGCTGCCCGCCAGGCGCACCGTCGAGGTGCTGGCGTTCTGCTCGTGATCGGCGTGCAGGACGAACAGCAGATCGAGCGCCTGGGCGGCGACTGCATCGACCTCGTACGGCTCGCAGGGCACGGCGTAGAGCATGTGCAAGAGATTGCTGCAGTAGTCAAGATCGTTGCGCGGATAGACGTATGGCTGGCCGAGCGCGTGCTTGTGGGCGGCCGCGGCGATCGTCGGGATCTTGGCGATGATGCGGTGGGCGAATATCTCGCGCTGGCGCGCGCTATAGATGTCCATCGTGTCGTGGTAGAACGCGGACATCGAGGCCACCACGGCCGACACCATGGCCATGGGGTGGGCGTCGTAGTGGAATCCGTTGAAGAAGCGCAGCAGCGATTCGTTGATCATCGTGTGATGGCGGATGCTGCCGGTGAATTCATCGAGTTGCTTGCGTGAGGGAAGCTCACTGTGCAGCAGCAGGTAGGCGACCTCGGTGAAGGTGCTCTTTCCCGCGAGCTGCTCGACGGGATAGCCGCGATAGAGCAGCACGCCGGCATCGCCGTCGATATAGGTGATGCGGCTGTCCGTCGAGGCGGTACCGCCGAATCCGGGGTCGTAGGTGAACAGTCCGAACTCCTTGTTGAGCGCGGCGATGTCGACGACGGACGGGCCGATCGTGCCCGGACGGATGGGCAGGTTCACCTTGCGGTCGGTGGCTCGGTCGATGAGCTCGATGGTTTTCTGGGTCATGCGGTGGACGCTTCCATTGTTGAGCGGCCGGCGCCCAAGCGGGGATGACTCGCGCGTCGGGGGAACGAATGGGGAGGTTTACACGGTCCGCGCCGCGAATCAAGGTACCCGTACGGCCGGCGGGCTTGCCCGTGGGTAGAGAGGCCGGCGAATGCTCTAGAATGTCACAGATTCCTCCGACTATTTCGCTGCAGTCCGCTGCCTCGACCGCGCTCGATACCCCGCCGCTCGCGCTCTACGCGCACTTCCCCTGGTGCGTTCGCAAGTGCCCGTATTGCGATTTCAACTCCTACGCGGCGCGAGCAGGGTTCGCGGAGCAGTCCTACATCGAGGCGCTCACCGCCGATCTCGAGGCGCAGTCGCAGGCGGCCGGCGGACGCGAGGTGATCAGCGTCTTCCTCGGCGGGGGCACGCCGAGCCTGTTTTCCCCGGGTGCCATCGCACGGGTACTGCAGGCGGCCGGCCGCCACCTGCGGCTCACCGCCGATCTCGAGGTGACGCTGGAGGCCAACCCGGGCACGATCGAGCGCGGCCGCTTCGCCGAGTATCGGGCGGCCGGCGTGAATCGCGTGTCCCTAGGCGCACAGAGCTTCGATGCCGGGAGTCTGAGCGCCCTCGGCCGGGTCCACACTCCGACGGACACCTGCAGGGCAGTGGAGGAGCTGCACGCCGCCGGTATCGTCAATTTCAACCTGGACCTGATGTACGGTCTACCGGGGCAGGATGCCGCCGGCGCGGCGCGGGACATCGAGGCGGCGCTGCGGCTCGTGCCCGCGCACATCTCGCACTACCAGCTCACGGTCGAGCCCGGCACGATGTTCGCGGGACGGCCGCCCACGCTGCCGGACGAGGAGGTGGTGGAGCAGATGCTGGCTGTATGCCGTGAGCGGCTGGACAGTGCCGGGTTTGCTCAGTACGAGGTGTCTGCCTACGCGGCCGCGGGCCGCCGATGCCGGCACAACCTGAACTACTGGACGTTTGGGGATTATCTGGGCATCGGCGCCGGGGCACACGGCAAACTGACGGTGGCCT